>NZ_KV824245.1:713-129454 GCF_001816025.1 Hafnia sp. HMSC23F03
CGGTTTGGCTGTGACCATTAACGGTGGCGGTGACTTTACTGATACCGGCCGTGATGTTGGTCAACGTGGTGGTCGCTATGCCATTTTCATTGGTGTTGGCTGACGCGTTGGTGATCGTAGCACCGTTGTTTGCGGTGAAGGTAACCGCCACACTAGGCACCACGTTGCCGTTAGCATCGGTCACCTTGGCCTGAACGGCGTTGGTGTCCGTGCCGTTAGCAACCGCGTGATCAATGGTGATCGTTAAATCACCGTTCACAATCGTTGCCGTGCCGCCGTCAGCCACAAAGGTAGTGTCGACGGTTTGGCTGTGACCGTTAATGGTGGCGGTGACCTTACTGATACCGGATGTGATGTTGGTCAGCGTGGTAGTGGCTACGCCATTTTCATCGGTGTTAGCCGACGCGTTGGTGATCGTAGCACCGTTATTCGCGGCGAAGGTGACCGCCACATTAGGCACCACGTTACCGTTAGCATCGGTCACCTTGGCCTGAACGGCGTTGGTTGCAGTGCCGTTGGCTTCGGCGTTGTCGGTTGTGACCGTCAGAGCTCCATTGATAATGGTCGCCGTACTGTCATCAGCCACAAAGGTGGTGTCGACGGTTTGGCTGCTATCGTTAATGGTAGCGGTGACTTTGCTGGTGCCAGCGGTGACGTTAGTTAGTTTAGTCGTTGCTAACCCCTGCGAGTTGGTGGTGGCTGATGCTATGGCGATAACGGCCCCATTATCTGCGGTAAAACTTACCGTGACATTCGGAACAACGTTACCGTTAGCATCGGTGACCTTGGCTTGAACGGCGTTGGTATCTGTGCCGTTAGCTTTGGCCCCGTCGGTGGTGATCGTTAAATCACCGTTCACAATCGTTGCCGTGCCGCCGTCGGCCACAAAGGTGGTGTCTACGGTTTGGCTATGGCCATTAACGGTGGCTGTGACCTTGGCTATCCCTGTTTGGGTATTGGTCAACGTTGTGCTCGCTAAGCCATCGGAACCCGTTGTTACTGACGCGTTGGCGATCGTTGCGCCATTATCTGCGGTGAAACTGACGACTGCATTAGGGACTAGGTTGCCGTTGGCATCGGTGACTTTAGCTTGAACCGCGTTGGTTGCATGGCCATCTGCCTTAGCGCTATCAGAAGTCACAACGAGGTTAGCTTTGGTGATGGTTGCCGTTGAGCCATCCGCGACAAAGTTAGTGTCCACTTGCTGACTATGACTGTTAACGGTTGCCGTAACCTGTGTCGTACCCGATTGCGTGTTGGTTAACGTGGTGCTGGCAAGTCCTTGTGGGTTGGTTGTGACTGATTCAGTGGTCACTGTCGCGCCGTGGTTAGCGCTGAAGGTGACGGTGGCATTCGGTACTACGTTGCCGTTGGCATCGGTAACCTTGGCTTGAACGGCGTTAGTATCGCTCCCATCGGCTGTGGCATCGTTTTTGGTGACCTGTAAATCGCCTTTGACGATCGTTGACGTTGAGCCATCAGGAGTGAAGTTAGTATTCACGTTCTGGCTGGTGCCGTTAATAGCCGCAACGACGTTGGTGACCCCTGATGTGGTGTTACTCAACGTTGTCGTAGCAAGGCCACTTTCATTAGTGAGCGCTGACGCCATAGTGACGGTTGCACCGTTATTGGCGCTAAAGCTTACTGCCACATTAGGCACCACGTTACCGTTGGCATCCGTGACTTTAGCTTGGACAGCATTGGTTGCGGTCCCATTGGCTAAGGCGTTATCAGCAGTGACCTTCAGATTTCCTGCAATGATGGTCGCAGTACCATTATCAGCAACAAATACGGCGTCTTTGCTGGCTGAACGGCCGCTGACGGTTGCTGTAACCTTATATTTGCCCGCAGTTGTACTCGTCACCGATGCTGTCGCTTTGCCATCTGCACCCGTGGTTCCGATTACGGTGGTAATCGTGGCACCGGTTGCAACCACAAAGTTAACGCTGGCGTTGGGGACGAGGTTGCCGTTGGCATCGGTCACAATAGCTTCAACCGCATCGATATCAACGCCGTCAGCCAGAGCACCATTTGGATTGATGGTCAGATTGCTAGCAGTGATAGTTGCTGTTGAACTATCGGGAATGAAGCGCGTGTTGGTCTGAGCGCTGTTTCCTGATTCCTGAATCCGAGCGGTAACGGTGTAGGTATCCGCCTTGAGGCTTGTCACTTTGGCGGTTGCAAGGCCGTCATCGCCGGTCACGCCTTTAACGGTGATAATTTTGGCACCGTTGCTGACGGTAAAATGAACCGTGACATCGGAGACCGTGTTCGCGTTGGCGTCGGTAACTTTTGCTGTGACTAGGTTAGTATCCGTTCCGTTTGCGACGGCATCCTGCGTTGCGGTGAGATTGCCTTGGGTAATGGTTGATGTCGATTTATCTGCAACGAAGGTCACAACCTGAGTTTTAGAACTTCCGTTGATGCGTGCCGTGATTGTGCTATCACCAATGGTGGTATTGGTCACTAACAGAATGGCCTGACCCTCGGCATCAGTCATCACCGTTGAACCATTGACGATAGTTGCACCGTTTGTGGCGCTCAAATCAACCTGTGAATTGGCGAGTGGGTTGCCATTGATATCTTTTACGGTCACTTGCAGTTTGTTTGAGCTTTGCCCATCTGCGAGTGCCTTGTTTTTGATGATATCCAGCGCGCTGATTTGTGCTGTAGCGGCATCAGCAATAAAGTCAACCTGGCCTGATTTATAGTTGCCGTTGTTCATTGTGGCGGTAATCACACCTTGCTTAGCCAGTTTACTACGAACGTAAACCGTGGCTTTACCTCGGCTATCGGTGTTAACCGTCAGCGTCTGGCTGTTGGTGTCGCCATCTTTAAATAACGTTGCTGCTGAACGACCATCTGCGCCTTTCATGTTATCAATATCAAACTTGATAGGCTGTGCCGTCATCGGCTGGCTATGTTCATCAAGCACCGAGGCTGTCACGGTGAAATAATCAGCGTCGTTAGCCGGTACTGAGCCTGATGGCGTGATCGTTAAATCGCTGATGATATTTTTAGAGGGTTCAACTTTGATAGTCGTCGCTGCGGTATTGGAATTATTACCGTTGTTGTCGACGCCAACCGCTTTAATGACGTATTCCTGCGCGGCGTTAGCGCGTTTGGTGTACACGTATGGCGGTAAAGTGACTTCTAACTGGGTGAGCGACAGCTCGCGGAATGTACCACCGTTAGCAAGAAATTCTGCAGAAGCCGTCCATTCGACGTCCTTCAGACCATACTTGGCTTTAGATACGGTGAGCGGTAGCGTTATGGTTTCTGCGGCTTTGGCGGTGACGGTGTTTGGCAATGAGATTCGCAGCAGATCCTGCTTACGGTATTGCATCACGATTTCATAGTTACGATCGACGAACTCGTACATGCTGCCCATCAGGCTGCGCAACGCATCAACGGAATCGGCGCTGATCTGTCGAGCCCAAGGTACACCAAAGCGATAATTAACATCTATCCCAATGCGACTGTCATCTTTATCACCCACGGAGTGCTCACCTTTCAGGGTAACCAGTGGGATTGGCGTATAGTTTAAGCCGAAGGTCAGTGCTTTTGGATTATCCTTTAAGTCGTCAGGATGTGTGCCGGTGCCCAGATCGATACCTTTACCAAAATACTGTTCATATTTAAGGTTGGCGCCTAATTGAGGATATGACGGTAGATAAGCCTCAGCACGCAGGTCAAACCCATTGGCAGGGCGTTCATCATAGTCTTTCATGGCAGACAGGCGGGACTGATGCCAGTCGGTTAGGCCGTAGTAGCCATTCACCGCCAGTTTTAGATAATCCGTCCAAGCTTCACCACCGACGCCTAAACGCGCATTTTTGCCCGTATAGTCGTAATCATAAAAGGTGTTGATGCCATACATCCAATCGTCGATATATTGGCGATAGCCAACACCAACGTTGGCCGTATTTCTATCTTCATTACTATGCAGGCCGAGCTGCGTGAAGAATAGACTATCCGTGTTGCCTATAATAGGGAGTAACAAATCACCAGAAATTTTTTGATCAGAACCCGCGCTGAAACGTGCGGTGCCTTTCTGATTCAACCAGTCATTAATCTGCTGGTTAATTAATCCTTCACCAATGCTTTTTGCATAATTAATAGATGCGTTGGTGACATTATCGCTCGATAAAATTTGTCCTGCCTGCATCGCGTTACCAGTGAGATCAACCGCTGGTTCGTTTGCTGACGAAGATGAAATAGACTCGCTACCAAGGGAAGGCAAATTAGGTGTTGAATCTCCGGTAGGGAGGGCAGAGGCCGCGTTCTCGGGATTAATATGAGATTGGAACTCAGGTGTTGATATTAATGTGGGGGCCTGTTGTTTTTTCGGAGGTAATAAAGGCGAAGAGGGGCTCTCTGTCGGAGCACTTCCCTCTACAACCGATTGCATCCCCAAAATAGTCTCTTCCATCTTGCTATATTCATTTGCTCTGGCTACAGAACTGACTGACATTAACAATGGTGTAAGAGCTTGAATAATGATTATCCCCCATGAGGTTATTTTCATACCTCTTGGTGAAATTATTTTTCTCATAACGAATACCAATGTAAAATTTTATGAAATACACAAAGAGCCCATCTTCATAAAAGAAGGGGCTCTGGCTTGAAATAGCTTAAATGTGTAATTAAATGCTAGAGAGTTCTTTTATTTTACCTTTAACGACTGAGTATCCGGTGTATTGGACTTTTGAGCACAGTGTGTCTAATTTCATTTCAAGCATCATGGTGTAAACTTCTTTTGCATCGTTATCCATGATGTTCTTGTTTACATTTAAAAAGCGGTATCCTTTACCAATGTCACCATAGTCTTTAGTGTATTTCTGATATTGATTAGACTGCGCTTCTCTTAAAAAATTAAAATGGTCGACACAGGTATTGTTTGTGGAGGCGAGTGTTATACCTGTTAGCGTTGCAGTACGTTTTGCAATATAGTTATCTGCAGGAGTACTAGTATTTTGATATCCAGTAGTTGCTGCAGCCGTTGTATGGTTATTGCCCTGAGGCTTCTTTGCTGGCTGGGATGAGCATGCCGCCAGCAGACAGATTGATCCCAAGACCAAAAACTTTGATGAACCCATGTTCATATAAACTAGCTCCTTAATTACATCATGAAAAAATCATTATTAAATGTGCCTGTATGGGCTACGGCTGAGTTAACTGCGTTGTTATTCTTGTTTGACCTTTAGCCAAAACCTTTCCGGCTACAAAAGACAGTAGCGGTGCTCTTGGCGAATAGTCAGTTAAACGGGAGTCAAAATAGGACGGTGGAAAACGTGACCTAAGAAAATAAAATAAAAAATTAATGTTTTTCACATTAAAATAAGAAACCAATCCCCCGGTGTAGCGATAAAGCGTTTTATGTGAGATCTTCAACGTTCTGGCGATAAGGCTAAATGTCCATCCTTTATTGACCATAAGAATGATGGCCATTTTCATTGCCCCGAGCTTTTTGACACAGATCAGATCATTAAACTCCTTAATGAAATAATAGGTCAGATTTGATCTAAGCAAAGTCGTGATATCTCGAGGCCATAGAGCGAGTTTTTCGTTAATATCGATGTGAGGAAGTCGCTCCAATACCATCGACATATCTCCCCCCGAGCAGATAAGAATCACGGAGGCTCGATTGGCATAGGCATTTTTTAGCAAAGTGCCAAAGTCTGACATCAACTTCAAACTATCAACGTCAATAAAAATAGCATTTCCTACAAAGCTTTTGGGATCTAGCTCACTAAGTATAGAAAGCAAGCCTAATTTCAGGTATTCGTTATCTGTGATGATTGAAACTTTTCTGTTTCGTTTTTCATTATTGATGAGCATTTTATATTTTTATCCAAAATCAAACGTTGAACCTATATAGGTTGGCGATAGAAATAACCTTGTATCAGCTCTATATCTACGGGCCTGAATCTGATTTTTACTCATGGCACCACCTGCTATAGATGAAAGTTCAACTCAAATAGAGTCATGCTGACATTTCTCTTTAACGTGCTAGATACTCTAATGATTATTAGCTTGCTATCTTTTCAAGGCTGTAAATCTGGCTTAGCCTGATGTTTTAATACTGAAAGACAGCATTAATTTGCCGTTGCTTGACTGTTATTTTTTTAGTTCTCGGAATAAATAATTAACGTTGCCATGCCTTCTTATTCCCATATTGTTCGTCTGTACTGCTTTTTTATTAGGAAGTCAGAACCGATATCGTTTCTATCATCATAGGCGGCGATTTTGTTGAATAAAGTATACTGGCGGCATAGACATAATTGGTATTTATAACTATAAAATTTAAATTTATAGTTTAATGATCTGATAATATTTTGTTTATTGGTGTTATGTTTTGTTTTTATAAGTGAGGGAGTGGTGATTTCCGTCCATGGAGGTCATGTTTTGTCAGTTATGGAGAGCGTTATAAAGGAGGGGGCGGTGATAAAAATAGAGCTGATTGGGTTTCAAATACGGAGACGATGGATGTATTACCTGCACTGCTTTGCGTATAGGGGAGAGAGTGGGCGAAGTCGATAAGTTCAATGGAATGGGTTGTTGCTGAGGAAGTGTTGCTGTTGGAAGAATGATTGTACATGGGGGGGAGGGAGCTACGGTCTGAAAGTAGGGTGAATGCTTATGATGAATACATAGCTTTATAGCTCTATTTGCGAGTTATTCTTTGATGGAATCTCTAGCGAAAGTACACGCTTTGTAATGAATCAACGTAGGTTACGTGGTTTGAGTTTTGGCGTTGACGAGATGGTGGGGCTTCAAAGAGGGATAAAACTCAGAATGGTGTCCCCTGCAGGAATCGAACCTGCAACTAGCCCTTAGGAGGGGCTCGTTATATCCATTTAACTAAGAGGACAACGGCAGCTATTATACGCATTTTTATCAATAGGATAAGAACTAATCTTACTGATTGCTCGTTTTATCGGCGTTAATGTTTATTTGCTGGGAAAACATACTGATTTTGCCAGCGTGCAGACTGGAAATGCTACCGATACACCGTGTCTGTCGTTATTACGCCATTTTAAGAAGAGGTGCGTAATTTTTGACCTAGGGTAAAGAAAGATGAGTCAATATTATTCATAATACCCTGTTAAATAACAAAAAAATCATTAGATTAATTTATAGAATGTTGACGTGAGTTAGGTGGCCTATGGATAGCGCTATATCATTCTTACATACAGCTTTGTGTAGCAGTGCTCATATTGAGAAGTCAATGCAGGCGTGTATTCATGCCATTCCGGAAGGTTTTAGCTGTGATGGCATTTTCCTGAATTATTACCGACATGATATTCGCAGTATACAGTTTATTGCATTGTCTTCTCATAAAGCGGCGCGGCTTAAGCGTGATTTGATTCCAATACCCGAGTATATTGCCGAGCAGTTTGAGAAAAATCAGAATATTGAAATTCAACTCATTAATGATCTGAAGCAGGATTTATTAACCGAATATGTCGTAGGAAGGGGATTTAGAAATATTAAGTCAATCATTCTTATGAGAATGTCGCTGGATGGTATTCGTTTGGGGGCCGTTGGTTTTTTTAGCTATCAGCCTCAAGCTTATACTGCGGAGCATGTTGCCTTGATTGAGGGGGTTCGTGGTGAGTTTTCGTTACTTTCATTTATTACTCTTTTGCAGCATAACCTTTTAGAGCCTCGGGCTAAATATTCAGCGCCTCCCTCTTGCATACCTTCAACGTTTTCACACGCTGATGAGCGGTTCATCGTTAGTCCAAGTAATGTCGAATTATCGAAGCTTTATTCATCGTTGAAAATACTGGCATGTAGTCAATCGCCAATTTTGATTTTTGGTGAAAATGGCGTAGGAAAAAAAAGTATTGCGTCATACATACGCGAAGCCGCCGACGAAAAGGGTTTTTATGGTATTCTCGATGTGAGAAATCACCAGTTAATCTATATATCATCGAACGATAACACAAAAAAATGTATCGACATTAATTGGGAAGATATGCCAGATATTAAGTATTTTTTGCCATTACATGGTGGAACCTTACTGGTCTACGAATTATTTTCTCTGCCGAAGCGTTGGCAAATGATGGTGCTAGAGTTGATGAGTCGTTATCCCGGTGTTTGTCATGTTAAGACCATCTCTATTCAAACTGAGCGATACAGTGAAGCATTACATCTTGATTATTTATCCAGCCAGTATCATCACCATATTCTCTGCTTAGAGATCACCCTTCCTCCTTTACGATATCGACATCAAGACATCCCGTTACTGCTAACGCACTACCTGTCATTGAAGCTAACTCACCGCGGTGCAAACAAAATTCCGATATTTAGTCCAGAAACGAAAAAAATGCTGTGGGACTATCAATGGCCTGGAAATATCAGCGAGCTAATTCATGTGATTGAGAATTCAAACATCTCATTCCCTGGTGGAGAGTTGATATGCGATTTGCCTAAAATAAAAGCTCAGGGAGGGCTTTTACCTCTAGAGGATGCGATGCGTGAGCATATTATGAAGGCGCTACGTCAAGCCAATGGGAAGATTTCAGGTAAAAATGGCGCGGCGCAGATTCTAGGCATTAATAGTAATACGTTGTATAGCAAGATAAAAAAACTGAGGATCTCAGCTCGCTAAAGCTAATTTCAGGAAAATAAAAAGTCAAAGAGCGAACTCTTTGACTTTTTTAAGGTTTACACTCTGCGCTTCTGTTTGGGTTATTTCATCTTTTTACTACGATGAAAACCATCAATCATTCCTTTAATCAATGCACCTAATGAATCGCCCGTGGTACAAAGGTAAAGGTGAACTATCACAAACATCAGCATGATTAATGCAAGAGCATAATGCAGGTAGGCAATAATCTGTTTTCCTGGCCAACCAAATATCTTAGTCGGTGAGTACTCAGGGAAAAGCATCAACAGCCCGCTGACAATGAGCAATGGTACAAGCGCAAACATAATGCCTATGTATCCAAGCTGCTGCAGGATATTAAATTTGCTCTGCTGGCTTGGATGCTCAGGATGCGGTTCGCCTCGGAAAATACCGACGAGATAATAGCGAGTTTGTCGGTAAAGCCTTGCTGAAATTCCCCGCCAACGAACGAGATAATGGTGACCGTTACCTGAAAGAGCGGCAATGATGAATAAGACCCAAATAGCACAGAGTGTGAGCCCTGCAATATTGTGAATATTTACCCATGTAGCGAATCGTTGAGTCACAAAATGCAAGGCGATACCGCTGACGAGCAGCGTGATACAGCACAGCGCATTAAGCCAATGCCAACATCTGACTAATAAAGTATAAAGATATATTTTATCTTCACTGGCATTCTCGTGTGAGCGCTTCAACAATTTGTTGCTGATAACTCGACCAACGCCATGGCAGATCAATAACCCAATGAATGCCATCAGTGCATAAACATAAAGTTTATCCCAATGATTGCTGCCATTACTGCCAATCATATAAGTATTACTAAAGAGTGTACCTTTAACCGTTTGCACCTGTTCTGTTTTTTCACCCGTTACAGGTAGGCTTGCTAGTTTCTTCTGTAATTGGCTGTCATCAAATAATCCTTTCCCTAATAAGCTTCCAGGCGTTGAGGGAAACAGTGTGATATCTGTTTTTTGCCTTTGGGTGAGTATGGCAGAATTGCTGTGACATTGTTCGCAGGTGACTGCTTGAGAGGCAGGTAAAATTTTGTGCAAGGTTTCATCGTTCGCCGCAACGTGGCAGTCGATGCAGCGTAAGCTAGCCAAATGCTGTTCTGAGTAAGGCAGCATTTTATGCGCCAAATCCTGTTTTGTCGCAGATTTACCTTTGGCGAGCAGTGAATAAACGCCGGCTCTTGAGTGACAGTTTATGCACGTCTGATTGCTTTTGGCTATTTGCGTTTTACTAGGATTAGAGATAACTCCGCTGCTCATGGTATGCGCATCATGGCATGCCGTGCAGGTGAATTGTCCTTGCTCTATTTTTTGTTGGTGCACGCTCGCATTTTCGGCGGTGATGGTGTCGTGCAGCATTACCGCATGGCAGCCCTCACAGCTTGTATTCTGCTGCGGCGCCAATTGGTGTGGCGTAGCATCAAAACCTTGGCTGTTTGGTGCGCTTTGATGGCAGGCAATACAGGGTAATCCACCATGAACACTTTCTTGATAATCCTCGGCAGAGAGCTGTAACTTATCGTGTGCTTTAGATGTCACGATGCTATGAATATCAGTATCGGAATGACAGCTTAAGCATGATTGATTCTGCTGGCTGGCGGTGACGGAAAGCGCGGGTGGGGCGGCCCAAGCATATACTTGTGAAAATAAGAGTATCGCAAAAAGCAGACCGCGCTTTATCTGGTGTTTCATAGATAAATTAGTCATAGCGATCCCTTAAGGTTTCATGTTGGGATATTTAAAGAGATGGCAGTTATTACAATAAATCTCTGAAGGTTTGTGTTCGTTATGGCACATGGTACAAGAAGCATCTTTGCCATAGTGAATTGAGTTGTGCGGGTTGGGCTCCGCATTTTTGTCCTTTGGATCAGGTAGCGTTAGCGCGGCCACCTGATCGCGAGAACCATGACAATTCAGGCAATTGCTGTCATTCGGCGACGATACTGGGGTTTTAGTGCCGTGACATAGCTGACATGAATTATCTTTTCCCGTGGCCTCCAACGTTTGGTGATAGGGCTTAGCATGCATGCTATTCAGCTTGTCATGGTATAGGGCTTCATTGTTGGCAGTGTTGTCGGCAGCGGCGCAGTTCAGACTCAAGCAACTGATAACCATCACTAAAAAAAATAAAAGTTGTTTTGTCATCTCAGGCATCCTTGTCTGTAGCTGGGAAATCATCGCTTGGCGCTGCGGCACCTACGCTGGCGCCGGCAATACGGCCATAAACCAAACAGTCTGCGACGGCACAACTTCCTAATCGACTTCCCCCGTGAGAGCCCGCAGTGGCTTCGCCTGCTGCATACAGTCCTGGGATCGGGGTGCTATCAGCAGCGTTTAAAACCTCTGCTTTGACGTTAATTTTTACGCCTCCCATCACATAATGGACTTTTGGCCAAACCCGCACGGCAACAAAGGGCCCCTTATCTAACGGAACGGCACGACTGACATCTTTATGCATGCGGTCGCCTCCTTTACGGGCAACTGCCGCATTGTATTCATCCACTTCTGACTTTAGCGTGGCATAGGGCATGCCAAAGTGATCGGCTAATTCCTGTAGGGTATCGAACTGCCAAGCCACTTTATAATGCAGTGCATGAGTTAAACTTTGTGCCTGCTTCGCACCGTCTAGCGTGGTAAAGCAGATGGGGTAAAGCGGATTACCGTCCTGATCAACCTGTGCCAGAATGCCGTCTTCGCGCTCTTTACGGTCGGCCAACTCATTGGTAAAGCGCTTAGCCGTCCGTGGATTGACCATAATTCCGTTAGGAAAGCCGGAGATGGTGTTGAACTGAGAAACATAGCCGAAGCCTTTTTCATCGGGAGATGACCAAGGGCCAAGCTGGATCAGATCAAGTTGAACGGGAATCGCGCCGATACGTAACATTTGTACGAGGCACTCAGAGGTGGCTCCTGGATGATTGGTTGAGTCCACTTTTTCATCCAGCCGAGGGTTTTGCATTTTTCTGAAGCGGAGATCGTTGGAGAATCCCCCAGAGCACATCACGACGCCGTAACGAGCACCGTAGTGGCGAATTTCACCGCTGGTTTCGTCGGGAAAGCGGTAGCCATCACGAACTGAAATACCAATCACGCGCCCTTGTGCATTTTGGTCAAAACCCAGCAGTTTGCAGCGAGTACGGAACATAACTCCCAGCTTCATCGCTGAATTTTTCAATGGCATGACAATTCCGGCACCAGAGCTTTCGACCGTCTGTAGCGTTCGGGGGACGGAGTGACCGCCAAAATGTTGCACGAACGGTTTATAAACCACGCCATGTTTCAATGTAAATTCATAGGCGGCAGTTGTGTTATTGACCAGAATAGTTAACTGCTCTTTGTCGTTGAGACCTCGACCTGCTTTTAACATGTCTTTGTACATGAGTTCAGGTGAGTCAACGATGCCCTCTTTTTGCTGCAGAGGCGAGTTTGCAACCGCGACAGCCCCCCCGTTAATCGTTGAGTTTCCTCCACAAACGGGCATTTTATCGATGACTAATACGCTGCGGCCGAGATTGACAGCCTCAAGCGCGGCGGCTAATCCGGCAAAACCACTTCCAACCACAATGACGTCATAAACACGGTGATAGCGGATAGCGTTGTCGTTGCTACACGAGGCGGTGCTGGCGCTGACAGAACCGGAAAAGGCCGCAAAAGCGGCCCCAGTCGTCAACAACGTCCCTTTGGTAATAAAATTACGACGAGAGTTATTGATTTTGTTATCCATTGTGCCCCTCACGGATCAACGGTAGCGCAGGATACTGTCGCAGGAGTTTGGCTGAATTCTCGATGTCATCGCTGAAGATGCGATCTTTATCGACGAATTTCACCTTTTCGCGGTAGCTGTTGTAGAGCTTACCTGTTTGCTCGCCCAGTTTGATGTCTGGGTTTTTGTGTTTGCGCAGGTCGATCGCTTGACTCGCATGTAACAGCTCAAGGCCATAGATGTAGCGCATGTCATCGGCAATTTGGGTCAGTCGAGTGGAGGCCTGTAAATTATTGGTGTAGGTATCTTCAATGCTGCCAGCCATAGGTTGGCCATCGAGTGATACTGGATTTACCAGCGAGCGGATGTTGGCAAGCATAGCAACCTGCGGCTTTTGAATTGCACCGAAAGCGTGCCCATTATTCTCCTCACCCGCGAGGAAGCGGCTTAGACCGGTGAAATGATCGTCGGAAAGATGCAGGGTTCTTTGTACGCTGTTATGTGCCAAGTGACCCATAGCAACGGATAGGTTTTGAATGGCCAGCGTCAGCGGGAGTGGTTCGAAATTCGACGTAGGGAAGATCGCACCATTCACTTTGCCATCGTGGACGTAGTACTGCGCAACTTGGCTATTCTCTATTAATGATTTATCGGCGTTGACGATCACCGCAGGGTTATCGTCTGAGCTGTTCATCTGAATCGACAGCATTTGATAAGCTTCAGCCCACTCTTTATGTGCCTCATTGAGAACAAACACCGTGGTTCGGTAGGAGAGTGGATCTTGTAATGCTCGGCCATCCTGATGCTGCCAGAGATAAGAACCTTTCAGCACCTCACGCATCACCTTGGCGGTATCTTGGACGCCAGGGAATGGATGAACGCTAAGGCTTTGTGGCAGGAACGGTGCAACGTTGCCATTCAGACCTTCTAGAGATAAACCAAACACTTCAGGAGTGACATTAATGATCTGTTTAGCGGCGAGCAGCGCTTGTGCGGAGTATGCTGCGGAGATTGCATTGGTCGATAAAATAGAGAGGGCGTCTTTGCCGATAGGATCGAGTTTTGTAATCCCAGCGGCTTGTAATGCGCTGGCTGCATCTTGTTCATGACCGTTTACGTGAACTTTCCACTCTCCCATCATGACATCGCCGATATGAGAGGCCAGAGTGATATCAGCTTCCCCAACCGAGCCTTGTGAAGGCACGACGGGCGTAATATGGTTATTGAGCAGTTGCTGATATAGGGTCGCTACCTGTGGTTGAGCACCGGTTCTGCCTACGAGTAACGTATTGAGACGGATAACCATTGCCATACGTACCAGTTCATCAGGCATCGCTGGGCCAATACCTGCACCATGGGCACGCAGTGCGTTAACGTTGAAGGCTTTTGAGGCTGCAATGGCTTCTGGCGTGAGTTGACCGTGGGCATCAAACAGCGATTTATCCTTATTTAAGCCTACGCCGACGGTTAAACCATAGACGGGGATCCCTTTGCTGGCTGCCGTCATTAAGAGCTGATTGGCTTCTTCAACCCTTTTCATTGCCGCAGGGGCGATGTGAACCTCTTTGTTTGAATAAGCAATTTCCCATGCGTCTTCCAACGTGAGTGAATGCCCATCCAACGTGATCCCTGATGTGGCCGACCAAACGGTCGGTGAAAGAAACAAACCTGCCAACGTAAGTGCTAATGCCGTTTTTTTCATCATAATTCTCCTGTTTGAATAGCAAAATCATAAGGGGCAACCACAGGAGAAAAGTTTGAATTGCGCTCAGCATTTTTTGTGCCGATTTTTGAAATATCAAGAATCGATATAAAAATTGACGTATGCCAGATTTAATCTTCGTTGGGATGATAGATGTATATCCCCGTCATACTTCAAGTTGCATATGCGTTGGTTCACTCGAGTAATCACTCACTTGTCGCCCTTCTGCAACTCGAATTATTTGAGGGATAGACGCGACTCATAGGGTGAGGGGGCAGTTATTGATTTGAACCACAATTTTACCTCCATGTAGGTAGGCATCACTCGTGTTACGGGGTACGAGCAGCTATAGGCTTATGATATGATGCGTTACCCCCGATTTTAGGAATGGTTTCTTCGATGTTGAATATCTCCCTTTTAGCCTGTAGCCGTGACGAGCGAGTGCTGTTTAGCCAGCTCAGTTTTCAGGTGGAAGCGGGCGAAATGGTACAAATAGAAGGCCCGAACGGAGCAGGTAAAACGACCCTGCTACGGATGATTGCCGGTTTGTCCCAGCCTGACCGCGGCGATATTCAATGGCAGCAAAAATCTATTCGTAAACAGCGTGAAGAGTACCAACAGCAGATGATTTACCTTGGCCATCAGGCCGGTGTGAAATCGGTGCTGACGCCGTTTGAAAACCTCGCGTTTTATCAAGCGGTGCAGGGTGAACATAATCAAGAGGCCATTTGGGATGCTTTGGCTCAGGTTGATTTAATTGGCTATGAAGATGTGCCCGTCGCTCAGCTCTCTGCGGGACAGCAACGCCGAGTGGCTTTAGCGCGACTGTGGTTGAGTAAGGCAACACTATGGATCTTGGATGAGCCGCTAACCGCGATTGATAAGTCTGGGGTGGCAAAGCTGATCGCATTATTCGAGAAGCATACGCAGGCGGGAGGCATTATTTTGCTGACGACTCATCAGGATCTGGATTATCGCATGCGTAAGCTGCGTTTGAGCGGCGAGGAAGTTTCGCGATGATCGGCACCGTATTGCGACGTGAGTTAAAAATTGCCTTTCGCAACGGCGCTGAAATCATTAATCCGCTGTGGTTCTTTTTAATCGTGATTACGCTGTTCCCTCTCAGCATTGGCCCCGAGCCGCAGCTGCTTGCGCGTATTGCGCCGGGTGTTGTGTGGGTAGCGGCATTGTTAGCCGCGCTTTTGTCTCTGGAGCGCCTGTTTAAAGATGACTATCTGGACGGCACGCTAGAACAACTCATGTTAACGCCGTCGCCGTTGGCATTAACGGTGCTCGCGAAAGTATTTGCTCATTGGTTAGTGACCGGCCTGCCACTGCTGATCCTCTCTCCGTTGGTCGCACTTTTACTTTCTTTCGATTTTGCGACCTGGTGGGCCGTGGCTTTAACCCTGCTGTTGGGCACGCCAACGCTCAGTTTTATTGGATCGATAGGTGTGGCACTGACGGTAGGGTTACGCAAGGGGGGAGTATTACTCAGTCTGCTGGTGCTTCCTCTCTATATTCCTATTTTAATTTTTGCGACCTCTGCGATTGATGCGGCCTCGATGGGTATGCCTATTGGTGGATATCTCGCTATCTTAGGCGCGATGCTCGCAGGAAGCGTTACACTTTCACCGTTTGCAGCAGCGGCAGCGCTGCGTGTCAGCGTGCAGTAACTTGTTCGATGAAACCGAACTCAACGATTTGAAAAACCTTTTTGTTTGTCGGCGGTAATATAGCTCAGACTAATAGGTTAATAATAAGTAACACCGTATAAGATAGATTGTCTGAAAAGAGCCTGCAGGTAGTACAAGACAGCGCCTTTTTATGGGGTTTCGACATCAAGGTCGAAACAGTGACTTTTCGTTTTGTGAGCATAAATCTCAATGTGGAAATGGCTTCATCAGCTTGCTAAGCCTGAACGGCTTTATCATCTGTGCGGTAAGTTTGTGCCATGGCTAGGATTAGCTGGGGCAGCGTGTTTGTTGATTGGTTGGGTCTGGGGCTTTGGATTCGCACCGTCTGACTATCAACAGGGCAATAGCTATCGCATTATGTACATCCATGTCCCAGCGGCTATTTGGTCGATGGGGATTTATGCTTCCATGGCAATTGCGGCGTTTATCGGCTTAGTCTGGCAGATGAAAATGTCCGATCTGGTGAGTGCCGCGATGGCACCCGTGGGGGCGGTTTTCACCTTTATTGCGCTTGCGACAGGATCGGCTTGGGGCAAGCCAATGTGGGGAACGTGGTGGGTGTGGGATGCGCGCTTAACCTCTGAACTCGTGCTGCTGTTCCTGTATCTGGGCGCTATTGCCTTGTACAACGCGTTTGAAGATCGCCGCACCGCCGGTCGCGCGGCAGGCATTTTGGTGCTGGTTGGCGTGGTAAACCTGCCGATTATTCATTTCTCCGTTGAGTGGTGGAACACCCTGCATCAAGGGTCTACCAACATGCAAAACACCATTGACCCAAGCATGCGCTCTCCGCTGCGTTGGGCGATCTTCGGTTATCTTTTCTTCTTTATTACCCTGACGCTAATGCGTTTACGTAATCTGATCTTAATGCAGGAACGCCGCCGTCCGTGGGTGAATGCGTTAGTGAATACTCGCCAGAATAACCAGCACAAGGAGCGTTCCTGATGAACCCCGCATTTTCATCGTGGCAGGACTTCTTTGCCATGGGCGGCTATGCGTTTTACGTATGGCTGTCCGTTGCCGCAACCCTCATTCCTTTACTGTTGCTGGTGTGTCATACCCGCTGGCAACGCCGCCAAATTTTGACGGAAATTCGCCGTCATCAGGCGCGCGAGCAACGTATTAAACAAGCGCAGGGTCAACAACGCGCTTCGTCAGTTTCACAAGGAGAGCAGTCGTTATGAATCCACGTCGCAAGAGCCGCTTGTATCTGGCCATTGTTGTCTTACTTGGCCTTGGGGTGACAGTAACTCTGGTTCTTTATGCATTGCGCTCCAACATTGACCTGTTTTATACCCCAACTGAAATTTTGCAGGGTAAAGGCGAAAATCATGAAAAGCCTGAAGTGGGCCAGCGTTTACGTATTGGCGGCATGGTGATGCCGGGTTCGGTGAAACGCGATCAGCAAAGCCTGAAAGTGTCATTCAAAATCTACGATGCTCATGGTGCAATCGGTGTGACCTACGAAGGCATTTTGCCGGATCTGTTCCGTGAAGGGCAGGGCGTAGTGGCACAAGGTGTCATGGGCGAAAATAACGTGGTGCATGCCAAAGAAGTGCTGGCAAAACATGATGAAAAATATACGCCACCAGAGGTAAAAGAAGCGATGGAGCAAAATCATAGTCGCCCAGCAGACGCCTACCAACAAAACGGCGGTAGTTCTGATGCGGGGAACCCGCAGCCATGATCCCTGAAATTGGTAACTTCCTACTGGCGCTTTCTCTCGCGCTGTCCGTGTTGCTGAGCATTTATCCGCTTTGGGGCGCAGCCAGACAAGATGTGCGCATGATGTCGTCGGCACGGCCGTTGACCTACGGACTGTTCTTCAGCATTGCGGTTTCTTTTGGCTGTTTGGTGTATGCCTTTATCACTAATGATTTTACCGTTTCCTATGTAGCGGCTAACTCCAATACCCAGCTACCGGTTTATTTCCGCATTGCGGCCACGTGGGGCGCGCATGAGGGATCGCTGCTGCTTTGGGTTCTGCTACTCAGTTGCTGGACGCTCGCCGTTGCGTTGTTTAGCCGCAGCATGCCACAAGATTCCGTGGCGCGAGTGTTGTCGGTGATGGGGATGATTAACGTAGGTTTCCTGCTATTCATCATTCTTACTTCGAATCCGTTTACTCGCACGTTGCCGAATTTCCCGATTGACGGCAGCGATTTGAATCCGCTGTTGCAGGATATCGGTCTGATTTTCCATCCGCCGTTGCTGTATATGGGCTACGTAGGATTCTCGGTCGCTTTTGCCTTCTCGATTGCCTCGCTGATGGCGGGGCGCTTAGACACCGCATGGGCACGCTGGTCACGTCCTTGGACCACGGCAGCATGGGTATTCCTCACCATGGGGATCGTTTTAGGTTCTGCTTGGGCCTATTACGAACTCGGTTGGGGCGGCTGGTGGTTCTGGGACCCGGTAGAAAATGCCTCCTTTATGCCTTGGCTGGCGGGTACGGCTCTGCTGCACTCACTGGCGGTGACCGAAAAACGTGGCACTTTCAAAGCATGGACGGTTCTCCTCGCCATCACTGCCTTCTCTCTGTGTTTGCTAGGAACGTTTTTGGTGCGCTCTGGGGTCTTGGTCTCCGTGCACTCGTTTGCTTCCGATCCGGCGCGCGGAATGTTCATTTTGGCGTATTTGGTGATCGTGATCGGCGGCTCTTTACTGCTGTATGCCGTGAAGGGTGCACAGGTACGTAGTCGCACTCAACATGAAGTGTTTTCACGTGAAACCTTCCTGCTGGGTAATAACGTGCTGCTGGTCGCCGCGATGTTAGTGGTGCTGTTGGGTACGCTACTGCCGCTGGTGCATAAGCAACTGGGTTTGGGCAGTATTTCGATTGGCGAACCTTTCTTCAATTCAATGTTCACTTGGCTGATGGCTCCGTTTGCATTACTGCTTGGGGTGGGGCCTCTGGTGCGCTGGCGTCGTGATGAGCCGGCAAAATTCTGGAAACGCCTGCTGATGGCAGTGATCGTCACCGTGATCCTTTCCGTTGCGTTGCCGTGGCTGATGCAGGATCGCGTTGAAGGCATGACGGTTGTGGGTCTGTTGATGGCGTTCTGGGTCGTTATCCTGACGTTGATGGAACTGCACGAGCGCGCGACGCATCGTTATGGATTCTGGAAAGGGCTGACCAAACTGCCACGCAGTCATTGGGGGATGGTGCTAGGCCATCTTGGTGTCGCGGTCACGGTGATTGGTATCGCGTTTAGCCAAAGCTACAGCATCGAGCGCGATGTGCGAATGAAGTCGGGAGATAGCGTAGATATTCACAACTATCACTTTGTATTCCGCGACGTTCACGATATTACAGGCCCGAACTATACCGGCGGCGTGGGAATTATTGACGTTACCCGCAACGGAAAACCTGAAGCGACGCTACGGGCAGAAAAACGCTACTACGCGACTGCGCGCAGCATGATGACCGAGGCCGCCATTGACGGCGGTTTAACGCGCGATTTATATGCGGCATTGGGCGAAGAACTGGATGACGGCGCATGGGCGGTTCGCCTGTACTACAAACCTTTTGTACGCTGGATTTGGTACGGCGGCGTGTTAATGGCGATTGGCGGCGTGCTATGTATTCTCGACCCACGCTACCGTTCACGCCGTAAGGAAGAGCGCGAACAAGAAAAACTGGAGAAAACAGCATGAATCGCAAGCTGCTCTTTATCCCGTTAGTTTTATTTATGCTGCTGGTGCTGGCGTTTGTGATCCAGCTACAGCGTAATGCCGGCGGTGAAGATCCCACTATGTTGGAGTCAGCGCTGATTGGTAAACCGGTTCCCGAGTTTAAGCTGGAGTCTCTAGATCAGCCGGGTAAAACCTTTGATCAAAGCGTATTGCACGACGGCAAACCGATGCTGCTCAACGTGTGGGCGACCTGGTGCCCGACCTGCTACGCCGAACATCAGTATCTCAATAAGCTGGCCGCGAAAGGGATCCGCGTGGTGGGGTTAAACTATAAGGATGACCGTCAGAAAGCCGTGAAATGGCTCAATGATTTGGGCAATCCCTATGCGCTGAGTCTTTACGACGGCGACGGCATGCTGGGACTTGATCTTGGCGTATATGGCGCGCCTGAGACTTTCCTGATCGATGGTAATGGGATCATCCGTTATCGTCATGCAGGGGATCTTAACGATCGCGTTTGGCAACAGGAAATCGAACCTTTATACCGCCAATATGAAGGAGCTAAATAATGCGAGCGATAAGATTAGCCAGCGTGTTGGTCGGCGTTATGCTCTCTGTTAGCGCTTGGGCGGCGATTGATACCTATAGTTTTAAAAGCGTTGAGCAAGAACAGCAATACCGTGAATTAACCGAGCAGTTACGCTGCCCGAAATGTCAGAACAACAGCATTGCGGATTCCAATGCGATCATTGCTGCAGACATGCGCCAGAAAGTGTATGAGCTGATGGAAAAAGGCTACACCAATAAGCAGATTACTGAATATATGGTGGCGCGCTACGGTAATTTTGTGACCTATGAACCACCGTTAACCGCCGCGACCGTGATTCTGTGGGTGGGACCTGCACTGTTTGTTCTGCTGGGGGCCATCGTAGTGATTACACGCGCTCGTCGCCGTCGCCCAGAAGAGCCAGAGGTTTCA
Source organism: Hafnia sp. HMSC23F03 (assembly GCF_001816025.1). Lineage (NCBI taxonomy): Bacteria > Pseudomonadati > Pseudomonadota > Gammaproteobacteria > Enterobacterales > Hafniaceae > Hafnia > Hafnia sp. HMSC23F03. The sequence continues at coordinate 21,080 of NZ_KV824245.1, forward strand.
GGTGATACGCTAAGCGATGCTGAGAAACAACGATTACAACAGCTTCTTAACGACAGCGACAGGGAACATTGATAATGGCATTTTGGTTAATAGTTTTAGTGTTGCTGATCGCCGCCGCTGCGTTGCTGCTGGTTCCGGTGTTACGTCAGCCTCAGCGTGATTTACCTGAAGATCGCGATCGTTTAAACACACGTTTTTACCATCAGCGGTTAAAAGAGCTGGAGCAGGACGAAGAGCAGGGTGTGGTTGCTGAGCGTCAGGCGATGATCGAAGAGCTTCAGCAAAACCTGCTGTCTGATGTTCCTCATGCAGATAAGGCCAAACCTGAACCACTCAACCGCTGGGTGCTGCTGCCAGGCGTCGTCGTCCTCGTACTGATTTCTGTCGGTTTTTATTTGAAAACCGGCGGATTAGCTCAAGTTCAAGGCTGGAATCTGGTGATGAGTGAAATGCCTTCGCTGCGCGAGCGGGTCATGAACGAAGACAAGCAGCCGCTGACGATGGAAGAAATTGCTCGTTTAGGCTTAGGGCTGCGTACCGAGCTGCAAACCGATCCGCGTAACGTGGCTGATTGGGTGATGTTAGGCCGAATCGGTATGGCATTGAATAACGCGACGACCGCGACTCAGGCTTTCTCTCACGCCTACCAGTTGGCGCCGAATGAACCTGAGGTTGCGCTGGGGTACGCGGAAGTGCTCACCCGTTCTAGCGATCCACAAGATAATAAACAGGCAGCCGACATGCTGCGCGATATGATGGCGCGTAATCATGAAGACGTGCGGGTGCTGAGCCTGTTGGCATTTAATGCTTTCGAACAGGGCGATTATAAGAAGGCGATTGGTGCGTGGGAGATGATGCTGAAAACATTACCTGCCAACGATAGTCGTCGTGAAGTGCTAAAGCGCAGCATTGAACAAGCCAAAGTGCAGTCTGGTGAGGATAATAGCCTACTGAACGTCACGATTAATCTGTCGCCTGACGTTGAGCGCCAACTACCGCCAACGGCGGTCTTGGTGGTTTCAGTTAGCGATGGCGTCACGCCAATACCCGTTGCGGTGAAGCAGTTGCCACTGGGGCATTTCCCTGTGACAGTTTCATTATCTGATGCCAATGCCATGATGCCGGAACGTTTGCTGTCGACGCAAAAACAGGTGAAAGTCCGTGCGCGCATCTCTCGAGATGGTTTAGCCAATCCACAATCAGGTGACTGGTTCGGTGAAAGTGCGGTTATGCCCTATAATAAAGAAAGTCAGATTAGCGTACAGATTGAACATCAAGTACCATAAATCGCCCATGGCAAAAACAGTCTTTGGGCATGAGTAAGATCAGAATAAAATATGTGGATCGTTGACGGCGGGATAAGATTGATAGCCTGTCATCAGCGATCCCTTTTCATGGAGAAGGATATGAAACTTCGGCTGACAGGAGTGGCTCTGGCAAGCGTATTGCTGGTTGGGTGTGCAACAAATGCATCGGATTCAGCTCAAGGGCGTTCAGACCCGCTGGAAGGTTTTAACCGTGCGATGTTTAGCGTGAACTACAATTATCTGGATCCGTATTTGTTACGTCCTGTAGCCGTAGCTTGGCGTGACTATGTGCCTGTTCCTGCTCGCTCGGGGATTTCGAACTTCACGAGCAACCTTGAAGAACCTGCTAGCATGGTGAACAGTTTCCTTGAAGGTAATGTTTACGATGGATTTGTACACTTTAACCGTTTCTTCCTGAATACCATTCTCGGTATGGGTGGGTTCATGGACGTCGCGTCGATGGCAAACCCTAAACTGGCGAAACAGGAACCTCATCGTTTCGGTAGCACGCTAGGTTACTATGATGTGCCGTATGGCCCATATGTGGTGCTTCCGGGCTACGGCAGCGCGACCCCACGTCAGGACGGGGGGAATTATGTCGACTACGTCTACCCAGCGTTAAGCTGGCTGACCTTCTGGATGTCTGCAGGTAAATGGGTCGTCGAAGGTATAGAGACTCGAGCACAGCTGCTGGATTCCGATGGTCTGCTGAGGAATTCTTCAGATCCGTATCTGTTTATGCGTGAAGCGTATTTCCAGCGCAATGATTTCTTGGCAACCGGTGGTGAATTGATAGCACCAACCAATCCAAATGCCTCAGCTATTCAGGATGATTTGAAAGACATTGATTCAAACTGATGGATAATGGATAGATCGCAAAGAAGCGCCTTAGGGCGCTTTTTTTACGTCTGGATAGCCGCTGTTCTTAATGAAAAAGCGCCCCAAAAGGGTAATGCTGATCGTTTAAGAGATCGAGATACACGGGTCTAGTACACCGCGGGGCGCTCCGGCAGCTAAAGCTGCTACGACCCCATCGGTGTACTTCCCCTAAAATCGCGCTTAAGTGACCAGCATTACCCTAAAAGGGCGCTTTTAATGTCTACTCGTTTTAAAAATTAGAACGCGTAGTTGAAGTTAGCACCGTACAACCATGCTTTACCTACAGATTTGAACTCATACGGCCCTTCGTTGATGGTAACTTTTGAGCCATGCATGTAGGAAACACCGACGTCAACAGACGCATCTTTGTTGAATGCGTAGCTGGTACCCGCACTGATCCAAGCACGATCCTGATCTGGGATAGAGATAGAACGTGTGCCGGCAGGTACTGGGCTATCGTCAAAGGCAATACCGGTACGGAACGTCCAGTTATCATCGTAGAAGTAGGTGGTACCAATCGCGATGCGGTAGGCATCTTTGAAGCCTTCATCTTTATAGAACAGGGTCTGACCGTTTGACCCCTTGGCTTTTAGCTCTTCGAACTGGCTCCAACTGGTGTAGGCCATGCTGTAGTGGACAGCCCACTGTGGTGCCACTTTGTGGTAGCCAGAGATTTCCCACATTTCAGGCAGATTCAGGGTCAGAGAGCCTGGTACGGTGGCTCCACCGGTGCCCATAGGTAAACCTTGGATACCGAACTGATTTGCCAATGCGTTCACGCTGGTTGGCAGGTCGCTACGGTAGTCACCGTCGAAGTCGATTTTAACTTCAGAGCGATAGGTCAGGCCAAAGCGGTTATTTTCATCCACTTCATACAGAATACCGGCGTTCCAACCAAAGCCCCATTCGTCGCCTTTCAGATGAGAGATCTGTGTGTTGGCTGGGATCTGACCGACTATGCCGTTGTACGGAGGGGGTAATTTGCTGCCGATCAGCAGTGGCAGGTCGCCTGCATAGCGGTCAATCTTAGCTTTCGCATATACGGCGTCAAAGCCCAGACCGAAGCTGAAGTGTTCGTTAGCACGATAAGCCGCGCTCAGGTTTAAGTTCGCTGTGGTCAGGTCGGTAGTCCCGCCCATAGAGCCTGCAGCGTAGTTATCGTTGAATTCAGTCGCCAAACCGTAGTTTGAGGTTACAGATGCACCCACGGCCCACTGATCGTTGATAGGTTGCACGTAGTGGAAGTTAGGCACCCACGCCGTTGGCGCGATATTTTTAGCATTCAGGCTCTGGCCGCTTGGAGAACGCCCGGAGATGTCTACGTCTGGGTCGATAAATACGCCGCCGATGGAAATCGCTGGGCGATCGTACATGCTCAACAGGGCCGGGTTGCGGCTTGCGGATGCCGGGGTATCAGCCATGGCACCTTCACCTGAATAGGCTCGGCCTAAGCCAGCGGCTGAGAACTCATTCAGCTGGAAACCAGCGGCATTGACGTTAGATGAAAGCAGTGCCACTGCTGCAGCTAATGCTGACTTAGTAAACAGGTTTTTCTGGCGCATGACCGAAACCTCATTATTGTGTGTTTTATTTAAACTATGTTACGTACTGTAACAATGAGCGCGGATTGTAGGGTCCGAGTTCGATCTGACAAATCAGACCAGTGAGCAGAGTATAGGTCTGACCTCTTGGTATGTTGCAAGAATGTTTATTAAATATTTCCAAAATGATTCAAGAAAAGAGATCCGTGTAACAAAAAACAACGGAACTAATAAAGAACTGGTTACAAGTGCGTGGAAATAAACAGCAAATAATGTGATTTTGCTCACTAAGTGTCATTCCTATGGCATATCGCTAGTGTCTGTAGTGGGAGAGGAGTAAAATACCCACAGTTTTTATATTTTTTGAGCCAGATCATAATTGGCGATATAAAGTGGGGGTTATTCCCCGTCGAGGAGATGATTGAAATGACTGATGCTATTAAAAAGTGCAGTGCACAAGAAACGGCAGCTTGCTGCTGCGTTGATGTCGGCACCATCATGGATAACACCGACTGCACCGCATCCTATTGCAATGTTTTTGCTCAGGAAGCTGATGCGAAAGCTATGCTGGAACAACTGACTCAGAAAGCGCGCGGCATCGAATCCGATCCTTGTGTTATCAAAAGCAATATTGTTAAAAAAGCGGAAGGCTATGAGTTGACCGTTGATTTCACTTTTGCTTGTGAAGCGGAAACCCTGATTTTTCAACTCGGCCTGCGTTAATCGCGGGTTAACCGAAAGTAATATTCTAAGCACGACTTCGGTCGTGCTTTTTTTATATTTAGCCAGCGCCCTTTCTTCATTACATAAATTCGATTTTATCGATAAATACATTCATTAAATATATTGATTGCGACACACCTTTTTCACTGACTCCTCTTTCTCCCGCAAAGAAACCTGTTCCTGTTCTCAGTTTTTGCCTTTTCTTGTTTGCGAAATGTAAAAATTGGGTTAAGAATTTACGTCATCAGGTCAGACCTGTTTACTAAATGCCACGCGGGTATCGTGCTCCGTGGTCTTTACAATTCAGGGAATGGTTACATTTTTACTATTTTTGTCGTATTGCGCAGGAGCTCAAAATGAGTCAGGCACTTCCTTTATCATCCCCGTTGGCTTTGACAACCCGTTCGGGTGATCGTATTGCCATTGTGCAGGGGCTGAGAACGCCGTTTGCCCGCCAAGCCACCGCATTTCATGGTATTCCGGCCGTGGAGTTAGGCAATATGGTGGTGAGTGAGCTGCTGGCTCGCAGCAATATTTCTCCTGACGTTATCGATCAGTTGGTTTTTGGTCAGGTTGTGCAGATGCCCGAAGCGCCGAATATTGCACGTGAAATCGTGTTAGGCACCGGAATGAGTATTCACACCGATGCCTACAGCGTATCGCGTGCCTGCGCCACCAGTTTTCAAGCAATCGCCAATGTGGCTGAGAGCATTATGGCTGGCTCCATTTCTGTCGGTATTGCCGGCGGTGCGGACTCTTCCTCAGTGCTTCCCATCGGCGTGAGCAAATCCTTGGCGCGCACGCTGGTGGATGTCAATAAAGCCCGAACGTTGTCTCAGCGCCTCAAGTTGTTCAGTAAGCTGAAACTGCGTGATTTACTGCCTGTTCCCCCCGCGGTCGCTGAGTATTCAACCGGTTTGCGCATGGGAGATACTGCAGAGCAAATGGCGAAAAGCCACCATATTAGCCGAGAGGAACAAGATTCCTTGGCGCACCGTTCTCATACTTTGGCGGCCAAAGCATGGGAATCCGGCGTGCTGCGCGATGAAGTGATCACCGCTTATATCCCTCCGTACCAGCAGTCGCTGGATAAAGACAACAACGTGCGCGGCGATTCCACCTTAGCGTCCTATAGCAAGCTGAAACCGGCGTTTGACCGCCGCCACGGTAGCGTTACGGCGGCCAACAGTACTCCTTTAACCGACGGTGCCGCCGCAGTGCTGATGATGAGCGAATCCCGCGCCCGCGAACTTGGGCTGACTCCGCTAGGCTATCTGCGCAGTTTTGCTTTTTCTGCCATCGATGTTTGGGAGGACATGCTGCTCGGGCCATCATATGCAACGCCGCTGGCACTAGACCGCGCGGGGATCACGCTGCAGGATTTAACCTTAATCGATATGCATGAAGCCTTCGCATCGCAAACGCTGGCGAACCTGAAAATGTTTGCCAGCGATGAATTTGCGCGTGAAAAACTCGGGCGTGATCGTGCGATTGGTGAAGTCGACATGGATAAATTTAACGTTCTAGGCGGCTCAATTGCCTATGGACACCCATTTGCTGCCACCGGCGCTCGTATGATCACCCAAACGTTGAATGAACTGCGTCGTCGCGGCGGGGGGCTTGGCCTAACCACGGCCTGCGCCGCGGGTGGCCTCGGCGCTGCCATGATCGTGGAGGTGGAGTAATGTCTGCACAAGAATACCCTCTCATGCGGGACGCTAAGCCAAGCGCCTTCCGCTTTAGCGTAGTGGATAACGACATTGGTCTTATCACCATCGATGTGCCGGATGAGCGCGTGAATACGCTGAAAGCCGAATTTGTTCAGCAGGTGGATGACGTTTTACAACAGGCGCAAAAACATAAGCTTCAGGGCATGGTGATTATCTCGGGCAAACCTGATTCATTTATTGCCGGGGCCGATATCACCATGCTTGATGCGTGCCAAAGCGAGCAGCAGGCACGCATACTGGCACAGAAAGGGCAGGTTACGCTGGCGAAGATCGCCGCGCTGTCTATTCCCGTGGTCGCCGCCATTCATGGTGCCTGCCTAGGGGGCGGTTTGGAGCTCGCGTTAGCTTGCCACCGCCGAATCTGTTCTTTAGATGACAAAACCGCGCTGGGGCTACCCGAAGTACAGCTCGGCTTATTACCAGGATCGGGCGGCACTCAGCGGTTGCCGCGTTTGATTGGTGCTTCGCAGGCATTGGACTTGATGCTGACGGGGCGCCATGTTCGCGCTAAACAGGCGCTGAAGATGGGGTTGGTAGATGATGCCGTTCCTGCCTCGATCCTGTTGGAAAGCGCGATTCAACTGGCGCGACAGGGCTGGCGCACACGCCCTGAGCTGCCAGTGATGGAGCGCTTGCTAAATGGCCCTCTGGGGCGTTCTCTGCTGTTTAGCATCGTGCGTAAGAAAACCTTAGCGAAAACACAGGGTAACTACCCTGCGGCGGAAAAAATCATTCAGGTCGTACGTCAAGGCTTGGAGCACGGCAGCAGCAGCGGCTATGAGGCAGAAGCTAAGGCTTTTGGTGAATTAGTGATGACGCCTGAGTCCGCCGCGCTGCGCAGTTTGTTCTTTGCTTCCACTTCGCTGAAGAAAGAGGCCGGAGGCACCGCTAAGCCACAGGCCATACGCCACGTAGGCGTCTTGGGCGGTGGGCTGATGGGCGGAGGAATTGCCTGTGTGACAGCAACGCGAGGCGGTTTGCCTGTGCGTATCAAAGATATCAGCGAGAAGGGGATTAGCCACGCGTTAAGCTATAGCTGGGATGCGTTGACCAAGCGGGTTCGCGCTCGTCGTATGCGCCCGGCTGAGCGGCAAAAACAGATGCAACTGTTGTCAGGTTGCACAGACTATAGCGGTTTTCAGCAAATGGATGTGGTGATTGAGGCGGTGTTTGAGGATCTTAAGCTGAAGCAGCAAATGGTGGCGGACGTTGAGCACTATTGTGCACCACATACGATTTTCGCATCGAATACCTCTTCTTTACCTATTGCTCAAATCGCGGCGTTATCACAAAGACCGGAGCAGGTAATTGGCCTGCACTATTTTAGTCCAGTCGATAAAATGCCGCTGGTAGAAGTCATTCCGCATGCGGGAACCAGCGAAGTCACTATTGCTACCACGGTTGCTTTAGCACAAAAGCAGGGGAAAACGGCGATCGTCGTTGGCGATCGCGCCGGTTTCTATGTAAACCGTATTTTGGCCCCTTATATCAGTGAGGCGGCGCGCTGTCTGTTAGAGGGCGAATCGATTAACGGTATCGATCAAGCGATGGTGAAAGGGGGATTCCCTATCGGGCCATTTGCTCTGTTAGATGAAGTTGGGATCGACGTGGGCACGAAAATTATCCCTATTTTGGTGGCAGAATTAGGTGAGCGATTTGCAGCGCCGCCGGCATTTGATGCGTTGATTCAGGATGACCGCAAAGGACGTAAGAATGGTCGAGGGTTCTATCTCTATAAGAACAAGGGCAAAAAAGGGAAAAAAGAGGTGGATGCCTCGGTTTATCCATTGCTGCGCGTGACGCCGAAACCACAAATGAATGAAAAAGAAATTTTCCAGCGCTGTGTCATGCTGATGCTCAATGAAGCGGCTCGGTGCTTGGATGAAAATATTATCCGCAGTGCACGCGATGGTGATATTGGCGCAGTATTTGGCATCGGTTTCCCGCCATTCCTCGGAGGTCCATTCCGCTATATGGATCGCTTAGGCATCGATAACGTTGTCAATACGCTGCAAACCTTAGCTCAACGCCACGGCTCGCATTTCGCACCATGCGAAAAATTATTGACCATGAAAGAGCAAAATCAGCGCTTTTATTTGTAACCGTCAGAGTGGCATAGAAAAATGCGCGATTGCGCGGCAGTGAGTCTTTATTTGGGAATGAGAGGCCGATCACTGCTTGCAACTCTTTCACGGTCAGACTCTGTACAGATAATTCTGCTCAGGGTAGTTTACGGCGTTAGGCTGACGGAGTGGGGCAGGTGCGCCACGCTCCGTTTAGTAGTATATTTAGATATTGGATAAAAGATAAACAGCTGTTATGTGTGCTGTTATCTCTACCCCACGCGGAAGCGATCCAGTCCGCGTGATTAATACGCATCACTTTTGCGTGTTAATTCTGTGTCGAATCAGGCAGAATGCCCGACCGTCTACATGCCAATCGGCGAACGGTGCAGGATTCAGCCAACAATAGCGGTGCAATATGCAAGTTTTTATTATGCGTCATGGTGAGGCCGCTCTCGAAGCAGCTAGCGATTCAATCAGGCCTCTGACGACCCGTGGTCACGATGAATCAGTCTGTATGGCCTCTTGGCTACAAACGCAATCATGTAAGATTGAAAAGGTTTTGGTGAGTCCTTATCTGCGCGCCCAGCAAACGCTAGCGGCAGTACGCGAAGGGCTGGCGTTACCGGACGATGTTGAAGTGATGCCGGAGCTTACGCCGGGCGGCGATGCTGCTATGGTGGGGTGCTATCTGGAGGCACTGGCCAAAACGGATATCGGCAGCGTACTGGTTATCTCGCATCTGCCGTTGGTGGGCTATCTGGTGTCAGAACTCTGCCCGGAAGAAGCCCCTCCGATGTTTGCCACTTCGGCTATTGCTGGCGTTTCTTTTGATGCGACCACAGAGCGTGGCGTGTTTGACTGGCAGGTTGGACCCGCGCAGGTAATGGCTAAGGCTTAATATTCACTTCATCTTTCAAGCTGCAGATGCGTTCATGTGCCCTAGCCACTTACTGATGTAAGCTCTAGGGACTGGCTCTATTACCGCCTCTCTGCAACTTGAAACCGCCTAACCCTGCTATATTCATCATTTTCGCTGCATCAGCGGCGCTCTTCACGCTCGTCGATTTCTATCAGCACTAATAACGCGGCATCTCCTCCCCATTCACGTGACGCCTGATGAAACGCAACAACGTCTGGATGCTGAGCCAGCCAGAGCGGCGTTTGCTGTTTGAGAATGTGTTTACCGTGTCCATGCATAACGCAGGCACAGTGGACGTGTTCACGGCGGCAGGCGGCGATCAGCGCCCCTAATTCTTGCTTAGCCTGCATTTGGGTAAGCCCATGCAGATCTAAAAATAATTCAGGTGAATAGTCGCCGCGGCGCAGTTTCTTTAGCTCAAAATGATTGGCGTCAGGGCGGATATAACGCGTTGGTCCATCACTGTCGAGCTGCGGTTGAAATTCATCGGAAAAATAGAAGCTAGCGTCGATTTGTTCTTGCAGCATTTTTTCAGGCGCAATTTTTCGGGTACTGCGCTTAGGGCGATGTACCACGGTGTCCTGCGCGATCTTACGTGCGCCGCTGACGGACTCACGAAAAAGGGCGGCATCCTCACCGCTGATCGTTTTATTTTTCTTCATTATCAATCTGCCATAGTCACTCTTAGGGATAGTGTAACTAAAGTTCTCGCGGCATCTAAATAAAACTCGTCATCAATCTTATCTTCTAGCGTCACAGAGGCATCTCTCAGACTATATTCCTGCTGATTTGTGGGGCTCTTCATGGCAAACTACGGGATTGCTTACTTTTCTCATTATTTAGACTTAATGGCGCCTTTTTAGGTGGTGTTAGGTCATAGACAGGTCTGTTGGAGGCTAATTTGGACAAGATTTTCGTCGATGAAGCGGTGAATGAGCTGCATACCATCCAAGATATGCTGCGCTGGACCGTCAGCCGTTTTAATGCAGCGAATATCTATTATGGCCACGGCACAGATAATCCGTGGGACGAAGCGGTGCAACTGGTGTTGCCAACCTTGTACCTGCCAATGGATATTCCAGAAGATATGCGCACCGCACGTTTGACGCTGAGTGAGCGTCATCGCATCGTTGAGCGCGTGATCCGCCGCGTGAACGATCGTATTCCAGTCGCTTATCTGACCAATAAAGCGTGGTTCTGTGGTCATGAGTTCTATGTTGACGAGCGCGTTTTGGTGCCTCGCTCACCGATTGGCGAGCTGATCGATAACCGCTTTAGCGGCATCATCAACCACAATCCAAGCCATATTCTGGATATGTGCACCGGCAGCGGTTGTATCGCTATCGCCTGTGCTTATGCATTCCCAGAAGCCGAAGTCGATGCGGTAGATATTTCAACCGACGTGCTGTCTGTGACCGAGCAAAATATTCAGGAGCACGGTTTGGATCAGAGCGTCACCCCGATCCGTTCCGATCTGTTCCGCGAGCTACCACCGCTTCAGTACGATCTGATCGTGACCAATCCACCGTATGTGGATGAAGAAGATATGTCCGATCTGCCGGAAGAATTCCGCTTCGAGCCTGAGCTTGGACTCGCCGCAGGCAGCGATGGCCTGAAATTGACTCGACGCATTTTAGCGTGCGCGCCAGATTATCTGACCGATGACGGTGTGCTGATTTGCGAAGTGGGCAACAGTATGGTGCACCTGATGGAACAGTATCCTGATATTCCGTTCGTGTGGTTAGAATTCGAAAACGGCGGTGACGGCGTATTTATGCTGACCAAACAACAGCTGATTGACTGTGCACCACACTTTGCACTCTATCGGTCATAGCAGCAGACGTTCCGCAAATTTCGATTTGCGCCTCCCCTTGTAAACAAACAGGGGGAGGATGAATGGGCTCAATGTCTCATTCACGCCATAAAAAACACAACATTCATCTGCAAAGTCAGAAAACAACGCTAAGGAGCCGCGCATGGCAGGCAATAGCATTGGGCAATTTTTCCGTGTCACTACGTTCGGTGAATCACACGGTATCGCGTTAGGCTGTATCGTTGACGGAGTGCCGCCAGGTATTCCGCTGACAGAGGCCGATCTGCAACACGATCTGGATCGCCGTCGTCCGGGGACTTCTCGCTACACTACGCAGCGCCGTGAGCCCGATCAGGTGCGCATTCTTTCCGGTGTATTTGAAGGGATCACCACCGGCACCAGCATTGGTTTAATCATTGAAAATACTGACCAGCGTTCTCAAGACTACGGTGCGATCAAAGATTTATTCCGTCCGGGGCATGCGGATTATACCTACGAACAAAAGTACGGTACCCGTGACTATCGCGGCGGCGGTCGTTCCTCTGCGCGTGAGACTGCGATGCGCGTTGCCGCAGGCGCCATCGCGAAAAAATACCTGAAAGAAAAATATGGTGTGCAAATCCGTGGCTGTTTAGCACAGATCGGTGATATTTCCTGTGAGATTAAAGATTGGGAGCAGGTAGAGCAAAACCCCTTCTTCTGCCCTGATCCTTCAAAACTGGAAGCGCTGGATGAGCTGATGCGCGCGCTGAAAAAAGAGGGCGACTCCATTGGCGCCAAAGTCACCGTGGTGGCTGAAAAAGTTCCAGTCGGTTTAGGTGAGCCAGTATTCGATCGTCTGGATGCGGATTTGGCTCATGCGCTGATGAGCATTAACGCTGTGAAAGGCGTGGAAATCGGTGATGGCTTTGCGGTGGTAAACAAGCGTGGCAGTGAGAATCGTGATGAGATCACGCCAGAAGGCTTCCAGAGCAACCACGCTGGCGGCATTTTGGGGGGGATCAGCAGCGGTCAGGATATTATCGCGCATCTCGCATTGAAGCCCACGTCCAGCATTATGGTGCCGGGTAAAACGATCAATCGCCAAGGTGAAGCGGTTGAAATGGTTACGCGTGGACGTCACGATCCCTGCGTTGGGATCCGCGCGGTGCCAATCGCCGAAGCGATGATGGCGATTGTGCTGATGGATCATTTGCTGCGTCAAAGAGCACAGTGCGGAGATGTGGTTTCAGACGTTCCGCGTTGGTAAAAAATATGCGCCATCTTAAGCGCTTCAAGACATTGCTTTGCGCGGGGTAAGGGCTGTATTTGTATGCAGATGGAAAGAATGGATGCGAATAATCATGGCAGGCTCATTGATATGAAGAAAATGAAATTCTGGCTACTGGGTGCCTGTGCGCTGGCGATGAGTGCTCAGGCTATGGCGCTGACACCGTGGCAGCAGATCACAAAACCGGTGCCGGGCGCGGCGCAGGCCATCGGCGGCTTTGCCAATGGCTGCATTGTGGGAGCCAATCCATTACCGTTGCAAGCTGATGATTATCAGGTGATGCGGCCCGATCAGCATCGCTATTATGGTCATCCTGATTTACTGGCTTTTATTAATCGCCTCAGTAGTGAAGTGAGTCAGCGCCAAATGGGGACTTTGTTGATTGGTGATATGGCGATGCCTGCCGGTGGACGTTTCAGTAGCGGTCATGCGAGTCATCAGTCGGGGTTGGATGTCGATATTTGGTTACAACTGCCAAAGCAGCGTTGGAGTCAGCAGCAGTTGCTGAAGCCGAAGCCGATTGATCTGGTTGCCGTCAACGGACGAAACGTCATTCCTGCGCTGTGGAGCGATGATACGGGCGAATTGATTAAGCTCGCGGCAAAAGATGACGAAGTGACGCGCATTTTCGTCAACCCGGCCATTAAGCAAAAGCTGTGTGACACCGCCGGTACCGATCGTGATTGGCTGCGTAAGGTTCGTCCTTGGTTTGCTCATCGGGCTCATATGCACGTACGTCTGCGCTGTCCGGCAAGCAGCCTTGAGTGTCAGGATCAGACGCCGCCGCCTGCCGGTGACGGTTGTGGTGCCGAACTGGCAAGTTGGTTCCAGCCGCCACCTCCGGGCAGCAAACCGTCAAAACCGTCTGCGCCGCCGCCGTTGTATCCGTCCTGTCAGGCCTTGCTGGACAGGCACTTCGCAGGTTAATCCTTGCCATAAACGCCCCGTCGAGGGGCGTTTTTTATATCCCACTTTCTTGCCGCTATGCGTTTTTTGCATAGCAAAATACATTCTTGCATTTTCCTGCGTTAATAATCACATGTTATGTTCGAAACTGGCCTTATGGCTGGGTTATTTTTGTAATAAGTGCTCATAGAAGCACGAAATATATTTACATAAATAATGAATTTTATCGGAAATATAGTGTTTAACACAGGACAGGGGAATTATGAAACATCAGGAAGCGGAGCTGGCGGCACCCAGCCAGAAACTAAAAGTCACGTGGGTAGGTTATTTTTCTTTTTTTCTCACCATTATATTTTTCTCAGGTATGTTTTCCGGCAGCGATGGCTGGTGGCGTGTCTTTGATTTCACCGTTTTAAATGGTTCATTCGGACATGTTAATGGCGATAGCGCGACTACCGCGGTCACGTTCAGAGGCGTGAACGGTGCTGGTGCAAAAGATGGGTTTCTTTTTGCGCTAGAGCTCGCGCCATCGGTTATTTTGTCTCTAGGGATTATTTCTGTCACCGACGGCTTGGGGGGACTGCGAGCCGCGCAGCAACTCATGACGCCGATTTTACGTCCGATTCTGGGCATTCCCGGTATTTGCTCTCTTGCACTGATCGCCAACCTGCAAAACACCGATGCTGCTGCGGGTATGACGAAAGAGTTAGCTGAAGAAGGGGAAATCACCGAACAAGAGAAAGTTATTTTTGCCGCTTATCAAACTAGCGGTAGTGCGATCATTACTAATTACTTCTCTTCGGGCGTCGCCGTATTTGCTTTTTTAGGTACCTCGGTCATTGTCCCACTCGGTGTGATTTTACTGTTTAAATTCGTTGGCGCGAACATTCTTCGTGTTTATATTAATTTTGCAGAACACCGCACTGTGAATAATAAGGAATAATAAAATGACGACACAAGTGCGTAAAAACGTAATGGATCTTTTTATCGACGGTGCGCGCCGCGGATTCACCATTGCGACAACCAACCTTTTGCCGAATGTCGTGATGGCGTTTGTGATTATTCAAGCGTTGAAAATTACCGGATTACTCGATTTGGTCGGCCAAGTTTGTCAGCCAGTGATGGCGTTCTGGGGATTACCGGGCGAAGCCGCTACTGTGTTGCTGGCATCACTGCTCAGCATGGGCGGTGCGGTTGGTGTTGCTGCCAGCTTAGTCACCGCCGGAACGTTAAGCGGTCATGACGTTACCGTATTGTTGCCCGCGATTTATTTGATGGGAAATCCAGTGCAAAACGTGGGGCGCTGCTTGGGTACCGCTGAGGTAAACGCGAAATATTACCCCCATATTATTGGCGTTTGCGTAATTAACTCGCTGCTGTCTATCTGGGTCATGCAGTTGATTGTGAGATAACGAGGAATTGGTGATGGACTTAACTTCCGCAGGATTTACGCTGCTGCGCGGCGCACAGGTATACGCCCCTCAGGCGCTTGGAATTCAGGATGTATTGCTGGTTGCTGGAAAAGTGGTCGCCATTGAGCCGCAAATTTCCGCCGATGTTTTACCCGACTGTCAGATTATCGATCTGCATGGTTTAACGCTGTGTCCAGGATTTATCGATCAGCACATTCATTTAATTGGTGGCGGTGGTGAGGCGGGGCCTGCAACACGTACGCCAGAAGTGCGCTTATCCAAGCTGGTTGAGGCGGGGATTACCACGGCAATTGGTCTGTTAGGCACGGATTCAGTGACTAGACATCCTGAAGCGCTACTGGCAAAAACACGCGCGCTTAACGACGAAGGCATTACGGCTTATATGCTTACGGGTGCTTATAGCATTCCTTCTCCTACCATTACCGGCAGCATTGAACGTGATGTCGCACTGATCGACAGAATCATCGGCGTGAAGTGTGCCGTTTCCGATCACCGTTCGTCGGCACCTAATGATTCCTCATTAGCCAATATGGCTGCTCAGGCGAGAGTGGGTGGACTATTGGGGAATAAGGCGGGCATCAGCGTGTTCCACATGGGCAGCAGCAAGAAAGGCTTAGACCCGCTGTATGCCATTCTTGAAAACAGTGATGTTCCAATGAATAAGCTGTTACCCACTCATGTTAATCGTAGCGAAACGTTGTTTGATGCGGCTATCGAATTTGCGCTAAAAGGCGGTCATATCGATATTACTAGCGGCATTCCAGGGCCGGTTACGCCTTCTCAGGCGGTTAAACGTGCAGTGGATCGCGGCGTTGTGCTTGATTTGCTTTCCGTGAGTTCGGACGGTAATGGTAGCCAGCCTGTTTTTGATGCGCTAGGGAATCTCACCGGCATTGGTGTCGCAGGTTTCAGCAGCATGTTAGAGACGCTGGTTGCCTTGGTGAAAGAGCAGGATATGACCTTAGCCGATGCGCTGGTGCCATTTACCCGTAGCGTTGCTAAGTTCCTTGGTCTGGAAAACAAGGGCGAGATTGCCGTGGGTAAAGACGCCGATTTTGTGGTGTTAACTCCCGATCTGGCAATCCATCAGGTCTATGCCCGTGGGCGTCTGATGGTACAAGAGGGGAAAGCCTGCGTGAAAGGGACCTTCGAATAACTCACTGTTTGTCTGTTGTCGCGTCGCGTCTCATGATAATGGTATGTTTATGAGAGGAGACTCGGTGCGACAACAGGAATTGAGATGAGCATAGTGCACAATATAGAAACGAAATGGTTGTATGACTTTCTCACGTTGGAGGAGTGCCGTAATTTCTCCCAGTCGGCAATCAAACGCAACGTGTCACAGCCCGCATTCAGTCGGCGCATCCGTTCTCTGGAACAGGCGGCGGGTGTCTCTCTGTTTAACCGTGATGTCTCACCGCTTCAGTTGACTGAGCCGGGAAAGGTGTTCCACTCTCAGGTAAGAAATCTTCTGCAACAGCTGGAAAGTAATCTCACCGAGCTACGCGGCGGAAGTGACTTTATCGAGCATAAAATCAAGATTGCGGCGGCTCATTCGCTTTCTTTGGGATTATTGCCTTCGATTGTTAAAGAGATGCCTAACCACTTTGCTTACTCTGTGGAGGCTATTGACGTCGATAGCGCGGTAAATACGCTGCGAGAAGGGAAAAGCGATTTTATTCTCTCGTATCATGACGAATATTTGCTACAGGCACCTTTCGCTCATATTCACCTGTTTGAAGCTCAGCTTTTCCCCGTTTGCGCGAGTGACTTACAAGGAAAGCCGCTTTACACCTTGGACCAACAGGATTTTCCACTACTGAATTATAGCCAAGCCTCTTACATGGGAAGGTTGGTGAACCGTATGTTAGCCAAGAATACCCATCTCAGCTTCCGTACCGTTTTTGTTTCATCCATGAGTGAATTGCTAAAACAGCTGGCGTTAGATGGCTCGGGCGTTGCTTGGCTGCCAGACTGTTCTGTGGTGCAAGAGTTAGAGCAGGGTAAGCTGGTGCGTTTGGATAATGAAGCATTGACTATACCCATTTATGCCTATGCGTATCGGATGGACACGCGCATGAGTATCACCGCCGAAAGTTTTTGGCGGGATCTGAAAAACTTATTCCATGCTCGCTAGTTCAGGCTGAGCGTTCAGTGTCGTCTCGCCATTTTTTGCCTCATACCAGCGAATCGCGGCACGCACCAACGCGGCAGTGGAATCAATAAATCCACAGTTAAAGCGGGCTTCTTCGGCACCGATAATCAGCGGGATTTCGGTGCATCCCATAATGATAATATCCGCCCCACGCGTTATTAAGGCCTCTACCTGCGGAAACAGTAGCGCCTGCGATAAAGCGATATCGCCAGCTTTATAGGCATAAATAGCCTGCATCACCGCGCTCTGCCCGTCACCTTCGGGAACACATAATCCTCGCCCCTGTTGATCTAACCTGCGTTGATAAAGTCCAGTGGCCAACGTGGCATCCGTCGCGAGTAGGCCAACGGTTTGGCTAGCGCGGGGCAGTTCTGCCAGCGTGGCATCCAAGATGTTGATCATTTCTGCGTGCGCGCTGTGCTGCAAACGTTCAAACCAATAATGCGCGGTGTTGCAGGGGATCACGATGCATTCAGCACCGGCGGTTTCCAGCATGTGCAGATAACGCTCAAGGTAGTCGTAAGGAGAAGGGCCGCCGGAAAGCAAACATGCGCTACGATCGGGAATGTCCGGTATCGAGCAGGCAATAATGGGAATATGTTGTTGGTCTTGCCCCGCATGCCTAAAACGTACAAATTTATTCAGCATATCTGCCGTGGCTGCAGGCCCCATTCCGCCCAGAATACCAATAGTGTGTTGCATTTCGCTTATCCTTTTCTGATAAACCAGAGTCTGGAATTAACACTATCAGTCTGAAGTTAAAAGAATAAATGCCGTTTATTTAGTTGCAATGCGTAAAATGCATAGCATGATATGCGTATACATGAATATTTCTTTTTGATGACACAAAGCGTAGTGTGTACAGCCAATAAAAATAAGATTCTGGCAGTTAATTAAATATATTTAGGCGGAAGGTAGACGAAATGATGGACTTTATTAATGGGCTGCCAGTAAGTCCTGAAATGTTAGGGATACTTTTTTTTGTCGCCATGCTGGCTGGCTTTATTGATTCCATTGCGGGCGGTGGTGGATTGTTAACGGTGCCTGCTCTGTTGGCTGTTGGTGTTCCTCCCGCACAGGCACTCGCCACCAATAAACTGCAGTCGGTCGGGGGCTCTTTCTCTGCGAGTCTCTATTTTATCCGACGTAAAGCCGTCGACCTTAACGATCAAAAACTGGTGATTGCGCTGACATTTATTGGCTCAATGATTGGCTCAATTTTAGTGCAGAACATGCGAGCTGACATTTTGCGCCAACTGCTGCCGATACTGGTTGCAGGGATCGGCATTTACTTTCTACTGACGCCGCGCCTTGGCGAATCGGATCGCCAGCGTCGTCTCTCCTATATTCCCTTTGCCATTGTGGCAGGCTGCTGTGTTGGGTTTTATGATGGTTTCTTCGGCCCAGGAGCCGGATCATTTTACGCTCTCGCTTATGTCACGCTGTGTGGATTTAATTTGGCGAAATCCACCGCCCACGCAAAGGTCTTAAATTTTACCTCTAATCTTGCCGCGCTGTTGTTCTTTATGCTTGGCGGTAAAGTGATTTGGTCGCTTGGCCTCGTTATGCTGGTGGGGCAGGTTATTGGTGCCAGAACCGGAGCCAAAATGGTGTTAAGCAAAGGACAAAAGCTGATCCGTCCGATGATTGTACTGGTTTCGCTCGCCATGACCTGCAAGCTCATGTATGACAACCATGGTACAGAAATCACTCAATGGATAAGCCACTGGTTTTAATTATCCATACAATAATTGTGTATTAACGTTATTGGTGGTGCAAGCCGCCTTGGAGCGTGAGATAATTTTGTCAGGTTAACGGCATCGTTTAAGCGGTGCCGTTTTTTAATGATTTTTTTATCGACGGCAATCATGTCTCAAACCCAAATAGAACATCATTTTCAGCAGCTAATCGATCTGTTTAATCAGACATTCAGCGACGACTATCAAACTCAACTCGTAGCCGGTGATGACGAGCCGATTTATCTGCCCGCAGACGAAACCTCGCCTTTCCATCGTATCGTGTTTGCTCATGGCTTTTACGCCAGCGCATTGCATGAAATATCTCATTGGTGCATTGCGGGAGCCGCGCGCCGCCAGCAGGTGGATTATGGCTATTGGTATTGCCCAGACGGACGCGATGCGAAAACCCAGTGTGAATTTGAAGTTGTAGAGATTAAGCCTCAGGCGTTTGACTGGTTATTTTGTGAAGCGGCGGGCTATCCATTTAACGTCAGTTGTGACAACCTTGAAGGCGATTTCGACCCCGATCGCATCGCGTTTCAGCGAAAAGTGCGTGAGCAGGTATTGTGGTATTTAGAAAACGGTATCCCTGAGCGTCCAGCGCGCTTTATTCAGGCGTTACAATCGTTTTACAATACGCCAACGCTAACCGCTGATAGGTTCCCCTATCCGGAAGATTTGTAATAAATAATCCAGAGGACCCCCGATGATCGCAGATTTTGAAACCCGCATTCTGGCGCTGATTGATGACATGGTTGAGCACGCCAGCGATGACGAACTATTTGCCGGAGGCTATCTGCGTGGGCATTTAACGCTGGCGGTTGCTGAATTGGAAGCCGATGGCGAGCATACGCCAGCGGCGTTGAAAGACGCAGTCCAACATAGTCTAGATAAGGCTATCAAAGCCGGTGAACTTTCGCCTCCGGATCAGATTTTGGTTAATAACATGTGGGAATCGCTGTTTGCGAAGGTTTTAGCGAGCTAAGCGATGAAATACGATGGCGCGACGCGTTTGCGCCATCGTATTTGAGCATACCGTACAATCATGGAGTGATTATGTATGGTTCAGGATGACATAAAACCTAAAGCGCTTTCTAAAAGAGCGATCATGAAAAATGATCTTCTCATCCGCGATAAACTGAAGAAGATAGACAATATTGGCGTCGCTATTTTCTTTGCTATTCCACTGGTTTTGTTTCTATTGGGTGGGAATTCACTCGCTCACTGGGTCGTTTTGCTATGGCCACTCTATTCGATAGGATTCATTATCTATTTTCGTAAAATTTTGAAAACCATTTCTAATGAATCACTACGGATGACGCGAAGGTATACTTTTTACGCATTGGCGAGATTTATATCGATTGGCTTTCCATTTGCAGGGCTTTACATCCTTTGTCAGATCGCGAGATAGCAACGTGGGGTTGAGCGCCGTTAAATCGCTAATCAAACGGCGCTGCGCGTTATTTAGGCCACTACACCGCTTTTCCCTTCAGTAATTTTCTCACCCACATCCGATTCGGATTTAATGCGTCTAATACATCTTGTTCGACCGGCAGCGCTTCGCCATAAATTTGCCCTGCCAGAATTTCTGCACACAGCGGAGCGCTGCATAAACCGCGAGAACCTAGGCCACCAATCATAAACAGGTCAGGATAAACCGGTGCTGAAGCTACGGATTCTGGCGCGGATTTTTGCGTCATTAAATCCTGATATTGCTCAAGTGTAGCCGCATAATGGGGGACAGCGCCCACCATCGGCATATGGTCGCGGATGGCGCACCGAACGCCGACGCGGGCTTCATTCCCTGAAATATCAACTTCATGTGGCCATTCCACCTGTGGCAGACATTTCAGCAGACGATCACGGTTTTCTTGCTGGTCGGCGTGGGAGAAACGCAGATCGGTGTTGTTACGCTGATAGCTGGCACCAATACAGTGATGGTCATTGGCTGGATTGACAGGGGTTAGATAACCGTCGTAGCACAGTACCTGCTTGAGCTGCCCTAATGTCGCTGCGGTTGGAATATGACTGACCTGACCGCGCACTGCCGAAAGCGGCAGCGCTTCGGTTTGAGTGAAATGATTCAACCGATGCCCATTAGCCAGCACCACACAGCTATGCTGCTGGATGTCGCCATGACGGAATGCGAGCTGCCAGCCATCGCTGTTTTGGGTCAGCCCCGTAAGCTCGGTGTTAAAATGTACCACCAGACCTTGTTGTTGGGCTAATTCGATAGCGGCCTGAGTTAGCTGAGAAGGGCAGAGCCAGCCGCCAGCGCCGTAGGTGAGCCCATCATGAGGAATATCTACGCCGGTTAGCTCTGTGAGCGCAGCCGCATCGCCTTTTTCAGCAAGCCAATTTGGCCAATCTGTAGCGAGGATTTGTGCAATTTTATGACGACTTTTCTCGTCCCAGCCTAGTTGAGTGACGCCGCACCACTGGTGATCAAAAGCCAACCCGAGATTCGCGAAGTCATCATATTGCCGACGAGCGAAGGCAAAAGCAGTGATGAAAAAACGCTCAAGGGGATTATTACGCCCGTTGAGCAGCGGGTAAAGTGCGCCCTGACGATTGCCAGATGCCCCCAGCGCGGGTTTAGCATCAGCACAATACAAAGTGACTTTACTGCCGCGTTTGAGCAGGGCTAACGCCGTGAGTGCAGAGGCAATACCGCCACCAATCAACGCAATATCTTGCGGGTTGCTGGCCTGAGGGCGAGCGAACCACGGGGCTAATGACGATGCTGTCAGCTTTTCAGCACGCGTGCCCGTCAACATTTCCCGCTTTTGCCCGAAGCCTTTAACGCGCTGCACTTCAAAGCCTGCTTCTTGCAAACCACGACGAACAAAACCTGCGGCGGTGAAAGTGGCAAAGGTACCGTCTTTTTTTGCCAGCTTAACCATGGTGTTAAAAAGCGTCGGTGTCCACATATCTGGATTCTTTGATGGAGCGAAGCCATCTAAAAACCAGGCATCAATCTGACCATAGAGACTGTATGGCAGGGCAGGAATGAGTTCATTAACATCGCCAAACCATAGATCGAGCGTAATGTGTCCATCGGCTAAAAATAGGCGGTGACATCCGGGCAAAGCTGCCGGCCAAATAGCGCACAGCTGTTCACTGAAATCCTTTAACTCAGGCCAACGGGCGTGTGCGGCGGCCAGATCGTCGGACAGTAAAGGATATTTTTCGAAGCTAACATAATGCAGATGATTGAATGGGCTTTCAGGATGCTGTTTTCTAAATGCATCAAAGGCTTGCCATAGCGTTAAAAAATTAAGACCGGTGCCAAACCCCGTTTCGGCCACGGCGAAAGTACGCTGTTGTGCTTGCAGCCAGCGTTCTGCCAGATGATTACCCTGCAAAAATACGTAACGGGTTTCGGAGAGCCCGTCCTGATTGGAGAAATAGACGTCATCAAACTGTTGCGAAACAGGTGTACCTTGTTCATTCCAACTTAATTTTGCGCTTTGGATCGGGGAGTGGCTCACGATTTTTTACTCTAAATACAGATATAAAGGGATTTTAACGGGCTCTGACAGGGACAGCAAATATGCGTCCATCTGGTTCAACCACATCTGATCGGACTTGCTCGGCGTACAAGTGTACGCTAAAGTGCGTCTCAAAATCCCGAATGAACAATATCTGTGTAAGAGGTTAAGACATGAAACGTGCAGTAATTACTGGCTTGGGCGTTGTTTCCAGCATCGGTAACAACCAGCAGGAGGTTCTGGCGTCTCTGAAAGAAGGGCGTTCGGGTATCACCTTCGCGCCTGAACTCAAAGAGGCCGGTATGCGTAGCCACGTATGGGGCAACATCAAGCTGGATACCACCGGCATGATTGACCGTAAAGTGATGCGCTTTATGAGTGATGCATCAATTTA
Organism: Hafnia sp. HMSC23F03; assembly: GCF_001816025.1. Taxonomy (NCBI): domain Bacteria; kingdom Pseudomonadati; phylum Pseudomonadota; class Gammaproteobacteria; order Enterobacterales; family Hafniaceae; genus Hafnia; species Hafnia sp. HMSC23F03. The sequence continues at coordinate 43,446 of NZ_KV824245.1, forward strand.
CGCTTACCTCTCCATGCAGGAAGCGATTAAAGATTCTGGTCTGGCTGATGATATGGTCTCTAACGACCGTACTGGCCTGATCGTTGGCTCCGGCGGTGGTTCTCCACGTAATCAGGTTGCGGGCGCTGACGGTATGCGTTCACGCGGTCTGCGTGGCGTTGGCCCATACATGGTCACTAAAGCAATGGGTTCTGGCGTGTCAGCGTGTTTGGCGACACCGTTCAAAATCCGTGGCGTAAACTATTCCATCAGCTCTGCCTGTGCAACTTCTGCTCACTGTATCGGTAACGCAGTAGAGATGATTCAGCTAGGCAAGCAGGACGTTGTTTTTGCAGGCGGCGGCGAAGAGCTGTGCTGGGAACTGGCGTGTGAATTTGACGCTATGGGCGCACTTTCTACTCAGTACAATGAAACCCCTGACAAAGCTTCACGTACTTATGACACCAAGCGTGACGGTTTCGTTATCTCCGGCGGCGGCGGTATCGTTGTTGTTGAAGAACTGGAACACGCTCTGGCTCGTGGTGCACACATCTACGCTGAAATCGTTGGCTACGGCGCAACATCGGACGGCTACGACATGGTTGCTCCTTCAGGCGAAGGTGCTGCGCGTTGTATGCGTATGGCGATGAAAGATCTGGATGCTCCTGTTGATTACCTGAACGTTCACGGCACGTCTACGCCGGTAGGCGACGTGAAAGAACTGGGCGCAATTCGTGAAGTTTTCGGCGACAACACGCCAGCAATTTCTTCTACTAAAGCGATGACTGGCCATGCGCTGGGCGCCGCTGGTGTTCACGAAGCTATCTATACCTTACTGATGCTGGAACACGGCTTCGTAGCGCCAAGCATTAACATCGAAGAGCTGGATGAACAGGCTCAGGGGATGAACATCGTTACTGAGCCAACTCAGCGCGATCTGACTACCGTGATGTCTAACAGCTTTGGCTTCGGTGGTACTAACGCCACTCTGGTAATGAAAAAATTCCAGAAATAATCAGTTTACTGATGGCATAAAAAAACCCGCGTAAGCGGGTTTTTTGCTTTTTTATCAGCTTAAATTATTCTTTTTCAATCATTTGAGCCACGTCATTGGTGTTGATCTGGCGATTGACGCCATCCTGATCGACGTAGCTGGTCATGCCGGTATCTTTATCAATTTTGGGTTTACCCTGCGTGACAATCATCTCTCCCGACTTGGTCGACATCACATAGTCGCTTGAACAGCCGGCAACCATTAATACCGCTGCGCCAATACACAGCATAGAAATCATTTTTTTCATTTTATAGCGTCCTTTGAGTGGGTCTGTTACAAGCATAGATCATAACAAGCCGCAGCAATACGCTTCGCCTGCTAAAATGAAAAAATCCTTACAAATCATGTCAAATGTATCGCTAAAAGGGATGTTAGCAGTTGGTTTTCCATTGAGATATCCACCTGAGGCGGCGGAGTAGAGGATTATCATCTACGCTTAAGCGCTAAAACGTGGAGAGTAAAATGCTAAATAAAAATAGTCGATTACGTATTGCCCGCCCAACAAACCGTCTTAGCCAGATTGCCCAGATGTACCAAGACGGGCTTGGCTTTGAGATTCTGGGCAGTTTTGACGATCATCAAGGGTTTGATGGGGTGATTTTAGGCCACCAAAATCATACGTATCATCTTGAATTTACTCATCATCGTGGAACTTCTGTACCGGATGCCCCGTCGCAGGATAATTTACTGGTGTTTTATATCCCCGATGAGCGGGAGTGGCGTACGGCATGTGCACAGATGGAACGTGCCGGTTTTGTTGCCGAAGATTCGTATAATCCTTATTGGGATCTGAATGGTAAAACTTTCGCCGATCCGGATGGTTACCGCGTTGTGCTACAGAATTCGGGCTGGGATCGTTAGGTGCTGTAGAGTGCAATAATGTTACAGTTTCGCCTGAGCCAAGGTGCATATGCGTTTACATGCGCTTCCCCTGAGGCGCATCATTGGCATTCGCTAATATAGCCATACGATATGATTTCTCCCGTTATATTGACGAGTTATCATGCACTGATGAAATAAGATCTAAACTTGATGTGAGTACATTGGTGCTTGCGCTTCGCACGTTTATTAATTTTTGGTATGTTTTTATTTTTTTTGATTTTTATTTTATATATCAATGGCGATGAGGTGCTCAAAAATAAAAATAATAACCACAAGATGAGCGGCTATGGCCGCGGCATCGCGTAGTGTCAGCTGTTTAAAAAAATATTTTTAATAGAATGCTGGTTAAAATGACCATATCAAGTTCCCTGTAAATAAAACGAAATACATCAATGTAAATTATGGTTAATGCTTATATTTTTCTTATTGGAATAATAAACGGTGCTTTATTTTGCGTATTTTAAACAGGAAATATAACCTTATACAATAAGGGGCCAATTCTTGTTTTTAGAGTAGTGCCATAGGGCATTTGTCTTACTCTATGATTGATATGCCTTTTGTTAGAGGAATGGTGCTTACTTTAGAGAGGTGAGCGTCGCAGCTTCGTGTGAATTGAATAGCGGAATCAGGCGTTGTGATGGGTGAAGTATATATATCTAGAGAAAAGCGCTGCCTATAGATATGAAGGCCACAGATTATTCCGTGGCCTTCATGCTGTCTAAATTTTTACTTATGCTTTTGGTGCTGCAGCGGTTGCTGGTGCTGCTTTTTTGTGGTGCTGAGTTTTTTTAGCCGCCTGAGCTTTCTGTGCTACTGGCGCTGCTTTTTTATGGTGCTGAGTTTTTTTAGCCGCCTGAGCTTTCTGAGCTACTGGCGCTGCTTTTTTGTGGTGTTGAGCTTTTTTAGCCGCCTGGGCTTTCTGAGCTACTGGCGCTTTTTTAGCGTGTTTTTTGGCAGCCTGAGCTTTTTGCTCAGTAGTTGCTGCTTTCTTGTGGTGCTTAGCTTTTTTGTGATGCGTTGTGCTGGTCGCTTTGGCAGCCGGTGCGGCAGCAGTTGTTGAAGATGCGGCCGGAGCAGCAGGTGCGGCGGTTGTTTCAGCAGCGAAAGCAACAGAAGACAGACCCATAGTAGCAGCAACAACCAGAGCTAAAACTTTTTTCATTTTCCATTCCTCAAGAATTTGTTTTTCATAAGCCCCTTGGTGGAGCCGGTGAATGAATAATAGGAGGATGGATGTTAACTTTCCGTAAGTGTTTGGTGTCGGTACGTAACGGCATGTACAAAGCGTACAAAGTTGGGTAAATCTTTAGGGATGACCGCTGGTTTCATGTTCAATCCAGTGGGCAATGAAGCTCACTACATACTGTTTTTCTTCTTCGTTTAATGTTTTTCCTCGTGGGATCTTATGCCATTTCTCTAAGCATCCGCGGCAGCAGGTTGCCGTCGCATGCTGAGCAACAAACACAGGATGCCCACGCATTGGCGTTTGTTTGCCGTCATTGTCTGGAAATGCAGGCGCGAGACGCGCGTCTATAAAGTCATAAGCATGGGACAAAATTACCGCAGTGCCTTTTTGCTGCAGATAAGCGCTGTCTTTAGCGTTGAGATGAAACTTCATGCGGAACGGAGAGCGTTGCAGGCGAGTCCAGATATTTTCAGCAGATTGATACACAACAAAATCCTACATATTGCGGGGAACGAACAGAAGTACGATCCTCTTGCTCAGCAAAAAAAGCAACCCTAGAGCGCCAGCGGAACACGTGTCTATCGACTTCATAAACGTAAAGTTATTGCTAATGGCTTGTTTATCCTTACTTGCAAGGTAAGATAAGCCAATCTAATATTTTCGGTTTTTTAATTTTAGGGGTGTATGGTTCAGCGGCAGCGTGTGGCTAAATGGTTTTTAATTCTAGCTTGTCTGGTTGTACTCTCGTGTACAACGCAGCGCATGGCTGGCATGCACATGCTTAGCAAATACCTCCCGACCGATGATATTACTGCGACTCAAACTGCCGTAGAGCCAACGGTCACGGCCAGCCAAGAAACCCCCATTTCACCCTGTGAGTTAAGTGCCAAATCATTGCTGGCGGCGAATAGCATGGCGGTTGAACATGTGTTTTTCGCTTTGCTGCTGTTTGTGGCCTTGCTGCTGGAGCCAGCTCGGCGTTTATACTCCCTTATTCCCCCGCCGCGTGCGGTTTCTTTACCCCGATTACGGGTGCATCTCCGGCTTTGTGTCTTCCGAGAATAAATTACTGCGTTATTGATTGTTAACGTAGCAACATTATTTTTGGAGAAAATCTATGTACCTATTTTTGAGGGCGCTGGCGTTTAGCCTGTGCCTGTGGCTACCCGCATCTTGGGCGGCTGATAGCGGTTGGCTGCAAGACCCAAACAACAGCCATGCACGCGTGCTAATGAGCGCTAGCCAGCCAGAGGAGGGTGCCGTTCGTTTGCTGCTCGATGTGCGGCTAAGTGACGGCTGGAAAACCTATTGGCGTTCGCCGGGGGAGGGCGGTATTGCCCCTGAAATCAAATGGCAAACACCTGTTGTCCATGTGAATTGGCGCTGGCCAACCCCGCAACGTTTTGACGTTTCGGGTATTTCAACTCAGGGATATCATGGAGATACCGTCTTTCCGATCACGTTAAACGTGCCGAGCACGTCCACGCGATTACAGGGCGTGCTTACCCTTTCAACCTGTAGCAACGTTTGCGTGCTCACCGATTTTCCCTTCGATTTAGATCTCACCCAGCCTGCACCGCAGGGATTTGATCATGCTTTTACTCGAGCAGAAGGAACCCTGCCGCTCACCTCTGGCATGGTGCATCAGGCTCAGGCCGGATATATCAAAGGTGAATTGCGTGTGAGTGCCGAACGTGAGGAGGGATGGCAAAAGCCTGATGTCTTCTTTGATGTGCCTGAGGGCGCTGATTTTGCGAAACCGAATATCAAAATAGAAGGAAAGCGACTCTTAGCGACGGTGCATGTAACCGATGGCTGGGAAGGCAGTGCGCCTGATCTGGATGGTAAACCGCTCAGCATGGTATTTAGCGATTCAGGTATTGCTCAGCAGATGACGATGGACGTGAGTAACGTATTGCCAGCGTCGAGATCTTCATCGCTAGGACTGTCAACGGCTATCCTGCTTGCCCTATTAGGCGGCTTAATCCTTAACCTGATGCCCTGCGTGCTCCCTGTTTTAGCCATGAAGCTCGGCTCAGTGCTTCAGTTAGAAAACCGAGAACGCAGCGTTGTTCGTCGCCAATTTTTGGCTTCAGCCAGCGGCATTTTGGTGTCGTTCTGGGCGTTGGCTGGATTAATGACAGGGCTAAGGCTGAGTCAGCAGGCGGTTGGTTGGGGAATTCAGTTCCAAAGCCCGTGGTTTATCGGCCTAATGGTTGTGGTCACCGCTCTCTTTAGTGCAAACCTATTTGGCTTTTTCTCAATTCGACTGGGAAGTCATACTACCACTCGATTGGCCACCGCGGGAGGGCATGGCAACGGTGGTCATTTCTGGCAAGGCGTGTTTGCCACATTACTGGCCACGCCGTGCTCTGCACCGTTTTTAGGAACCGCATTAGCATTCGCACTGGCGGCACCGCTTACCGATCTCTGGCTTGTGTTTACGGCGTTGGGCATTGGGATGAGCCTGCCATGGCTGCTGATAGCCGCTTTCCCGTTTGTTGCCAAAGCACTGCCTAAGCCGGGACAGTGGATGAATCGGCTGCGAATTGTGCTAGGGCTGATGATGCTGGCATCTAGCCTGTGGTTGATTAGCTTACTCGCTGCGCATACCGGTGTGGCGGTCGTGCTGATAATCAGCGGGTTACTGCTGTTGGTGTTGCTGATCCTGACGGGGATCCAGTATGGCCGTCGTCTATTGCTAATTTGGGGGGCTGTTTTGCTGCTACTGGCTGGCGTCGTGTTGGCCACGGGCGCATTAACCGCAGAGCGCTGGCGCACACCCATGACCGATAGCGTGCAATGGCAGCCATTGAGCGAGCAAGCGATTACTCAGGCGTTACGTGAGAATAAGCGGGTGTTTGTGGACGTCACGGCTGACTGGTGTGTGACCTGCAAAGCGAACAAATATAACGTATTGCTACGTGATGATGTGCAACAGGCCTTAAGCGAACCTGATGTTATCGCTCTGCGCGGTGACTGGACCACTCCCTCTCCCGCTATGACTCAATTTTTGCAACAGCGCGGCGCAGTCGCCGTACCGTTTAACCAAATTTATGGCCCCGGTCTGCCGAACGGTGAGGTGTTATCCCCGCTGCTAGACCGTCAAACCCTACTTAATACGCTCAATAATGCTAAGGAATAACGCCATGAAAAAGACGATGACAACGCTGATGAATACCGCCTTACTGGCAATGACCATGCTTAGCTTCAGCGGTACGGCGGCACCTTTGACGACTGAACAACAAAATCAGGTACGTGAATTAATTCGCGACACTTTGGTAAACAATCCACAAATTCTGGAAGAGGCGGTAGCAGCATGGCAGCAACAAAGCGCTGAACAGGCTGGCGCGCAGTTGGGTAAGGTGATTGAGCAAAATAAAGATGCGTTATTTAATGATGCAGCTAGCCCGCGTATCGGTGCTAAGAAGGCCAAGCTAACGCTGGTTTCGTTCACTGACTATAACTGCCCATACTGCAAACAATTTGATCCTCAGCTTGAGAAGATTGTTAAAAAATATCCTGATGTCGCCGTCGTGATCAAGCTGCTGCCATTTAAGGGGGAAACCTCGCAAAGCTCTGCTCAGTATGCATTAACGCTGTGGCAGCAAAATCCTGTTCGATTTGAAGCGTTGCATCAACGTTTGATGTCGAAAAAGGGGTATCACACCGAAGACAGTATTGCTAGCGCACTCAAGTCTACGGGCAATGCCACGCTTAAAGTGGATGATAAAACCTTGGATGAGGTGCGTAGCAGCCTGCGTTTAGCTGACATCTTGGGTGTTCAGGGGACGCCAGCCACGCTGGTGGGTAATCAAATGATCCCAGGGGCAATTAGCTATGAGGATCTTGAGCAATTGGTTAAGGCTGAGTTAGCACGGAAATCATCATGACAAAATGGAAAAAATGGGCCAGAGAACTGGCCATTTTTATCGTTGTTCTCGCCGCGTTTTCTTGGGGCATGGATCAGTGGCGAAAGCCAACGCCTCCGGATATTACGCATTTACCGGATGTCACTCTCACCAGTGGCCAAACGGTATCTTTAGCTCAATTGAGCGCTGACAAACCGTTGCTGATTTACTTTTGGGCCACATGGTGCGGTGTCTGCAAACTGACTTCACCAATGGTTGAAGGGCTACATGCCGACGGTATGAACGTGCTAAGCGTCGCTATTCGCTCAGGTGATAACGAACGCCTGATGCGCGGGATGGCCGCCAAAGGCCTAACCTTCCCAGTGGCTAATGATGAACAGGGGCGGTTAAGTGCGGAATGGAACATTAGCGCGACGCCAACGTTCGTTATTCTTGACCAAGGGAAAATGGTGAGTAGCACCAGCGGATGGAGCAGTGCATGGGGGGTTAAGTTTAGAATGTGGTGGGCAGAATAATGAAATATATATACAAGCATTATTTTATATTTGAGAAATACATATAATTTAATTTAAGTATTAATTGTATTTATTTTATCTTTGAATGAATCAAATCGTTTATAGAAAGCCATCGCAAGATGGCTTTGTTTATTTTTGTAGCGATTGTGATGTTAGTCACGGAGGGTTAAACGTTTAATCATTTATCATGACTTCATGTAATTATTTTGCTGTTAATTACTATCCATCCTTAATGGATCTAAATGGATTAAAAAACGCGAGTAATATATGAAAAAAGAAACACTCGATTTCTTTCAGAAGTTGTCTAGGGCATTTATTATGCCGATAGCGTTGCTATCGTTTGCATCCTTGCTGCTAGGTGTCGCTTCATTATTTCTATGGCATCAAGCTTTGCTTGATATGTTTCCAATTCTAAAAACACCAGCAATTCAGTACTGTGCGAATTTAATGAATACGGTCGCATCAGTAATAATGGATAATTTACCTTTACTATTCGCTATATCACTGAGTTTTACCTTAGCGAAGGAAGATAAAGAATATGCCGCGTTAGGTGCTCTCGTCGGGTATTTAGCATTGATAATGGGTATGCATGCATTGATTACATTCATTCCCAGCGTGCAACATATGTTCCCAGAGAAAGCATTGACCGAAACACTAGGGATTAAAACCGTCAATACTGGCGTCGTCGGCGGTATTATTACAGGGATAATGTCTAGTTTTATTCATAACCATACACATAAAACAAAATTGCCAATGGCGCTGGCCTTTTTCGGCGGCGTTCGTTTTGTCCCTATAGCAAACACAATATTCTTTGTTATATTCGGCCAGCTTTTCCCTTTTATATGGGTATTTGTTTCCAATATAATTAACAGTGCCGCTATTGGTGTATCTCATGCTGGTGTATTGGCGCCATTTATTTATGGTATGGGAGAGCGTTTGCTTATCCCAACAGGCTTACACCAAATCTGGAATACGGTGATTCGAGATACCATGGTATCTGGTATAGCAACATTCCCCGATGGTCACACTATCGAGGGTGCAAGGGCGATTTTTGCCGACTATATGAGAACCAATATTCTACCCACCAATATGACATTGCCTGACATTGTGAAGTTCTTACGTGGTGGACAGATCCCTATCACGATGTTTACTTTACCAATGATGGCGTTGGCGATGTACCATACCGCTAAGCCTGAGCAAAAGGCAAAGATAAAGCCGTTGCTGATTACGGGGGTATTTACCTCAATTATCGCGGGGGTGACTGAGCCACTTGAGTTTACGTTCCTATTTATCTCACCTTTGTGGTACTTCGTTTACTGTATAATCAACGGCCTGAGCTTTATGCTGTGCTATATGTTCCAGAGTCAGGTTGGTGGAACGGAAGCAAATATTATCGGCCTTGTTCTGTATGGTTTTTTACGGCCGGAGTCAAAATTCTGGATCAATATTCTGATAGGCGTCGTGATGTCTGGCGTAGGTTACCTGTTGTTCCGCTGGTGGATCGTCCGTTTTGATTTGAAAACACCGGGCAGGGGGAGTGATTATGAGCAGACGATAGATATCCTTGGACTGGGTGAAACCTATTCAGATAAAGATCCACTTCAATTGAAAGCCATGACTATTATTAAAGGGTTGGGCGGCAGTGAGAATATCACCGACGTTGAGTCTTGTATGTCTCGATTAAGGGTGAGCGTTATTAATATGGATAACGTTGATGACAAAATATTAAATGCAACAGGGCCGCTGGGCATTGTCAAAGTTGATAGCGAAAATATCCAAATTATATATGGCACTACGGCAGGAACTATTCGTGGTGCAGTGAAAAAACAACTTAGTGCAAAATAAGGATTTTATAATGAAATTATTTATCGTTCAGAATTATAAAGAAATGTCAGAGGTTTCATCTAAGTTTATTCTTTCACCGCTGCTTGAGAATAAAAACCCTGTTATATCATTAACAACGGGAGCCTCTCCTGCTGGGCTGTTTGATATACTCGTTGAGGCTATCAATTCAACACATGATGTCTCTAATGCCGTATTTCTAAACGTTGATGAATATGTTGGTCCTCGCAATGCCGTTTATACGGTGAATACCTTTATGCAAAAACGGTTGTATAGCAGACTCAATAAATTGCCAAAATACATGGACATGTTTTGTGCAGATGCTGAGGATAAAGAGGCCGAAATAAAGCGCTACACTCAGGTTTTAGACACCTATCCAAGAGATGTTCAGCTGCTAGGTCTGGGGACGAACGGTCACATCGGCGCGTGTGAGCCTGGAACGCCGTTTGATCAAACGGCCTTCTGCGCTAAGCACAAAGAATCTACCATTCAAAGTACTATCAATTTGTATGGTATTACGCGAGACGAAGCGCCGACCGAAATGTATACCATGGGTTTCAAAGAAATTATGTCTGCCAAGACGGTGTTATTGATTGCATCTGGCTCCAGCAAGGCTGAAGCGGTGAGACGTATGCTAGAAGAGCCAACCAGTATCGACTGCCCGGCTTCTTATCTACTCAATCATGAGAATTTTGTTTTTGTCATTGACGCCGACGCCGCCGCGTTACTTTCACCGGAGACAAAACTATGTGCGCAGCCATTATAGCCACATGGCGTATGGCTTTAGATGGGGTGGAGAATGCAATGTCTCAACTTCATGAGGGAGCATCCATTAGCGATGCTGTGCAGCTAGCCGTCATGAACGTTGAGGATAATCCGCTCTTTCATTCCGTGGGGAATGGTGGCCTGCCGAACGAAAACGGTAAGGTAGAACTTGATGCCGCATGGATGGATGGCAATACGCTGAACTATGGTGCAGTTATGGCCGTTGAAGGGTTGAAAAACCCTATTGCGGTAGCAAGAAAACTGAGTGGAAAACAGCGCAATAATGTTTTGGCCGGAGAAGGGGCCTTACAGTATGCGATCAACAATCAGTTTGCGATGCGGAATAATTTAAGTTCACTTTCCCTAAAAAAATGGAAGGAGCAACTTGTTATAGAGACAAATCATGAAACTCAGGAAGCTTATGATGGTCATGATACGGTCTGTATATTAGGGGCTAAAAATGGCGAAGTGATTGCTGGTTTATCGACGTCGGGTCTATTCATGAAACATGCGGGTAGAGTGGGCGATACACCGATCATTGGGTCAGGATGCTATGCGGATAGTGATATCGGCTCGGCTGCGGCGACCGGTGTGGGCGAAGATATCATGAAAGGGTGCTTATCTTACGAAATCGTTCGTTTAATGGAGCATATGTCACCTCAGCAAGCATGTACCACAGCATTAGCTCAACATCAAAAACGTTTGCAAAGAAGTAAAAATATTATCGGTAGTATGTCGGTTATTGCCCTCAATAAAGAAGGTGAGTGGGGGGCAGCGACAACCAAAAACGAGTTTTCTTTTGTCGTTGGGCAAGATGAGGGTTCTACCGAGGTATGGATTTCATCCTGCGAAGAAGGAAAAGTCAGTAATACGCGTGCGAGTGATGAGTGGCTTAAAAAATATGCTGATGCACTTAAACATGGTTCTGGCAACTAGGCCGAATCACGAAGTATTAATTTAGGAACGGTATTATTCGGCTGCCCAGGATGCGATTCAAGTTGTTGTATTAAGTCCTGTGCAGCCCTCATGCCAATCTCCTTGAGCGAGAAATCAATGCACGTCAGATTGGTTATGGCTGTATCAGGGATATTTTCTAAACATAGAAGCGCGATTTGCCGAGCAATATAGTTGTCTTTCCCCACGCTTTTCCCAGCCTGCTGTATCCCGTGGATAGCTCCGTTTGCCGTCATTTCGTCATAGGCGAGAATTGCGGTTATTTGAGGATTATGCGTCAGGAGATTGCTGGTTTTTTCTGCCGCAATACGCTGATTGTTTGGACAGTCGATTATCCATTCATTATGGGGAATCACGTCGTAGCTGATGAGCGCTGAAAAGAAACCACCAATACGCTCGGCGCGGCTATAAGAATCTTTCTCGCCGCCAATAAACGCGATATTTCTATGTCCATGCTTAATCAGATGTTCAGTCGCGGTTTCTACCGCATTGAAATAATTTGGTCCGATATGGTGTTTTTTATTGTAATGACAATTCCTAGATATATATGCCGTTGGGGTATTCGATAGGCGAATATATAAATCGTCAGAAACATCATAGGGTGTAATAAGAATAATGCCGTCTACATTCAAATGCAGAAAAAGATCAATGCGATTTTCTAGACTAGCGCCATCTTTACCATATTGAATAAATAGAGGGATTTTGCCGTTAGCTTCTAGTTCACCACTCACACCGTCTAATAACTCTGCGCAAAAATTATCGCTGATATTATGTAACACAATACCAATGAGATTTGTTTTACCACTACGTAACGTTGAAGCATTGTGATTACGCACATAGCCAAGTTCGTTGATCGCATCTTTCACAATTTGCGCGGTCCAAGAAGATATTCTTCCTTTACCTGATATAACCTGTGATACCGCGGCAACAGAAACGCCTGCCAGTGCGGCGACGTCGGCAATAGTGGGCTTCTTTGCTGAATGTTTACTGTCCATTTGTAACACCATTCCAAACAAACCAGCATTTTAGCATGAGGTAGCGGGTTAGTGTATTTCCTCATCTCGTTTCGTTAACTACGACGGTTATATTGGCAAGCGACGAACGGATTATTGCGCAGTGTCTTTATGAGTCACTGTCTTTATGTATCAATGATGTTAAATCAAATGAATAAATGGTGAGTTTAACCCGTCGACATATTTTCAAGTCGACGGGCTAAAGGGAAGTCAACAAACTCTCCTTGCGGCTTTCACCATGGCATTTTCAGGCTCTTTAAACATTTCTTCATGATTGCTTGGAATGGCGGCATCAGCTTGATGACGTAACAGCATAAATAACATACGACAGTTAGCGATGATGTCTTTTGCCTTGGATTTGAGACTGACAAGCGTGATTTTCATTTTTCGTTCCTCTATTGATTCCAATAAGTTGGGCAATGAGGAAAGCATACGCCATGAAAATTAGGGAAAGCTTAGGGTGTGTGAAAATTTGGCTCTATTTTAGTAAAGATTTGCTCGCCCTCTTGGGGGGAGGACGAGCAGATATCATGCTTAATCCGACGTTGGACAGGCCTTTTTCTCAGCGCTTTCCACGCTTTCAGGCTTTTTTTTACGGGCCAGCGGCGTACGCAGACGCTGTGCAATCACAACCCCTAGCAGAGCAATACCACCGCCGATGAGGTGATAGCTATGAAGTTGTTCGTGTAGGAATGAAACGGCAATGATCGCGGTGAACACCGGCGTTAGGTTCATAAATATTGACGCTTTGTTGGCGCCTAGACGAACCACACCTTGTATCCAGAGGAACGGTGCAATAATAGACGCTGGGATCCCCGCAAATAATACCAGCGGAATATTTTGCGTATTCAGACTAACGTTATCGGTTAGCAGGAAGTTCGGCAGGAGTAACAATACGCCAAATACAATTTGGATATAGAGCGACTGCCAATTCGGTAAATTGATATTCCAACGTTTAGTCAGCACACCATATAGCGCATAGGATGCTGATGCGGCAAACATCATCAATTCACCCGAACCAATGCCGTGTGTTAATAGCTCTTGTGGGTTGCCGCCGCTGACTAGCCAGACTAATCCAAAGAAGGACATTACGCTGCCCAGCGCGATACCGACCGTCGGTACAATACGCAACAGCCAGATGCTGATAAGCACCGTTAGCAGTGGGATCAGCGAGCTTAAAATCCCCATAAACAATGCGCTGACACTGTGTGCGGCATAGTAGGCCAGACTTTGGTATAGCACCATGCCCAGTAAACCCAAAATTAGCAGCTTGCCTAGATGCGGGCGAATTGCTTTTCGGTTACGGATAACGCCAGGCAATACGAAGGGGGTTAACACCAGTAATGCTAATACCCAGCGATAAAATGAGATGGCTGCGGGGTCGATAGCACCAGCAGAAACCTTACTGACAATGGCATTCATTGACCAAATCAGCACGGCAAAAAGTGGAAATAGTGCATTCATGATATTTCTTCTCAAAACATTATTGTCGACAACAGTGGCGACGAGCGTTAGTTTACGCGTGTCTGGTTTGTTAGATATAGTGAAAAGCAGACAATATTTAATGAAATCCAGACAAACTGAATTATCACTTAATGTTATTGAGGTGAAGAGCTATGGCTGAACAGCGGATTTTTCCTTCTGATGAGGTGAGTTCAGTTCGTAATCTGTTTTTTCGCTGCGAAGAAGTGAATGCGGACACGGAGTATTTGCCGCACAGCCACCCATGGGGGCAACTCATTTATATCCGGACGGGGGTTTTAGCCCTTAACGTCGGCGATCAACGTTTTCTCGCTCCGTCAAAATTTGCCGTATGGCTTCCCGCTGGCGTTGAACACTCAAGCTACAACCGGAAACTCTCCCAATTTCGAACCATTAACATTAGCGCACGCTTATGCGCGGACCTTCCGGCGGAAGCCTGTTTGCTCAATGTTGGTCCCTTGTTTAACGCTATTGTGGATAATTGCTTTGAGCGTGATTTGATATTTCCAGAGACGCGAGAAGATTTGCGATTATGCCGAGTTTTAGTCGATCAGCTTAAACAAGCTCCTGTGCATCAGACTTACTTACCTTCTTCGCAGGACAAATTTTTAGCTCCGGTGCTGCGGATGCTCGAAAGCTGTCCTTCTGATAATACGCCGCTAAGCATATGGGCTCAGCGCGTATATACCACGGAGCGGACTTTATCACGCCGCTGTCAGATTGAGCTGGGTATGTCATTTAGTGAATGGCGGCAGCGGTTACGTTTTTTACACTCGTTGCCTTTGTTAGAGCAGGGGAAAACGGTGCAGGAAGTTGCACTTGAGGTGGGATACAGTTCTTCCTCTGCGTTTATCGTTATGTTCCAGCAGATCTCCGGTACCACACCTGAGCGTTACCGAAAAGTGAGTTGATCAGCCAATGCGTGCTGACTTATTTGGGCTCGCTTCGCTTTTGGTGGCAAAATAGCAGTTCAATCATTTTCTTATTTACGCAGTGCTTAGCACCGGCGGGAGAAACTCGTGAAAATTCTGGTCGATGAAAACATGCCTTACGCGGGCGAACTGTTTAGCCGTTTAGGGGACGTACAAGCGGTGCGTGGGCGTCCGTTGCCTGCGGAAGCGCTAGTGGGTGCGGATGCGCTGATGGTGCGTTCGGTGACTAAAGTAAATGCAGAATTACTGAGCGGCACGGGCGTACGTTTTGTTGGCACCGCCACGGCTGGCACCGATCATGTTGATGACCGCTGGTTAAGCGAGCAGGGTATTGGCTTTTCGGCGGCTCCCGGCTGTAATGCGATTGCGGTAGTGGAGTACGTGTTTTCTTCTTTAATGATGCTGGCTGAACGCGACGGTTTTGACCTGCGAGAGAAAACCGTTGGCATCGTCGGCGTAGGTAATGTTGGTTCTCGTTTGAATAACCGACTGAAGGCTTTAGGCGTGCAAACGCTGCTGTGTGATCCACCTCGTGCGGCTAAAGGCGATGCTGAAACCTTTTATCCCTTAGATAAGTTGGTGCAGGACGCCGATATCCTGACCTTCCACACGCCGCTGAACAAAACCGGCAGTGATAAAACGCTGCATCTCGTTGATGCCGACTTGCTCGCTGCATTACCCGATAATCGTATTTTGATTAACGCGGCGCGTGGCCCTATTGTCGATAATTCGGCTTTGCTAGCGGCGCTGAAAAACGGTAGAAAACTGAGTGTTATCTTGGATGTGTGGGAGCCCGAGCCTGAGTTGTCATTAGAACTGTTGGCTCTGGTTGATATCGGTACGCCGCATATTGCTGGCTACAGCTTAGAGGGTAAAGCTCGCGGCACGACGCAGGTGTTTGAAGCCTACAGCGAATTTTTAGGGCAACCGCAACACGTTGCTTTAAGCGAGCTCCTACCTGTGCCGGAAATTGCTAGCGTACGCGTTCATGGCGCATTGGATCAGGCAAAACTCAAACGTCTGATGCATCTGGTGTATGATGTGCGCCGCGATGATGCGCCGCTGCGTCGTGTGGCGGGGCAGGCTGGCGAGTTTGATCGCTTGCGTAAACATTATCAAGAGCGCCGCGAGTGGTCTTCACTGTGCGTCCTATGTGACGATAGCGCGAGCGTTGAGCTACTGAGAGCGCTAGGGTTTAGCGCTGAACTGGCCTAGCCGACGGCGATGGCCTCATCCCTTGATTTGGGATAAAAAACCTTTACTGAAACGTGATCTAAGGTTTGGCTAAGCTTAATCGACTAATTTTGAACTAAGGTTTTTTCCAGCGCCTGTTTTGCTTACTTAAGTGATGCCGGGCGCTCTGTATTTTTGCTTTGGGAGAAGAACATGACTGACGGCTGGAATATCGCCTTGTTAGGAGCAACCGGTGCTGTAGGCAGCGCACTGTTGGAACAGTTGGCGGAACGTGAATTCCCTGTGGGTGAGCTGTTCCCATTGGCTAGCGAACGCAGTGCGGGTGAATCCATTCGCTTTAATGGTAAACAAATTCTGGTAGAAAACGCCGCTGAGTTTGACTGGTCACAAGTGCAACTCGCGTTCTTCGTGGCGGGGACAGAAGCGTCTTTGCGTTATGCGGAAGAGGCGGGTAACGCAGGCTGTCTGGTGATTGATAGCAGTGATGCCTTTGCTATGGAGCACGATGTTCCTTTGGTTGTGCCAAGCGTTAATCCACAGGCGCTGTCAGAGTATCGCAACCGCAATCTGGTCGTGGTGGCCGATAGCCTCGTTAGCCAATTGTTAACCGCAATTCGCCCGTTGACCGATGAGGCTGGCTTGGCTCGCATTCATGTCACGAGCCTGCTATCGGCTTCCGCACACGGTAAAGCTGCGGTAGACGAGTTAGCCGGACAGAGCGCGCGTTTGCTGAATGGTATTCCATTCGAACCTGGCTTATTCCAGAAACAACTGGCATTCAACCTACTCCCGTTGGTGTCTGATGCACAGGGTAGCGTGCGTGAAGAGCGTCGCGTGGTTGATCAGGTTCGTAAAGTTCTACAGGATGAAAGCCTACCGATGTCGGTGAGCGTCATTCAGTCTCCGGTATTCTATGGTCATGCTCAGACCGTACATATTGAGACTCAACGCCCGATATCTGCTGAAGAAGCACGCGATGTTTTCGGCCGTTTAGAGAGTATCGAACTCAGCGAAGAGAATGATTACCCAACGCAGGTGGGGGATGCTTCAGGCAACCCACTGCTGAGCATCGGCTGTGTGCGTAATGACTATGGTTCTCCTGATGTCGTGCAGTTCTGGTCAGTCGCGGATAACGTGCGTTTTGGTGGTGCTTTAATGGCTATCGAGACTGCGGAGCGCCTGATTCAGGAGTACATGTACTAATGTCTGAAGCGTCAATCTCCGGCGAGATGATACCCATGACAGAACCCGAGGTTCTGTCTACGAAGCCCGTGTATAAAATTGCCCTCGGCATTGAATATGATGGCAGCCAGTATGCTGGATGGCAGCGTCAGTCGGACGCCCCGAGCGTGCAAGAGTGCTTAGAGAAGGCGCTGAGCAAAGTGGCCTGTGAGCCCATTACGGTATCCTGCGCCGGTCGAACCGACGCCGGCGTGCATGCGACAGGGCAAGTGGTGCATTTCGAAACACATGTGGCGCGTAAAGACGCAGCATGGACGATGGGCGTGAATACGCACATGCCGAAAGATATCGCTGTGCGTTGGGTAAAAAGCGTCAGTGAAGATTTTCATGCACGATTTAGCGCTACGGCTCGCCGTTATCGTTATGTCATCTACAATCATCGTTATCGTCAGGCGGTTTTGCAAAATGGGCTGACTCATTTTTACCATCATTTGGACGCTGAACGCATGGAGCGGGCAGGGCAGGCGTTGCTGGGGGAGAATGATTTTACCTCTTTCCGCGCATCGCAGTGCCAGTCGCGCACGCCGTGGCGTAACGTGTCACATCTGAAGGTTACCCGTTTGGGCGATTACGTGATCGTAGACATCAAAGCCAACGCTTTTGTGCACCACATGGTGCGTAATATCGTGGGGAGCTTGATGGAGATTGGCTGTGGTAATCAGCCTGAAAGCTGGATGGCCGAGCTGCTGGCGGCGAAAGATCGTAAGCTGGCTGCGGCGACGGCCAAAGCGGCTGGTCTGTATCTGGTTTCAGTGGATTACCCTGAGCACTTTGATCTGCCAAAGGTTTCGATGGGGCCGCTGTTTTTAGCTGACTAAACGTGGTGGCTCAGATTTTTAGCTGGTGGAATTGACCAGCACTGTTTATGGAGAGTGAAGTGCCATGGAATATATCCAATGGGTAATCGACTTTATCCTACACATTGATGTGCATTTAGCGGAGCTCGTGGCGCAGTATGGCGTTTGGGTTTATGCCATTCTGTTCCTGATCCTGTTCTGCGAAACCGGTTTGGTCGTGACGCCATTCCTGCCGGGTGACTCTTTGCTTTTTGTTGCCGGTGCACTCGCGGCGTTGCCCACTAACGATCTCAATGTGCATACC
The DNA here is from genome assembly GCF_001816025.1 of Hafnia sp. HMSC23F03. Taxonomy (NCBI): domain Bacteria; kingdom Pseudomonadati; phylum Pseudomonadota; class Gammaproteobacteria; order Enterobacterales; family Hafniaceae; genus Hafnia; species Hafnia sp. HMSC23F03. Next base: position 61,459 of record NZ_KV824245.1, read on the forward strand.
ATGGTTGCTTTAATGATCGCGGCGGCAATTATTGGTGATGCGGTTAACTACACGATTGGTCGCCTGTTTGGCGCGAAGCTGTTTAGCAATCCCAACTCTAAAATTTTCCGCCGCAGCTATCTGGATAAGACTCATGCGTTTTATGACAAGCACGGCGGAAAAACCATTATTTTGGCGCGATTTGTTCCAATAGTGCGTACTTTTGCACCATTTGTTGCAGGTATGGGGCATATGTCCTATCGCCATTTCGCCATGTATAACGTGATTGGCGCGTTGCTGTGGGTGCTGTTGTTCACCTATGCAGGTTATCTGTTCGGTAACGTACCGGTCGTACAGGAAAACTTGAAACTGCTGATCGTCGCGATTATTGTGCTTTCTATTCTGCCGGGAGTGATTGAGGTTTGGCGTCATAAACGTGCAGCGAAAAAGTCCGCATCTTCTGGCAGCCATCTATAGGGTGCTGTCACAGTTGGAAAATAAAATGCGTTTATTGTTCACCCAGAGTGTTCAATAAATGTAAACTCCACGCGGTTCGACCAGTTTTTTGTCCACAGAGTCGAACCGTTGTGGTTTAATGAACGGCATTTATGGTCTGTTCCTGCTGGTTATCTTGAACCTTTTAGTGCGGTAAGCCTTTTGGCTAGTGGCCTAATTTGTGATTCAAGAAAGGGAAGGTTCTTCACCGTGAGGAAAGGGCTTTGACCGAATTTTTATGGCATGAACAGAGGACTGGCATTTCGCCAGGTTCAAACAGAAAGGTCATCGATGAGCTGGATTGAACGAATTCTTAACAAAAGTAATATCACGCAAACCCGTAAGGCGAGCATTCCTGAAGGTGTCTGGACTAAATGCGATAGCTGCGGTCAGGTACTTTATCGCGCCGAACTGGAGCGTAATCTAGACGTTTGCCCTAAGTGTGATCACCACATGCGCATGTCTGCGCGTATGCGTTTGCATACTCTGCTGGACGAAGGCAGTGAGGTTGAACTAGGCAGCGAGCTGGAGCCTAAGGATATTCTTAAGTTTAAGGACTCCAAAAAATATAAAGATCGCATCTCTGCGGCGCAGAAAGAAACCGGTGAAAAAGACGCATTAATTGTGATGAAAGGTACGCTGAAAGGTATGCCTGTTGTTGCTGCGTCCTTTGAATTCTCCTTTATGGGCGGTTCAATGGCTTCTGTGGTGGGTGCGCGCTTTGTGCGTGCGGTTGAGCAGGCGCTGGAAGATAACTGTGCGCTGATTTGTTTCTCTGCCAGCGGCGGTGCCCGTATGCAGGAAGCACTGATGTCTCTGATGCAGATGGCAAAAACCAGTGCTGCATTGGCTAAGCTGCAAGAACGCGGTTTGCCGTATATCTCCGTGCTGACCGATCCGACAATGGGTGGTGTTTCAGCCAGTCTGGCCATGCTGGGCGACATTAATGTGGCTGAGCCTAAAGCGCTAATCGGCTTTGCTGGACCACGTGTCATTGAGCAAACCGTGCGTGAAAAGTTACCACCAGGCTTCCAGCGCAGTGAATTCCTGATCGAAAAAGGTGCGATCGATATGATTGTACGTCGTCCGGAAATGCGCGATAAACTGGCCAGCCTTGTGGCTAAAATGACGGGGCAGCCAGAACCTGTCAGCAACGAAATCGTTCGTGAAGTTCCTGTTGACGGCGAGACGCAAGAATAGGTTTGCCCTGCAGTTCCTTTATCTGAAACGTTTGGCGTGGCATCAAGGCTTTACCCCATTTCGATGCAGCTTCAATGATGCAGGATAAAGCCATAGCCCCCGTTCTGGGGGCTATGTTGACTTCTTGAACCGGTATGAACGGGACTCATGAACGATCAATGACTATGAATAATCTCCCAATTCCCCAAGCCACATCGCCGTTAGCTGATTGGCTGCACTATCTCGAACACCTGCATACTAAAGCGATTGAGCTAGGGCTTGACCGAGTTAAACGCGTTGCTGAAAACCTTGACCTGCTTAAACCCGCACCAACGGTATTTACCGTCGCCGGTACCAATGGCAAAGGCACCACGTGCCGCACGCTAGAAGCGATTTTAATGGCTGCCGGTTACCGAGTGGGTGTTTACAGTTCGCCGCATCTGTTGCGTTACACCGAACGTGTACGTATTCAAGGCGAAGAGCTCAGCGAAGCCGATCATTGCCGATCATTTGCCGCGTTAGAAGCAGGACGTGGTGATATTTCTCTGACCTATTTTGAATATGGCACCTTGTCAGCGTTGCAGCTGTTTAAACAGTCTGCTCTCGACGTGGTGATCCTCGAAGTTGGGCTAGGGGGGCGTTTAGACGCGACCAATATTGTTGATCCTAGCGTTGCTGTGGTCACCAGCATTGCGCTGGATCATACCGACTGGTTAGGCCCTGATAGAGAAAGTATCGGTCGTGAAAAAGCGGGTATCTTCCGTGCGGGTATTCCGGCGATTGTGGGTGAGCCAGATATGCCGCTGACTATCGCTGAGGTCGCCGCTGAAAAGGGCGCGAAGCTTTATCGTCGCGGGGCAGACTGGAACTTCAGCGTAACCGATCGCGATTGGCAATGGCATGATGCAGATAAAACGTGGTCGCATTTACCTTTACCGAAGGTGCCGTTGCCGAATGCCGCTACCGCGTTAGCGGCACTGCGCCATTGTTCGCTGAGCATTGATGACGCCGCTATTCGTCAGGGATTAGACACGGCATTATTGCCGGGGCGCTTCCAAATCATCCGCGAGCAACCTTTGTTGATTCTGGATGTGGCGCATAATCCCCATGCGGCAGGATATTTGGCGGGGCACTTACAGCAGTTGCTCGAGCAGCGCCCATCGACGCAACCCCGTCATCTGCGCGCGGTGGTTGGCATGTTAGAAGATAAAGACATTGCGGGAACGCTAGAGTGTCTGAAACCTTTAATCAATGATTGGTACTGTGCTCCACTAGAAGGGCCACGTGGCGCTCCTGTTGAGCGCTTGGCTGAGCATTTAGATGAACCTAATGTGTTTGCCGACGTCGAAAGTGCATGGAGAAAAGCAATGCAGGATGCTGCTCCACAGGATATCGTGATTGTTTGTGGTTCGTTCCATACTGTCGCGCATGTTATGGCGGCATTAGAAACGGAGAACGCGAGTGGCGAGTAAGTTTCAAAACCGACTTGTTGGCACGATCATTATCGTCGCACTGGGCGTGATTGTGTTGCCTGGCTTGTTAGACGGGCAGAAAAAGCATTATCAGGATGAGTTTGCGGCGATCCCCTTAGTGCCCAAACCGGGTGAGAACGATCCAACCGACGTTATCCCTCCGGTCACACAGCCTCTGAGCGAAACGCCTGAGGCACCGCAGGACGGTGCTAATGCGCAGATACCTCAAGAGAGTGGCAATGTCCCGACTCAGGATCGCGATAGTGTCAATACGACAGCGCCCTCGAATGCTCAGCAAGGACGTGGAGAGGTGGTTGAGCTCAAGCCTGTGGAAAGCAAGCCTGTAGAGCCACCTAAACCGGTGAAAAAACCAGTGGAGAAGCCAAAACCGGTCGAACCACCTAAGATGGTTGAGGCGAAGCCTAAGCCGGTTGAAAAACCCGTGGAACAGCCAAAAGCTGTCGAGCAACCTAAAGCCGTAGAACAACCGAAGCCCGTTGAGCAGCCTAAAGCTGCTGCGTCAGAAGAAAAAGCGCCAGCAGGGCAGGCATATGTGGTGCAGCTGGGTGCGTTACGTAATGCGTCTAAGGCGAGTGAAATCGTGGCGAAGCTGCGTTTGTCTGGTTATCGCGCCTATACGGTTCCTGCAACGCCGGTTCAGGGGGAAATTACCCGCTTGTTTGTGGGGCCAGATGCCTCCAAACAAAAACTGGAATCTGCTTTGCCTGAACTCAACAGCATCAGTGGGTTGAATGGTCAGGTGCGCAGCTATAGTGGTAAGTAGTCGTTATATAGACGCCGATTTATCGTGAAATGAACGGCGTTTGTTTTTCCAACAGCTTTGTTCTCAGTTATGGGAGCAGGGCTGTTGTTACATTTGGGAGTCGGTCTGACCGGAAGCATTGGCCGGATCTGTGCCAAATTTTTATGAGAATAAAATTTGCGAACAGGAAGGGAAATCCTCTACGCAAACGTTTTCTTTTTCTGTTAGAATTCGCCGCGAACTGGATGCCGAGGCAATTCTTGGATTGGAATGGTCATGGTTTGGATTGATTGGGTCATTATTGGCATCATCGGATTTTCGGCGTTAGTTAGCCTGATTCGAGGATTTGTGCGAGAAGCGTTGTCACTGGTTACATGGGGGGCCGCGTTCTTTGTCGCTAGCCATTTCTATACCTATCTCGCCGTCTACTTCACCCGTTTTGAAGATGCGCTGGTGCGCAACGGCATTGCGATTGCCATTTTGTTTGTTGCAACGCTGATTGTCGGAGCCATTGTTAACTATGTGATTGGTTCGTTGGTGGAGCGAACCGGACTGAGCGGAACCGACCGTGTACTAGGGATTTGCTTTGGTGCGCTGCGCGGGGTGCTGATTGTGTCAGCGCTACTGTTCTTTCTGGATACCTTTACCTCGATGGCACAAAGTGCGGACTGGAAACAGTCGCAGCTCATCCCGCAGTTCAGTTACATTATCAGGTGGTTCTTTGACTACCTGCAGAGCACGTCGAGTTTCATACCGGAGCATTTGCCTTCTATTCCGCTCCCGCTCCGGTAACGCTGATGAGGAAATGACAACATGTGCGGTATTGTCGGTATCGCCGGTTTTACACCGGTAAACCAGTCGATTTATGATGCGTTAACGGTGCTTCAACACCGTGGGCAAGATGCCGCAGGCATCGTCACTATTGATGCCAATAATGGCTTCCGTTTGCGTAAAGCAAACGGGTTGGTCAAAGATGTGTTTGAAGCACGGCATATGCTTCGCCTGCAAGGCAATATGGGTATCGGCCACGTTCGTTACCCAACGGCAGGCAGCTCCAGCGCATCCGAGGCGCAGCCGTTTTATGTCAACTCCCCGTTCGGTATTACCTTGGCTCACAACGGTAATCTGACGAATGCGCACGAACTTAAGCAGAAATTGTTTGAGCGTGCGCGTCGCCACGTCAATACCACTTCTGACTCTGAAATCTTGCTCAACATCTTTGCTCATGAGCTGGATCGTTTTGATCACTATCCGCTGGAAGTGGACAACGTATTTGCTGCGGTTGCGGCGACGCACCAGCAAATTCGTGGCGCTTATGCCTGCGTACTGATGATCATTGGTCACGGCATGGTGGCGTTCCGCGATCCAAACGGCATTCGTCCGTTGGTGATCGGTAAACGCGATCTGGAAGATGGCCGTGTGGAATATATGGTCGCTTCCGAGAGCGTGGCTCTGGATACGCTGGGCTTCGAGTTTATCCGTGATGTTGCACCGGGCGAAGCGATTTATGTCACGGAGAAAGGGCAGTTGTTTACCCGCCAGTGTGCCGATAATCCGAAGAGCAATCCTTGTTTGTTTGAGTACGTCTACTTTGCTCGTCCAGATTCCTTTATCGATAAGATTTCTGTCTACAGTGCACGCGTGCGCATGGGGCAGAAGCTGGGTGCAAAAATTGCCCGCGAGTGGGAGGATTTGGATATCGATGTGGTTATCCCGATCCCTGAAACCTCATGTGATATCGCGCTAGAAATCGCTCGTATCCTGGATAAGCCATATCGCCAGGGATTTGTTAAAAATCGCTACGTAGGCCGCACCTTCATCATGCCAGGCCAGCAGGAACGCCGTAAATCGGTGCGTCGTAAGCTTAACGCTAATCGTGCCGAATTCCGTGACAAAAATGTGCTGTTGGTTGATGACTCTATCGTACGTGGTACGACTTCCCAACAGATTATGGAAATGGCGCGGGAGGCGGGTGCGAAGAAGGTTTATCTGGCATCGGCTGCGCCGGAAATCCGTTTCCCTAACGTGTATGGCATCGATATGCCAAATGCGAATGAGTTGATTGCACACGGGCGTGAAGTGAACGAAATTGCGAAAATCATTGGTGCTGATGGCCTGATTTTCCAAGATCTGAACGATCTCATTGAAGCCGTGCGTGAAGAGAATCCCGATATTGAGCAGTTTGAGTGCTCGGTATTTAACGGGATTTATGTCACCAAGGATGTGGATCAAGGCTATCTCGATTATCTGCAGTCGCTGCGCAGTGATGATGCAAAAGCGATACGCGGTCAGGAAGAAGCTGAAAACCTTGAGATGCACAATGAGGGGTAATCGCCTCTGCAAGTGACGTTAGATTTACATTCTATTTTTAGTCTCTGCTCGCATTTGGCCGCATTGACCGTGTAGTTAATGAGTCCTAAATTATTTATACCCCCTCTGCCCTGCATGGTGAAAATTTACGTTGAAGTAGATTTTCACCATGCAGGGCTTTTTTGTCTTGTGATAGTCCCAAAATGGGATAAGATTCATTTGTCCCATCATGGGACTCATGGATGTTATGATGCTAATACCATAGACATGGAGTGGTAGATGAATATTCGCCCAATCCGTAATGAGCAAGATTACAAAGCCGCGTTGAAAGAAGTATCACTGCTCTTTGAAAATCCCCCTGAGCCAAATACGCCGGAAGGGGATCAATTCGAGGTTATGCTTACTCTTATAGAGTCATACGAATCTAAGCATTTTCCCGTGGAGCTTCCCGATCCGGTTGAAGCCATTAAGTTTCGCATGGAGCAGTCAGGCTTGTCTGTTCGTGATCTGACTGCGGCCATTGGGCATCCTAACCGTGTCTATGAAGTGTTGAATCGTAAACGTAATTTAACGCTGCCGATGATTCGCCGTTTGCACTCCTTGTTTGGTATTCCAGCTGAGTGTCTGATTAAATCCACCAAAGTAGGCCAACACTCATGAAACGTTTAATCATCGGTATTTCTGGCGCCAGCGGCGTGATTTATGGCGTACGTATGCTGGAAGTATTGCGCGGCGTGCCTGATATCGAAACTCATCTAATCATGAGCAATGCCGCACGGCAGACTCTGGCACTAGAAACCGATCTCCAACTGCGCGATGTACAGAGCCTTGCAGACGTGGTGCATGATGCGCGTGATATCGCCGCCAGTATCTCTTCGGGTTCGTTTAAAACAGCAGGCATGGTTATCTTACCGTGCTCGATGAAAACGCTGTCTGGTATTGTGCATAGCTATACCGATAACTTATTGACGCGAGCGGCAGACGTGGTGCTTAAGGAGCGTCGCCGTTTAGTGCTTTGCGTGCGTGAAACCCCGCTGCATTTAGGCCATCTGCGAATGATGACTACGGCAGCAGAACTTGGCGCGATCGTGATGCCGCCGGTTCCCGCGTTTTATCATCGTCCACAGACGTTGCAAGATATCGTCGATCAAACGGTAAACCGCGTGATCGATCAGTTTGATATCGAGATTTCACAAGATCTCTTCACCCGCTGGGACGGCGGACATAAATCACAGTAACACTTGTGCAACATTAGTGCGTTTTTGCAACATCGATCACTTTTGGTGCATAAAGTCTAATTTTCCCTCCTCAGGACCTGTCGTTTTGTCATTGCTGCTCTATCTTTGCTAAAGCAAGGTTGAGCGGCTCACTTCACTGATATCAGCGGTGTTCCGCATCCTTAGAGGCGTTCCTTTGAGGATGTTGATCCATGTCCTGCGTCTATCCGCGGTGAGTCAATGGGTATGGCACGAAATCTGCTACAGCTTTCAGTGCGAGCCGAGCTTTCGCTAAATAACAATTTTAAGTCGATACATTGAGTTCGACAGACTGCAAACAACACAACGACATCACAACCATAAAACGTTTCCTTGAGGGTAAAGTATGAAGAAGCAGGTATTAGCAGTATCTCTATTTTTAGCAATGGTTGGCTCTACAAGCGTTTTTGCAGCCGTTCCGGATCATCTCAGAGTGGGCACCGATCCGACCTATGCACCGTTCTCTTCCAAAAATCCTCAAGGACAACTGGTGGGATTTGATATCGACTTAGCCAAAGAGTTGTGCAAACGCATCAATACTCAATGTACGTTTGTAGAGAGTGATTTCGATGCCCTGATCCCGTCTCTGAAAGCCAAGAAGATCGACACCATCATTTCTTCCCTATCGATTACCGAAAAGCGCCAGAAGGAAATTGCCTTTACCGAGAAGCTCTACGCGGCAGATTCTCGCTTAGTGGCGGCTAAAGGTTCGCCTATTCAGCCAACGTTGGAGTCATTGAAAGGTAAACACGTCGGGGTACTGCAAGGTTCTACGCAGGAAACTTACGCGAATCAGCACTGGCGCCCGCAGGGTGTGGACGTGGTGCCGTATCAGAATCAGGATTTAATCTACGCTGATTTAGCGGCGGGTCGCATCGACGCGGCCTTCCAAGATGAGGTGGCCGCTAGCGAAGGTTTCTTGAAACAGCCAGTGGGCAAAGATTATGCCTTTGCTGGCCCATCGGTGAAAGACAACGCGATTTTTGGCGTAGGTACAGGCATGGGGCTGCGTAAGGATGATGCCGATTTGAAGGTTGCCTTGGATAAAGCCTTTGATTCAATGCGTAAAGATGGCACCTATGACAAGTTTGCCAAGAAGTATTTCGACTTTAACGTCTACGGCGGTTAATCCGAGGTGAGACATCCGCCGCATTCTGTGCGGGGGATGTCTGTGGGTTAAGTTTGTTCGCGATGAAATGGCAGGCTGAAGATGCTACAAGGCTACTCTCAACTCATTTTAAATGGTGCACTGGTGACGCTTGAGCTTGCGGTAAGTTCGGTGCTGCTTGCGGTGGCCATAGGCTTGCTCGGCGCGGCGGCAAAGCTCTCTCGCTCGTCTGTTCTGGCGACGATTTTTGAAGGTTACACCACGCTTATTCGAGGCGTACCCGATCTCGTCCTGATGCTGCTGATCTTCTATGGCTTGCAGATGGTTTTAAACCAAATCACGGATTTACTCGGCTGGTCCCAGTTTAATATCGATCCGCTGGTTGCCGGTGTGATCACGCTGGGCTTTATCTATGGCGCTTATTTTACGGAAACGTTTCGCGGTGCCTTTATGGCTGTACCGAAAGGTCAGATCGAAGCGGCAACGTCGCTGGGATTTTCCGCCAGCAAAATTTTCCGCCGTATTTTGTTCCCAGCCATGATGCGCTATGCGTTACCGGGCATCGGTAATAACTGGCAGGTGATTTTAAAGGCCACTGCGCTAGTTTCGTTGTTGGGGTTGGACGATTTGGTCAAAGCCACTCAGATTGCCGGCAAAGGCACCTGGCAGCCATTCTATTTTGCCATCGTGGCGGGGGCGATCTATTTACTCTTTACCACGGTGTCGAATGGTGTGCTGCTGATGCTCGAGAAACGCTACTCTGCGGGTGTGAGAAGGGCAGAACTATGAATGAAATTATTTATGAATACTGGAAATCGCTGATTTGGACGGATGGTTTTCGCTTTACCGGAATCGCGATTACGCTGTGGTTGCTGATTGCTTCGGTGGTGATGGGCGGAATACTGGCCGTTTTTCTCTCCGTGGCTAGGGTTTCCCCAAAACGTTGGATTTCGATGCCGGTATGGTTGTTTACCTGGGTCTTTCGTGGCACTCCGCTGTATGTGCAACTGCTGGTGTTTTACTCTGGAATGTACACGTTGGAAATAGTCAAAGGTACCGAGATGCTCAATGCATTTTTCCGCAGCGGGCTGAACTGTACTTTACTGGCGTTAACGCTGAACACCTGCGCCTATACCACCGAAATTTTTGCCGGAGCGATCCGTGCGGTGCCCCATGGTGAAATCGAAGCCGCGAATGCTTATGGTTTTTCACGTTTTAAGCTTTACCGCTGCATTATTTTACCTTCTGCGTTACGTACGGCATTACCCGCATACAGTAATGAAGTGATTCTGATGCTGCACTCGACCGCGCTGGCGTTTACCGCGACGGTACCTGATTTACTGAAAGTGGCGCGTGATATCAATTCCGCAACCTATCAGCCTTTCACCGCGTTTGGCATTGCGGCCGTGTTATATCTGATTATCTCTTACGTGCTCATCAGGCTGTTCCGCAAAGCGGAGAAACGCTGGATGGCGCATGTTAATCCCACACTTTCTCACTGAGCTGCCGTTGATGAATCCAACCAAACTTAACGTAATAGAGCTGCATAAACGCTACGGTGACCACGAAGTGTTGAAAGGGGTGTCACTGACGGCGAAAGCCGGCGATGTGATCAGTATTATTGGCTCATCAGGGTCGGGAAAAAGTACGTTTTTGCGCTGCATTAATTTTCTGGAGAAACCGAGCGAGGGTTCGATTGCTATTAACGGCACCGATATCGGTTTGGTTCGAGATACAGACGGTCAGCTAAAAGTGGGTGATAAAAAGCAGCTTCGACTGTTGCGTACGCGCCTGACGATGGTGTTCCAGCATTTCAATTTATGGAGCCACATGACCGTGCTGGAAAACGTGATGGAAGCGCCGATTCAGGTTCTTGGGCTGAGTAAAGCAGAGGCGCATGAGCGGGCGATTCGCTATCTCGACAAAGTGGGTATTGATGAAAGAGCGCGAGGGAAATACCCGATCAATTTGTCTGGCGGTCAGCAACAACGTGTGTCTATCGCTCGCGCTTTAGCGATGGAGCCGGAAGTCTTGTTGTTTGATGAACCAACGTCGGCGCTCGATCCTGAATTGGTTGGTGAAGTATTACGCATTATGCAAAAGCTGGCCGAAGAGGGAAAAACGATGGTTGTGGTGACTCACGAGATGGGATTTGCCCGTCACGTGTCTAATCACGTTATCTTTTTGCATCAAGGGATAATTGAAGAACAAGGGCCGCCAGAATGGGTGTTTGGTAGCCCAAAAAGTGCGCGGCTACAGCAGTTTTTGTCGGGGGCATTGAAGTAGGGGGGATTGCTTAGGGCTGGGGAGTTTTGGGGCATAATAGCTACAGCAGCTCTATGCTAGATCTATGAAGGTTTTGTACGCCTGTCGTTTATGGGACGGTGGTGTAAAGTTTCGTACGCCTATTACACTGAAATCTACATGAACACCGTGCAGGCGTCCGAGCAAGGCGGCTCAATCGCCGCCGCCTTGCATCCGGGCTTGGCACCCCCTCCCAGCCCGCTACGCGGGTTCCCTCGTTTCATCATTCCGGTCTTAACGGAACGAACGGCAATCGCCATCCTGGCTCCTCCGTTCTTTCGCCGACGTCCTGTCGGCGAATCCTAGCCTACATTCCTCCCTTCGGCTGAAGAACAACGTGCCGGAAAAGGTCAAAGGCAAAAGATAAAGACCACACCCTGTTTTTGTCTTTTTAATTGTTTAAGTCTTGGTAGGTAGAGCCGGCACGACAGGGATGTCGTGACGGAGTTTGGGGCGCCCTGGATGGGCGATACCAAACCGGAGCGGAGATGGCGTCTCGGATAAAAGCGCGCGAGTTGAGAGCCCCCGCGCAACGGGGCTCTCATCGGTCGCCTTCGCCAGCGGTGTCATGGACACGCATTTGCTGACAGGCGAACGAAACATTTCACTGCAATACCATAAACGATCGGTGAACTAAACCTCTACCAACTTAAAACTCCTTCCCCAACACATTCCTCAACGCATCTTCCAACTCAAAATATCTAAACCCAAACCCCGCTTCTTCTAAGCGTTTTGGCACGGCGCGCTGTCCCGTAAGTACCAGTACGCTGGCTTCACCCATCAGGGTTTTGATTGCAAATGCCGGAGTACGTACTACCGTTGGGCGTCCTAAAATTTCACCCAATGTTGCGATAAACTGTTCGTTATGAACCGGATAGGGCGCGGTCATGTTGAACGGGCCATTTAACGTTGGGCATTCCAGCAGATAGAGAATAGCGTTGACCATATCATCGATATGGATCCACGGCATGTACTGCCTGCCGCTACCCATTTCGCCCCCTAAGCCTAAACGGAACAGCGGCAGCATTTTGCTTAATGCGCCGCCGTCGGGTGAAAGCACGATCCCTGTTCGCATTAAGCAAACACGCGTTTTATCGCTGGAAGCTTGGAGAGCAAGCCCTTCCCAGCGAGCGCAAAGATCGTGAGTAAATTCGTGGTGCGGCGGGTCTTCTTCCGTGACGAGCGCTTCATCCTGATCGCCGTAATAACCGACCGCAGACCCCGAAAGCAGTGCAGAAGGCGGCTTAGCACTGTTGTGGATCAGTTCGACGATGCGCTGGGTAATATCCCAGCGGCTGTGACACAAACGCTGCTTTTGCTCTTCGCTCCAGCGCTTATCGGCAATAGGCTCGCCCGCTAAATTGATAACGGCATCGTAGCCGTCAAGGTTTGACAGTGCATCTAACGAGGTGACGTAGCTAACATTATCCCCCAGTCTTTCTCGTCCTTTTTGCGGATCTCGGGTTAAAACCGTTAGCTCGTGGTGTAGCGTCTGAAGACGTTGGCAAAGAGGTTTGCCGATAAGCCCCGTTCCGCCGGTAATAAAAATACGCATAAGCCTTCTCCAAGATCAGGGATATGTATACCCGTCAGTACATTAAGCTGCGCTAGCGACTGTTGCTGGCCGCCTCTCCAGTTGTTCGGGTATATGTCGTTATTTATCAGCCTTACGGTAGCGCATAGTCATCGAGACGGAATCCGCGTAGCGTAGCGCGTAAAGCTTATCGACCTCTACTTCAGCATAGGTGACCCAGTGGTGTTCACAAGCGATGTCGAGAACATCTTGGGTTAATTTTTCCAGCAGCGCGAAACGATGTTCCTCTACGTGAGCAATGATGCGTTTCGTGATGGTACGGTAGTTAAGCGCATCGGCGATATTTTCGCTTCTCCGTGCTTGTTCTGCTGGGTAGTGGATCACAACGTTGATAACAACGTCTTGTTTATTATTGATTTCTTCTTCTTTTATCCCGATGAAAGTACGCAGCCGCAGGTTTTTAATCCGAATGATGGCATCAGGCTGTAAAAAGCTCATAGGGTATCCTTATCAAATGCGATGTCGCATTCAGCATACAGGGAAAATTGGCGATTGGTAATAGAAGGGGAGTTGCGACCAGCACCGTGAGTGCTGGCCTGAAACCATTATTCTTGTGGCAGGTTGTACGCTTTTTTAGTGGCGGGGCGCGCAGAGATACGTTCAAACCAGTTACGTACCGCAGGGAAGTCTTCTAAATCGATGCGTTGGCGCGCATGCGGCACCACCCAAGGATAAATCGCCATATCAGCAATGCTGTATTCATCACCAGAAACATAGGCATGTTTCTGGAGCTGTTTGTCTAAAACGGTATACAGGCGTTTGGTTTCAACCTGATAGCGTTCGATGGCATAGGGAACCGGCTGGGGAGCATAGTGATTGAAGTGGTGGTTTTGTCCCAGCATTGGACCAAAGCCGCCCACCTGCCAAAACAGCCACTGGAGAGTGGAAGCGCGTGAACGCAGCTCCTGACTGATGAAACGTCCGGTTTTTTCTGCCAGATATAGCAGTATTTCGCCTGACTCGAACAGGCTTAACGGAGCGCCGCCGTCAACGGGCTGACGATCGACGATGGCTGGAATTTTGTTATTTGGCGAGATGGCTAAAAATTCGGGTTTGAACTGATCACCAGCGCCGATATCGACGTGGTGGATGCGATATGCCAGGCCAGATTCTTCGAGAAAAAGCGTTATTTTATGGCCGTTTGGCGTCGGGGCGTAATACAGGTCGATCATGATGTCTCCCAGAAAAATCAAGCGGTAAGAGGAAGCGTATCCTTCTGACTATAGTCCAAAAGCCACAGCGGTGAAAGCGATGGTGTTGCAAAAATGTATAATTAAGATTGAATGAAATATCTACTCTGTTACATGATTTCATCGCTGCAAAAGTATGCAGACATGTAATACTGATACTCCTACTGTTTTGTCCTATTCCTCAGGAGGCAACATGAGTCATCCGGATATTACGCTGTATTCTGACAGTCATTTTTTTAGTCCTTATGTGATGTCGGTCTATGTGGCTCTGAAAGAAAAAGGGCTGAGATTCGAACTGGAACCCGTTGACTTGGCAGAGCATGAAAATCAGCAGGAGGCGTATGCCGAGCTATCCCTGACGCGTAGGGTGCCAACGTTGTTGCATGAAAACTTTTCTCTCTCTGAATCTTCGGCGATTACGGAATATCTGGATGAGGTGTTTGCCGCGCCGGATTTTGCGTCGCTCTACCCACACGACAAACAAAAGAGAGCCAAGGCTCGCGAGATTCAGGCATGGTTGCGCAGCGATCTCATGCCGATTCGCCAAGAGCGCTCTACAGAGGTCGTCTTTGCTGGATTAAAGCCACCTGCGCTAAGTGAAGAGGGCGAGTATGCCGCGGCTAAGCTTATCGCCGGAGTTGAACGCCTGTTGTTGGAAGGACATCAAAACTTATTTGGTGAATGGTGTATCGCAGATACTGATTTAGCGCTCATGCTCAATCGATTGATTATGGCGGGAGATGCTGTGCCTGAACGGCTGGTCGAGTATGCACATTTCCAGTGGCAGCGCGCATCTGTATGCCAGTGGCTAGCTTTATCGGCCGCCAAACGACGCTAAAGCGATTAAGTGTTGTTAAAACAAGCAACTGATGAATCAATCTGGTTAAAAGTGGGCAAACAAGGCTTTGTAGGCTGGCGGGCAATGATAGCCATCGTTACACTATGGGCATTACTCCTATTCAACGAGAACCGCATATGAAGCTGATGTTTGCCTCGGATATTCATGGCTCTCTCAGCGCGACGCAGCGCGTGCTTGAGTTGTTTGAACAAAATGAAAGCCAATGGCTGATTATTCTGGGAGATGTGCTCAATCACGGGCCGCGCAATCCACTGCCCGACGGCTATAATCCGCCTCAGGTCGCAGAGCTATTAAATAAGTTTGCTGACAAGATCATCGCCGTTCGTGGCAATTGCGATAGTGAAGTCGATCAGATGCTGTTGAAATTCCCGATGATGGCGCCTTGGCAACAAATCTTGCTCAATAATCAAAGATTGTTTTTAACCCACGGTCACCTTTATCATCCTGCTGAGCTACCGCCATTGAGCCAAAAAGATGTGCTGGTCTACGGACACACACACTTGCCGGTAGCAGAGCAACGTGGTGATATTTATTGTTTCAATCCTGGCTCGGTTAGCCTACCTAAAGGCGGAAATGTCCCTAGTTTTGGGATGTTTGAACACGGAGTCTTAAAAGTCTGCGCCCTGAACGGTACAGAGATACTGGCAGAAGTCGCAATCGGCTGATTTTTTATTTTATGGCATTTTCGGTAGGATCTGCGTGCGCTGATGTTGCACATAAAGCAGATGCGATGAACAAACTGCGTGCGTCAGTACGCTAAGAAAAAGGTTTCAGAGGATGGTGGAACAAACGCTCAACACCGGGTTGGAGTGGGTCGATATCGTTGACGAAAACAATGATGTCATTGCTCAATCGACTCGTGCGCAAATGCGCGCTCAATGTCTGCGTCACCGTGCAACCTATATCGTGGTTCACAATGGAATGGGGCAGATCCTGGTTCAAAAACGTACCGACAACAAAGATTTTTACCCCGGTTGGCTAGATGCAACCGCAGGGGGCGTTGTTCAAAGCGGTGAGAACATGTTGGATTCAGCACGCCGTGAAGCGGAAGAGGAACTGGGTATTGCCGGTGTTCCCTTTGCCGATCACGGTATGTTCTATTTTGAACAAGACAATTGCCGTGTTTGGGGCGCGCTTTTCAGCTGTGTTTCGCACGGGCCGTTTGCCTTACAGGAAGAAGAGGTGGAATCCGTTCGCTGGATGACGCCAGAAGAGATCACGGCTGAGTGCGACAGCTTTACGCCGGACTCGCTCAAAGCCCTCTCATTGTGGATGACACGCAATAGCGACAAGCACTATCAGCCGATGTGTATTCAAAAAAATACGCCATCGGCAAAAGCCTCTAGCGAAACTGAAGCGGAAGAAGTGCCGCAGAACGAGAGCGAAGAGTAGCGATTCAACGCCTGTCGGCTTAGCAGCTGCTCCGTTTGCATAATACTGAGCTGACAGGAATAGTGGCTTTGGTTGCTTGCTGATTCAGGCGCGCCAGCAGTGCGTTGGCAGCCTGAATTCCTATCTCTTTAAACGGTACCGCGGTGGTTGTTAGCGGCGGCTGACATACCTGACTGACATCACGATTGCCGAATCCTGCCACCGCCAACTGGCTTGGTACGCGAATATGCCGTCGTTGACACTCATATAAGACGCCGCAGGCAAGTTCGTCAGAGGCACAAATCAATGCATCAATTTCAGGCCAAGCCAGAATAAACTCCGGCAGTAGATTCGCGCCCGTAGAAAAATTAGCCGGCTCAGCGGCGTTAATCACACGATGTGGCGAGAAATGGCTGCGTAACAACGCTTGATGCCAACCGTGCAGATGCTGTTGAAATACCCACGGTTCTTGGTTCGCGCACAGCAAACCAATGTTTTCATACCCGCGCTCGATAACGTGACGGGTGAGATTGAACATGGCATCGGCATAATCTATTCCGATGTTGATATCGATAGGATCCTCACGGATTGCACCAATTTCAACGACGGGGATCTCTGCATTCTTCAGCCACTGTCGCGTATTGTCGCTTTGCTCAGTGCTCAGCAAAACAACCGCGGCCAGACTCGCCGACAGAAGGTTTTCCAACATGCTCGCTTCACGTTCTTCATCACGTTGAGATTCAGAGAGCGTGAGTTGGAACCCTGCCGGTTGCAGCACGCTTTGTAGACCGGCGAGCATTTGGGCACAACCAGCCTCAGTAAACGAGGGAACGACCACCGAAATGGTGCGACCGGCTCCTGACGCCAACGCGCTTGCGGCAAGGTTTGGCACATAGCCCAGTTCGCTAACGGCAGACTCGATTTTTTCTCTTAGCTTATCCGAAACCTGATCGGGCGTGCGAAGCGCGCGCGATACGGTCATAGAACCCACACCGGCGAGTCTGGCTACATCAGCCAATGTCACTCTGCCGGTACTACGTCGTTTTTTAATGATAGGCATGCTTGTTCCTAACGGAGCCTAGGCTGCAGTGACGCTATTTTAGCTAAAAAAATAGATTAATCATCAAACTACTTAGTGACCTAGCGTGAGATATTGTCATATGGGCTGCTTGAAAGTTACGCATCCTCGTTGTTCATAGAATAAACATCTATTTTTGATAGCGCTATCACAAATCCAATAGATAGCGTTTTTGGTAGCGCTATCTTTAAAGGTATCGTCTCTTTACACCACTCAATCATGTGATGACCGCGGGTCTAAATGACCCACAGTTAAAGGCAATCGACTGGGGTCATCCGCTTAGGAGAGACAATGCTGAATACTTGGTTAACTGATGACACCATACAAATTCGCGAGCGTGTGGATTCTTGGCAGGAAGCGGTAAAACTCAGCGCTCAACCGTTATTGCAGAAAGGCATTATTACTCCTGACTATCTGGCTGCGATTTATCAACAACATGAAAAACTGGGTCCCTACTATGTTTTGGCTCCCGGAATTGCAATGCCACACGCTAGGCCGGAAGAGGGGGCTAAATCTCTTGGACTTTCACTGCTAAGCGTAAAGCAAGACGTTTTGTTTTATTCTGCCGACAACGATCCCGTTAATTTAATCGTTATGCTCTCGGCGCCTGATAGTCATAGCCACATTGAATTAATTTCTCATCTGGCTGAATTTTTCTCAGATGATGATGCGGTAAAGAAAATTCATAAGGCTACCACCATAGAGGAAATTAAAGCCATCATCGAAAAATATTAATTTCTACTTAATTTAATAACCCAATAATCAAAACATCAGGATTGCCTGCGGGATTCCTGCATTCAAAATAAATCACCGAGGAACAAATAATGAAAATTATGGCGATATGTGGTTCAGGGTTAGGCAGTAGCTTTATGGTTGAAATGAATATTAAGAAAGTACTTAAGAAAATTGGCGTTGACGCAGAGGTAGAGCACTCCGATCTCTCCTCGGCTATTCCCGGTGAAGCTGATCTGTTTGTTATGGCAAAGGATATTGCAGCGAGTGCCAGTATTCCTGATAACCAGCTGATCGTGATTACTAATATTATCGATATAAATGAGTTAGAAACAAAACTACGCGCTTATTTCAATAAATAAAAAAATCGGCAGTTTCCCTAGATAATTAGCGAGGTGGATATGTTTATCCAAGAAACGCTTAAGTTCATCGTTGATATATTAAAAGTCCCCGCCGTATTGGTTGGGTTAATTGCACTGGTGGGTTTGCTGGCGCAAAAAAAATCGTTCAGTGATGTGGTTAAAGGCACGGTAAAAACTATTTTAGGTTTTATCGTATTAGGCGGCGGTGCGGGTGTGTTAGTGGGTTCTCTGAATCCATTAGGCGGAATGTTTGAGCATGCATTCAATATTCAAGGCATTATCCCTAACAACGAAGCCATTGTATCTATTGCACTTGAAAAGTACGGTGCAGCAACCGCGCTAATCATGGCATTCGGCATGGTGGCTAATATCGTCGTTGCTCGTTTTACCAAGTTGAAATATATCTTCCTGACGGGTCATCATACGTTTTATATGGCGTGTATGATCGGGATTATTTTAACCGTAGCGGGTTTTGAGGGTGTGCAATTAGTCTTTACGGGGGCGTTGACGCTAGGTTTGGTCATGGCTTTTTTCCCTGCACTGGCGCAACGCTATATGCGGAAAATCACCGGTAATGACGATATTGCTTTCGGTCACTTTGGTACGCTTGGCTACATTCTTTCCGGCTGGATTGGCGGGCGTGTAGGTAAAGGCTCTCGTTCGACCGAAGAGATGAATCTGCCTAAAAACCTGAGCTTCTTGCGCGATAGTTCGATTTCAATCTCGCTGACCATGATGGTGATCTACCTGATTATGGCGGTGAGTGCGGGTTCCACGTTCGTTGAGGCGACCTATAGCGCCGGTCAAAACTATCTGGTTTACGCCATTATTATGGCGATCACTTTTGCCGCCGGTGTATTCATCATCCTGCAGGGTGTGCGCCTGATTCTGGCAGAAATTGTGCCTGCATTTACCGGCTTCTCTGAGCGCTTAGTGCCGAATGCTCGTCCTGCTCTCGACTGCCCAGTGGTTTATCCCTATGCGCCAAACGCGGTGTTGGTCGGCTTTCTATTTAGTTTTCTCGGCGGACTGGTGGGATTGTTCTTACTGGGGCAATTCAATTTAGTGCTGATTTTGCCAGGCGTTGTGCCGCACTTCTTCACCGGTGCTACCGCAGGCGTGTTTGGCAATGCGACTGGCGGGCGTCGTGGCGCGATGCTGGGAGCCTTTGCCAACGGTTTGTTGATTACCTTCTTACCCGTTCTATTACTCCCTGTTCTTGGCGCTTTAGGTTTTGCTAACACCACCTTCTCGGACGCTGATTTTGGTGCCATCGGTATTGTGCTGGGCAACATGGCGCGCTTCATGAATAAAGACATGATTATGGTAGTTATTATTGCAATCTTTGCGGCGCTCGTGGCGCATAACTACTTCTTCTCTCGTAAGAGCTCACCATCCACGTCCTCCGACGGTGTGAATAAATAAGGGGTCATTATGCTTAACCTAAATGAGGTTCAACGCTACGCAACAGAAATTCGCGTGGAAACGTTGAAAGCGTTAACCAATCTGGGATTTGGCCATTATGGCGGTTCGATGTCAGTAGTCGAAACGCTGGCCGTGCTGTATGGCGCGGTGATGAATGTTGATCCTGCCGACCCTGAGTGGCCGGAGCGCGATAATTTCGTCTTATCCAAAGGCCATGCGGGGCCTGCGCTCTACAGTGCGTTAGCGCTGAAAGGCTATTTTCCGCGTGAGGATCTCGCGACGCTAAACCAAAATGGCACCCATTTTCCGAGTCATCCCGATCGCTTATTAACCCGTGGCGTTGACGCCACTACGGGGTCGTTAGGGCAAGGGGTATCCATCGCGACAGGAATGGCATTGGCACACCGCTTGGCTGGGCGTAAAAATCGCGTGTTCTGTATTTTGGGCGACGGTGAGCTCAACGAAGGGCAGTGCTGGGAGGCGTTCCAATTTATTGCTCATCATAATCTGAACAACCTGACGTTGTTTATTGATTATAACAAGCAGCAGTTGGATGGAACCTTGGATGAAGTGATTAAACCGTTTGATCTTAAGGCAAAATTCAGTGCATTTGGTTTCGATGTTGTCAGCGTGAAAGGTGACGATATTGCTGCAATCTATGACGTTGTTGCCCCGGTTCGTGTTGGTGAGCAGCGGCCTCGGGTTGTGATACTCGACAGCATCAAAGGCCAAGGGGTTGCTTACATCGAACAACTGCCGAACTCGCATCATCTACGTTTAACTGACGAAATAAAAGCTGAAATGCTGAAGTCAATTGAGACTCTGGAGGCCTCGCTATGAGCCATGAATTCTTGCCGTTACAGAAAGATAAGATTGAAATGCGTAAGGTCTATGCTCAGGCGATGCGCGAGCAGTTCATGGAAAATACGCCGGTTATTGCCTTAGAGGCTGATTTGATGAGTTCAATGGCGATGGATGCCGTTCATCGCGATTTTCCACAGCAGGTGATTAACTGCGGAATTATGGAGGCAAACGTGATTGGCACTGCCGCGGGGCTTTCATTGGCTGGCCGAATTCCTTTTGTGCATACCTTTACTGCTTTTGCTAGCCGCCGTTGTTTTGATCAGCTTTTCATGTCTGTTGATTATCAGAAAAACAACGTCAAGGTGATTGCGTCAGACGCGGGTGTTAGCGCCTGTCACAATGGCGGAACCCATATGTCATTTGAAGATATGGGGATCGTGCGTGGTTTGGCGCATTCGGTGGTCATGGAAATGACGGATGCCACGATGTTCCGTGAAATTCTGCGCCAACTGGTCGATTTAAAAGGTTTCCATTGGGTAAGGACTATCCGCAAGCAGGCCTATACCATTTATCCTGAAGGCACTGAATTTACCATCGGCAAGGGAAAGGTTTTACAGGATGGTAAAGATATTACGCTGGTCGCCAATGGCATCATGGTGGCTGAGGCTTTGCAGGCCGCAGAGATACTGAAGCAGCAGGGATATAGCGTGGCGGTTATTGATATGTTTACTTTGAAGCCTATCGATAAAGACCTGATTATTGAATACGCAACAAAAACAGGGCGAATTGTCACCTGTGAAAACCATAGTATCCATAATGGGCTGGGTTCAGCAGTGGCAGAAGTGCTGGTTGAAAATTATCCGGTACCAATGCGACGCGTTGGAATTAAAGAGCGTTACGGGCAGGTGGGAACGCAGGATTTCTTGATGAAGGAGTATGAACTGACGGCGGAAGATATTGTGAAACAGGCTGAAGCGTTGTTAAACAATAAAACGTAATTCCCGCAGGTGCTGTAGTTTATTGATACCACTAAAAAAGGCTCCCATTGGGAGCCTTTAAAGCACATAGGTAATCAAAGATTACTTAGCTGCTGCCGCCGCAGCCTGTGCAGCCTGAATCGCAGTCAGAGCAACGGTGTAGACGATATCATCAACCAGTGCGCCACGAGACAAGTCATTTACCGGCTTACGCATGCCTTGCAGCATTGGCCCGATAGAAACCAAGTCAGCAGAACGCTGTACCGCTTTGTAAGTGGTGTTACCGGTGTTCAGGTCTGGGAAGATGAACACGGTTGCTTTACCCGCAACTGGAGAGTTAGGCGCTTTAGACTTCGCAACGTCAGCCATGATTGCCGCATCATATTGCAGAGGGCCATCGATGATCAGGTCAGGACGTTTTTCCTGAGCCAGACGAGTTGCTTCGCGTACTTTCTCAACGTCGCTGCCTGCACCAGAATTGCCGGTAGAGTAGGAGATCATGGCAACTCGTGGTTCGATACCGAATGCAGCTGCAGAATCAGCAGACTGAATCGCGATTTCAGACAGCTGTTCAGCCGTTGGATCTGGGTTGATCGCACAGTCACCATAAACCAGAACCTGATCAGGCAACAGCATGAAGAACACAGAAGAAACCAAAGAGCTACCAGGTGCAGTTTTAATCAACTGCAACGGTGGGCGAATGGTGTTTGCTGTGGTGTGAACTGCGCCAGATACCAAACCGTCTACCTGGTTTTGTTCCAACATCAGCGTACCCAGAACCACGTTGTCTTCCAGCTGTTCGCGGGCAACAACTTCGGTCATGCCTTTGTTCTTACGTAGCTCAACCAGACGTGGAACGTATTGTTCACGGACGACATTTGGATCGACAATTTCGATGCCTTTACCCAGAACAACGCCCTGAGCCGCTGCTACGCGCTGGATTTCTTCTGGGTTACCCAGCAGAACACATTCAGCGATGCCGCGCTCAGCACAGATAGCGGCTGCTTTAACGGTACGTGGTTCGTCGCCTTCTGGCAGAACAACGCGTTTGCAAGCTTTACGCGCCAGTTCGGTCAGTTCATAACGGAATGCTGGAGGAGACAGACGACGTGAACGCTCAGAGGCGGCAGTCAGAGAGTCAATCCACTTGCTATCGATATGGCTAGCGACATAGTTTTGCAGTTTCTCTACGCGCTGATGGTCATCAGCGGGAACTTCGAGGTTGAAGCTCTGCAGGCTCAGAGAAGTCTGCCAAGTGTTAGTATCGACCATGAATACTGGCAAACCAGTCTGGAATGCACGTTCGCACAGCTTAGCGATGCGCTCGTCCATGTCGTAACCGCCGGTCAGCAGGATCGCACCGATTTCCACGCCGTTCATTGCAGCCAGACAGGCGGCAACCAGCACGTCTGGACGGTCAGCAGAAGTGACCAGCAGAGAGCCTGGACGGAAGTGCTCCAGCATGTGAGGAATGCTGCGTGCACAGAAAGTCACAGACTTGATACGACGAGTTTTGATGTCGCCTTCGTTCACGATGCGTGCTTTCAGGTGATTCGCCATGTCGATTGCGCGAGTCGCGATCAGCTCAAAGCTCCAAGGCACACAGCCCAGAACTGGCAGCGGGCTATTTGCCACGAGCTGTGCAGTATCTAGGTTTGCAACGCTGGCTTTGTTAGAGTCATCAAAGATTTCAGACAGATCTGGGCGAGTACGACCCTGATCGTCAACCGGTGCATTCAGCTTGTTGATGATCACGCCGGTGATGTTTTTGTTTTTGCTGCCGCCGAAGCTAGAACGAGCCAGTTCGATACGCTCTTTAACCTGAGAAGCGGTGTCATTACCCAGCGCCATAACGAAGACGATTTCAGCATTCAGGGTTTTGGCAATTTCATAGTTCAGCGCGTTAGCAAACTGATGCTTACGTGTTGGAACCAAGCCTTCAACCAGAACAACTTCTGCGTCTTTGGTATTTTCGTGGTAACGAGCAACGATTTCTTCCATCAACACGTCCTGCTGGTTAGAACTCAGCAGCGTTTCAACGTGAGACATGCGCAGCGGTTCTGCGGCAGGGATTGAAGAGTTAGCGCGGATGATAGTGGTAGTTTGATCAAGAGAATCGCCGCCGGTGCGTGGCTGGGCGATGGGCTTGAACACGCTTAGGCGAACACCTTTTTGCTCCATGGAGCGGATGACACCCAAGCTAACGCTGGTCAGGCCAACGCTGGTGCTGGTGGGGATCAGCATAATTGTACGTGACACGATAAAACCTCTTTACGGTTGTTCAACTGGCTGAACGGATGTTGGTTTGCTCAGTGCGTTGAACTTGGTCGGATAGGTTAGAATTTCTACGCTTGATTTAAACTTTGGAGCTTAAATAACCCCGCAGGCCTTGGCTTGCGGGGTTGAGATGCGTCTTATGCAGTCAGACGAGAGGCGTCTTGTGCAATCACCAACTCTTCGTTGGTTGGGATAACGACGGCCAGACGGCTGCCATCTTTAGTGATGGTGCCTGATTTGCCGAAGCGTGCAGCCAGGTTGCGTTCGTGATCGATTTCGAAGCCCAGCAGACCCAGTTTGTCCAGAGTCAGTTCACGTACCATTGCTGCGTTTTCGCCGATACCGCCGGTGAATACAACGGCGTCTAGACGACCATCCATCAGCGCAGTGTAAGCACCGATGTATTTAGCCAGACGGTGGCAGAATACGTCCATAGCGCGCTTAGCGTCAGCTTTGGTTTCGTAGTTGTCTTCAACATAACGGCAGTCGCTGGTGACTTCGGTCAGACCCAGCAGACCAGATTCTTTGGTCAGCAGCTTGTTGATCTGCTCAACGCTCATGCCCAGTGAATCATGCAGGTGGAAGATGATAGCGGGGTCGATGTCGCCAGAGCGAGTACCCATAACCAGACCTTCCAGCGGGGTCAGACCCATAGAAGTATCAACACATTTACCGTTGCGAACTGCGGTTACAGAACCACCGTTGCCCAGATGGCAAGTGATTACGTTCAGCTCGTCAATTGGCTTGTTCAGCATTTTTGCCGCTTCTTGGCTTACGAAGAAGTGGCTGGTGCCGTGTGCGCCGTAACGACGAACGCCGTGGTCTTTGTACAGGCTGTATGGCAGGGCATACAGGTAAGACTCTTCTGGCATGGTGGTGTGGAATGCGGTGTCAAAGACGGCAACGTTTTTGTCTTTCAGGCTAGGGAAAGATTTGAACGCTTCAGCGATACCGATCAGGTGCGCAGGGTTGTGCAGAGGCGCAAACGGGATCGCATCTTTAATACCTTGCAGAACATCATCAGTGATCAACGCGGATTCAGTGAACTTCTCGCCGCCGTGAACGATACGGTGACCGATAGCGGTCAGTGATGCGGAGAGTTCAGGCTTCTGAGCCAGAATAGTATTAACGATGAAGTTCAGCGCTTCGCTATGAGCTGCGCCAGCACCTAACGCTTCTTCGTGTTTAGCGCCGTCCATTTTCCATTTAATACGGGCTTCAGGCAGGCTGAAACATTCAGCTAAACCAGACAGGTGTTCTTCACCGTTGGCTGCGTTGATGATAGCGAATTTCAGTGATGAACTGCCGCAGTTAAGAACCAGTACCAGCTTCGACATGGAAGTACCTACTTGTTATGCGTGGTTAGAAATTGAGTCAATCAGACATTAAGCGTAGCGTAATATGTCGTCGACATTTATGATTAACATCATGCGTAATGTGATTTCGTCATGATGAAGAACATCGCATTGAGAAACTGCGGTGCCCAAAAATGCATTGCTTTGCCGGCAAGGATTCAGCCGAGCACTGATAGAGTGTACAGAGCTCAATCGTTGAAAACTTAGCTTTAAGAAGCAGTCGTCAATGAAACACTTTATTAACGCTGTTTTCTGCTTCTACCGGCCCCAAGGCCGCGCTAGGATACCGATTGCGGATGCCAAAAACAAAATAAATTTAAGGCCGCTAAGTATCCGTTGTGATTTTACACTATTTTTTGAATTTTTATAAATGAAGTTGAGGTTCCTATGACATCTAAGCCAACGGGCCACGTAGGGTGGTTTCAGATTTTTCAGCGCGGACAGACATATATGAAGACCTGGCCGAGTGATAAACGCTTGGCTCCGGTGTTCCCTGAAAACCGTATCGCTAAAGTGACGCGCTTTGCCGTGCGCTTTATGCCCCCAATCGCTATTTTTACACTGACGTGGCAGATTGCGCTGGGCGGCCAGTTAGGGCCTGCGATTGCCACGGCGCTGTTTGCCTGTAGTTTGCCAATGCAAGGGCTATGGTGGTTGGGGAAACGCTCAGTCACTCCGTTGCCGCCAACGCTGTTACAGTGGTTTCACGAGCTACGCGCGAAGTTAGTCGAAGCGGGTAAAGCACAGGCTCCCGTTGAGGGGACGCCAACCTATCAAGCCTTAGCAGATGTTTTGCAGCGCGCATTTAAGCAGTTGGATAAGACCTTTCTGGATGATATTTAATCGATTTGGCGTGTGTTTTTTGTCCGTCAATGTTGCGGATTTGTTGTAAAAATACACGCCTATTGATAAAAAAATGCGCAGAGTGGAATTTAACGCAGTTTCTCTTCCTCGAAACCCCGTTCCAAATCAAAAAAGTGATGTTAAGCACTATTTAGAATGACAGGCTTATGCCATGCTCCGGACATAGAATTCACATTTTTACATGACTTGACCCCGGCCTAGCATCGACTTTGGCCGCTCGATGAGGAAATCAAAGATGGAAATGACCAACGCACAACGCCTGATTCTTTCTAACCAATACAAGATGATGACCATGATGGATCCGGATAACGCCGAGCGTTACCGTCGTTTGCAAACCATCATTGAGCGCGGCTTTGGCCTGCAAATGCGCGAACTCGATCGCGACTTTGGCGAGCTGAGCGAAGATACCTGTCGCACTATTATCAATATTATGGAAATGCATCATGCGTTGCAGGTGTCTTACAATAATCTGAAAGAAAAACAAGATATTGACCCTCGTCGATTAGAGTTTTTAGGCTTTGATGCTGCAACAGAAGCTCGCTATTTAAGCTATGTACGCTTTATGGTTGGTACCGAAGGGCGTTACACTCACTTCGATTCAGGCACGCATGGTTTCAATGCCCAGACTAAAATGTGGGAAAAATACCAGCGTATGCTGTCAATCTGGCAGTCATGCCCGCGTCAGTATCATTTGAGCGCGGTGGAGATTGCACAAATTATTAACGCGTAAAACAGAGGAATGCCTGTGAAGTGCAAAGGTTTTTTGTTTGATCTGGATGGAACATTGGTAGATTCACTGCCGGTAGTTGAACGCTCATGGATCAACTGGGCGAAACGTCAGGGAGTGAATCCACAGGAGGTTCTGGATTTTATCCACGGCAAACAGGCCATCACCTCGCTGCGGCATTTTATGTCTGGTGAGAGCGAAGAGCGTATTCAACAAGAATATGACTGGTTGGAAGAGATTGAATCAAGAGATACCGATGGTGTGACGGCGTTACCAGGAGCGGTTGCTCTGCTGGATCGTCTGAATGAGTTAGACATTCCATGGGCGATTGTCACTTCAGGTTCTATTCCGGTGGCCTATGCGCGTCGCGCGGCGGGGCAATTACCAAAACCTGATGTGTTCATCACCGCTGAACAGGTGTCTCGTGGCAAGCCAGAGCCTGACGCTTACCTGTTAGGTGCGCAGAAGCTAGGGCTGGCCGTCAGTGACTGTGTGGTGGTGGAGGACGCAGCGGCGGGCATTCTTTCTGGATTGTCGGCAGGCTGTCAGGTGATCGCGGTGAATGCCCCTCAAGATGCACCAAAGCTGGAGTTAGTCGATCTCAATTTGACTTCGCTAGTGCAGATTCGCGTAGAGAAAGAAGGTGAGTACGCGGTTATTCATGCGCTGTAAGTAGTAATTGAATGAAATATGATTAAGCCCCGTCATCACGGGGCTTTTTTTATGGCATGCTTATAACGATTTTTCTTTGGAGTAGTCGCGACGCTGGCTGAAAATCCAGCTAATTTAGATATAGGTTTCTATCGGAGTAAATTCACAAAGGGAGATGTCGTGAACGGCGAATTATTGTGGGTTTTAACGTTATTACTGATTGCTATTGTCCTTTTTGCTACCAACAAGCTACGCATGGATGTCGTAGCGTTGCTTATCATCATTGCATTTGTCCTGAGCGGTACGCTTTCGCTCAGCGAAGCAACCGCGGGCTTTAGTGACCCTAACGTTATTTTAATCGCGGCTTTGTTTGTTATCGGTGACGGATTGGTGCGCACAGGCGTTGCTTATCAGGTCGGCGATTGGTTAGTCAAGGTGGCCGGGGATAGCGAGGCCAAGATGTTGGTTTTGCTCATGATTACGGTAGCTTCACTGGGAGCCGTCATGAGTTCAACGGGCGTGGTAGCGATTTTTATCCCCGTCGTGCTTAGCGTTGCTGCGCGGATGAAAATATCGCCAGCGCGTCTGCTGATGCCGCTGAGTTTTGCTGGGCTGATTAGCGGCATGATGACGCTGGTTGCAACGCCGCCCAATATGATTGTGAGCAGTGAATTAGTGCGTGAGGGATTTCGTGGCCTCAGCTTTTTCAGCGTAACACCGGTTGGTATCATCGTGTTGCTGATGGGTGTCGGTTATATGCTGGTGGCGCGTAACTGGCTCGCAAGCAGTAAAGAAGATAGCAATAAGGACGGCTGGACACGCCGGACTTTCCGCGATCTGATCCGCGATTACAAACTGACCGGAAGAGCGCGTCGATTAGCGCTTCGCTCCGGTTCTCCCTTGATCGGTCATACCTTGGATGAACTTCATCTCCGTGCACGTTACGGTGCTAACGTGGTGGGGATTGAACGCTGGCGCAAGTTTCGCCGAGTCATGGTTAATGCGGTTGGAAACACTGAGCTTAAAGAGCGCGATGTGTTGTTAATCGACATGTCGGATTCTGAAGTCGATCTGCGTGAGTTTTGTGCCGAACAGATGCTTGAGCCGATGGTACTGCGTGGCGAGTATTTTTCTGAACAGGCGCGCGATGTGGGGATGGCTGAGGTCACTATCGTTCCTGATTCCGACCTAATTGGTAAAACATTGCGCGAAATGACTTTCCGTACCCGCTATGGGCTAAACGTGGTGGGTATTCGCCGCGATGGTGCGCCGATAGAAGGCAAGTTGGTGAATGAGCCGCTTCAGTTAGGTGACATTCTGTTGGTTATCGGTAACTGGAAGCAGATCCGCCAGCTTCAGTTACAGCCCCATGATTTTATTGTGCTGCACCTCCCCGCTGAAGTGGACGATGTCGCTCCCGCTATCAGCCAAGCCCCACATGCGCTGTTTTGTTTGGCATTAATGATTGCCATGATGCTAACAGATGAAGTTCCCAACGCCATTGCGGCGCTGATCGCCTGTATGTTGATGGGTAAATTCCGTTGTATTGATATGGAAAGCGCCTATAAGTCGATTCACTGGCCGAGCCTCATTTTAATCGTGGGAATGCTACCGTTTGCCCTGGCGTTGCAAAAGAGTGGTGGTATCACGCTGGCGGTAGATGTGCTGATGAATTTAGTGGGCGGCATGGGGCCAAGAGTTGTGTTGCTCAGCTTATTTGTATTCTGTGCGGTCACGGGACTCTTTATTTCTAACACGGCTACGGCGGTTCTAATGGCACCAATCGCGATTGCGACGGCGCATGCGATGCACCTTTCACCGTATCCGTTCGCGATGATTATTGCCATTTCGGCGTCAGCGGCGTTTATGACGCCGGTATCGTCGCCGGTCAATACGCTGGTGATGGGGCCGGGTAACTACAGCTTTGGCGATTTCGTTAAGATCGGCGTGCCGTTTACTCTCTTGGTGATGGTTGCCAGCGTGATTGTGGTGCCGTGGTTGTTTCCGTTTTGATGGGGGTGATCTAAGCTTTGTGCGCTTAAAGCATTGAACAAGGCAGCTCAAGCGCTCGCGTAAATATGGTGCATATTGTGTACGCCCAAAATACCGAGCCCTGCATCTCTATCGTGTAGGCGTCCGACCCAACTCGGATGCCTTCGACTTAGTTTGTATGTAAAGACCAATGCTGAGAGACGGTCGAAACCTTAAACGAATGCAGTATAACCAGAAGTGAAATGCTCAAAAACTACATCACTTCATCCTGACTGATCTCATCTAGCGACAGGCTAAAACTTGGAATAAAGACTTCCATGAAGTATTCCATTTCAGGGCTTGAACGCATATCTAATGTTTTCTCTAAACGCGCTTTGGCCAGTTTGAATTCATTGTTACCAGCCGAAAGCTCTTCCAGGCACTTCAGATAGGCGCATAGCGCGTCAGCTTGCTTAACAACCAGTTTCTCATCTTCAGTGTAATAGTGTTCATCCAGCAGTGGGCGGAAGTCGTTTTGCAACTCTGGGGGCAGCATTTCAATCAGCTTTTGCTGCGCGACTTTTTCAATCTTCTTATACTCATGCGCAATTTGCGGATTGTAATACTTGATCGGCGTTGGCATATCGCCGGTTAAAACCTCACTCGCGTCATGATACATCGCCAGTAATGCCACACGTTCGGGGTTCACATTGCCGTTGAATTTTCGATTTTTAATGATGGCTAATGCATGAGCGACAAATGCGACCTGAAGGCTATGTTCGGAGACGTTCTCGGTGCGCACGTTGCGCATCAGTGGCCAGCGGCTAATCAGTTTTAAACGGGACAGATGGGCGAAAAAGTGACTTTGGTTCTGGCTCATAACGCTCTCTCAATAATACAAGTAGTGGAAAGACACGTTCTATTGTGGGCGGAGGAAAGTGAGGATGCAAATAAGAAACGGCACCAAGGAGGTGCCGTTGTCATCGGAAGCGAAAATTAATATTTCTGGTGGTAGCCAGAGAAGAAGCGACCGAGTTTATGAATGGCCATATCGAGATCATCTACGCGCGGCAGCGTAACGATTCGGAAGTGATCGGGTTCTGGCCAGTTAAATGCGGTACCTTGCACAAGCAGCACTTTTTCTTGTAGCAAGAGATCCAGAACCATTTTCTGATCGTCATGAACGTTGAAGCGTTTGGCATCAATTTTCGGGAACATATAGAGCGCGCCACGCGGTTTGACGCAGGATACGCCAGGGATCTCATTGATCAGTTCCCAAGCACGGTTGCGTTGTTCATACAGGCGGCCACCGGGTTGGATAAATTCGTTGATGCTCTGGTAACCACCGATGGCGGTTTGAATAGCGTGTTGCATCGGTACGTTGGCGCACAGACGCATAGACGCCAACATTTCCAATCCTTCAATGTAGCCTTTAGCGTGCTTTTTAGGGCCGCTAAGCACCATCCAGCCTTGGCGGAAACCGGCGACGCGGTAGGTTTTCGATAAACCGTTAAAGGTAACAACGAGCAAATCCGGAGCGAGAGAGGCGATCGAAATATGCTCAGCATCGTCATAGAGGATCTTGTCGTAAATCTCATCAGCGAAGATGATCAGATTATTTTCACGCGCAATGGTGACGATCTCTTCTAACAGTTCTTTGCTGTAGACTGCGCCGGTTGGGTTATTCGGGTTAATAATCACGATACCACGGGTGCGTGGAGTGATTTTGCTGCGAATATCATTTAAGTCTGGGAACCAGTCGGCTTCTTCATCGCAGCGGTAGTGAACGGCGTTACCACCTGATAATGCGACCGCTGCGGTCCATAGCGGATAATCTGGCGCAGGTACCAACATCTCATCATCAGTGTTCAGCAGTGCTTGCATAGACTGCACAATTAACTCAGATACACCGTTACCAATATAGATGTCTTCTACGGTAACATCATGGATATCACGTGCTTGGTAGTGCTGCATGATGGCTTTGCGCGCAGAATATAGCCCCTTGGAGTCACAGTAGCCCTGAGCCGTTGGCAGATTGCGAATGACGTCCACCAAAATTTCATCGGGTGCTTCAAAGCCGAACGGCGCCGGATTACCGATGTTTAACTTCAGGACCTTATTGCCTTCTTCTTC
The DNA here is from genome assembly GCF_001816025.1 of Hafnia sp. HMSC23F03. Taxonomy (NCBI): domain Bacteria; kingdom Pseudomonadati; phylum Pseudomonadota; class Gammaproteobacteria; order Enterobacterales; family Hafniaceae; genus Hafnia; species Hafnia sp. HMSC23F03. The sequence continues at coordinate 92,695 of NZ_KV824245.1, forward strand.
GAGTCGTTTTGCTTCTTTCAAAACCGGACCACGGATGTCATAGCACACGTGATCCAGCTTGCGGGATTTTTCTATAGGGGACATATAACAGCAGCCTTTATAATACGTAGCCAGAATAAAATTCGGCGTTGCGCGTGAAAATGCGTGTCCATACGAACAGAACACTGCGACGTAAAATAATGTACTCCCCAGCGCAGGGGTTTTGAAGGGCAGAGAGAGTTTTTGGTGCAAAACGTTAGCTTATTCGCCGTCGATAACCGATCACGCGTAATACGTAGTCATTTATTAGTGTATAAATCTTTGGTTTGTTTTTTATGAAGTTAAAAACTCCAAATAAAATCACTGGCGTCGTCAATTTAACGCCACAAAATAGGAGATGATGGGTGAAAAATAGTGGGCAACAGCAACAGCCTTGGGTCTCACCGCTGAAGAAAATTCCGTCAGTGCTGGTTCCGATCGTGAGAGCACAAGAGAAACATTACGGGCAGATTCTTAATCCTACGCGTTGGTGGGGGCGGTTCCCTTTTTTGTTTTGGCTAATCGCTTTTTTCGTCGGTTTTCTGGAGAGAAAAAGATCGTCACTTTCACCCACGCTGCGGGCGTTGGTGATGACCCGAGTTTCCCAGCAGTGCGAATGTGATTTTTGTATCGATGCAAATAGCCTACGTCTTGCTCAGCGTAGTGGTTCGTTGGATAAAGTGATGTCAGTTTATCATTGGCACGAGGCGGATTGCTTTGATGGGCAGGAGCGAGCTGCGCTGGCTTATGCCGATGGGATGACTGCGACGCCACCGAGCATTGACGAGGCATTAAAATCTGAGCTTAAGCGTCATTTTAGCGAAAAGGCCATTACAGAACTCACCGCGCTGGTGGCATTTCAAAATTTGTCTGCGAGATTTAATTCTGCTTTAGATATTTCATCACAGGGCCTTTGTGTACCGGAACGTGATGTGCAGCATCGAGGTAAACCACGTGTTTGATCGCTATTTGCATCCCAGAGTAAAACCCCTATTAAACCGAATAGCCGCGACGATTGATCGTCCAGAAATCACCCCCGACCGTATTAGTCTTGCGGGGTTTCTTATCGGTGCATTGGCATTGCCGTTTCTTGCTATGCAGTGGTACCCCGCAGCTTTGCTGGTGATTGTTATCAACCGATTGTTTGACGGACTCGATGGCGCTTTAGCACGCCGGCGCAATCTTTCGGATGCGGGCGGATTTTTAGATATTGCTTTGGACTTCTTATTTTATGCGCTGGTGCCATTTGGTTTTGTCTTAGCCTCTCCAGCGTTAAATGCGGTAGCCGGAGCATGGTTGCTGTTTGCTTTTATCGGCACAGGGAGCAGTTTCTTAGCCTTTGCCGCGGTAGCGGATAAATACAAATTAGAGAATTTAGACTACCCACATAAGTCATTTTATTACCTTGGAGGATTAACCGAGGGGGCAGAAACGATATTGGTGTTCGTGCTCTTCTGCTTATTCCCCGCCTATTTCCCTCTACTTGCGTGGCTTTTTGGTGCTCTATGCTGGTTTACCACGCTGACGCGCGTCTGGGGGGGATATCACACGTTGAGAAGGGTGGCGCAGGATCGCGGGGAGTAAGGGGACTCCATTGTGTTGAAGGTTTTCGCCCATTTATTTCATTAAACACGAAGGATTTTAAAAGGTTAAGTCTTGGAAGGGAGAGTCAGCATGACAGGGATGTCATGCTGGCGTTTGGGGCGCCCGGGATGGGCGATACCAAACCGCAGCGAAGATGGCATCTCGGATAAAAGCGCGCGAGTGCAGAGACCACGCGCTGGTGGTCTCTGCCCGTACGCCTTCATGGATGTATCAATGAAGCTCGGTATGGACAGGCGGGCGGAATATTACACACAGTGTATCAATGACGCTCGGTATGAACAGGCGGGCGGAATATTACACTGAACTTGCATCGCCAATATCAAACTGCAGCAGAAATGACATCCCAGATAACCGCTCTTGAGTGCAGAATCTGCCCGATGACTTTATCATCCCAACATCATGTGCTCAGAAAATAAGCGTGAGCATCACTCCCAGCTACTCTCCGGCCCGCGTTCTCCTGCAACAACTGGGTTCTTTGGATTAGCGCTCCATTCATACCAGCCACCATCGTATACGCTGACAGATGGCCAACCCATAGCGCGGGCATACATGAAGGTCTCAGAGGCTCGCCAACCAGTACCACAATAGAAGGAAACCTGTTGATCAGGGGTGATATGCCACTCTTTCCACATGGCCGCGATATCATCCGCTGAGCGCATGGTTCCGTCTGGATTATGGAAATCTTCCATATGCGTGGAGTCACTGCCTGCATGGCCCCAGCGAGCACCCGCGATCTCACCCTTTGGTTTGATATAGCTGTAACCGCTAGTTTCACCGATAAACTCTGGCCATGAACGGATACTCACCAGCGAAGCATCTTTGCGATGTAATAATCCGCGAGCCTGCTCTTCATTGAGCATCAGCTGTGGCTGTCCCGGAATTTCTGCACCGAAATCAGGCGCTGGTTTCACATTTGACGGGAGTCCGCGCTCAACGGGGAGTCCCGCATCAGACCACGTTTGCCAACCCCCGTCGAGCAGGCGAACATCTTTTACGCCCGCGTACAGCATAATCTGAGCCACGCGAGCGGCTGCGTACACGTCGCGACCGTAGAGGATGACGGTGGTATCGTGTTTGATGCCTTGTTTAGCCAGCAATGCTTTCAGCTTGTCGTCGGAAACTTTGTTCCAAAGCGGCTCGCTTTCTATGTCATTAGTATCGATATAGCCTGCACCGGGAATATGGCTGAGCAGATATTTCTTCGGCGCTCCCCAAGCGGCTTCAATGACTTTCCATTCACCAGCGGGCTTCGCTACGACATTTTTCCCTTGCTGTAAATCATGGATCCACTGTGGGTAAACGAGTTGCTCAAAGTGAGCCATACGTTGCAAACGATCGGGTTGAGATAATGCGTCACTGAGCGTGGCAATATTAATGTAGCCCAGCTTAATTAATCGTTTACTAACCTCTGAGGTCTGTTCAGTCGTACCATAAAGTGCGATTTTACGGTCTGGCGTGATCTGATGTTGGCTAGCCCACTGTTTTAGTTGCTCATCGCTCATGAGGCTTAACCAGTTTGCAGAAAGATTGAACGCTTGAGGTTCATGACCTGATGGGCCATTAAGCCCCTGAGGCCATCCGTTATAAAATGCACTAGGTCGGGTATCGACAATTGCGCCATTGCCAGACTGAAGATCGTCCAGCTTAATTTGCTGTAAAGGCGTGACGTCAGCGGCATGAGTCATTTGTAACCACCCAAGCAATAGCGCTGAGGTGACTAGCTGAGAAGTGACTTTCATCAGGGATCCTAACAAGGAAAACAGAAAGGGATGTATTTTCTCGCAACATTTTGCAGTGTTCTTTGTGCAAGCGCACAATGTTTTAAGTTAGCGCACACAAGTTGGTGATAAATCGTTATTCTATGCGTGGTAGTAATTACTGAGGAAACCAACGAGTTATGTTTAAGCATCGTCAGGCTTATGTTTTATTCCTTCTGTGCCTGATGATAGCTGGCATGCTGTGGTTCGACTCCTCCCGACAGCTGTTACGGCATTTGTGGGCGCTGTTCTCCTCGTTGGATGTTAGTGCAATGATGGAGTATTTACGCAGTTTTGGGCCTTGGGCAATGGTTGTCTCATTTTTGCTCATGATCTTTCAGGCTCTTGCTGCTCCTTTGCCTGCGTTTTTGATTACATTCGCCAATGCGGCGTTATTTGGCTGGTGGCAAGGGGCGCTCTTATCATGGTTCAGCGCTATGGTAGCCGCTTGGATATGTTTCATTCTGGCACGTTGGGTAGGAAGAGAAACGCTGGAAAAGTTTGTTTCTTCCGAAGCCCTAAAACGTAGCGATCTTTTTTTTGCTCGCTACGGAAAACATACCATCCTGATTTGCCGGCTATTACCCTTTGTATCATTTGACATTATTAGCTATGCAGCAGGATTAACCTCCATTAAAGTAAGGGGATTCCTAATTGCTACGGGAATCGGGCAACTTCCCGCAACGCTTGTTTACTCGTATGTGGGTGGAATGCTTACGGGGGGAATGCAGTTGTTAGTAACAGGTTTATTAATTACGTTTTCAATAAGCGTGGTTTTTTTCGCGCTAAAAAAGAAAAAACTTTCCCAAGGAAACAACAGCTAAGCTTAATGAAACCGGTCTCAGTTATTAAGCTAACATAAGAATTATTAACTTATTTATTGTGTTGCTGCTATAAAAGTACGTATAAAAAGACAAGGTCATTTAAAAAGTTATTATATTACAGTTAATTATAGACGATGTAGTTAATTGCATATCTTAACTAATAAGCAGAGCTAAATAGTGTAAATATTTTTGCGTGTTTTATGCTTAAAATTTTTTTTTAAGCCATAATTAAACATGTATATCAAATGGATTAAGTATTAAGTAGTAGATGTATCAGTGATAGGAGGATTCTGATTATCTAAGTATCACAAGTCTTAAATACCAGGGTTTTATAATTACACTCTTATAATGAGAAATAGATATGATAAATACACATCGTCCTACCATTAACCTTGATTTAGATTTGCTACGAACGTTCGTAGCTGTCGCCGATGTGAAAACTTTTGCGGCAGCGGCTATTGTGGTGCAGAGAACACAATCGGCCGTTAGTCAGCAGATGCAACGTTTGGAACAGTTGGTTGGCAAGGAGTTATTTGCTCGCCATGGACGTAACAAACAACTCACGGAGCACGGCGTGCAGCTGTTAGGGTATGCACGTAAAATCTTACGCTTTAACGATGAAGCCTGTAGTTCGCTGATCTACAACCATCTACATGGCTCACTCATTATTGGCGCCACGGATGATACCGCGGATACTATTTTGCCTTTTCTACTGAGCCGGTTTACCAGCCTTTATCCGAAGCTGGAAATCGATGTCAGAGTAAAGCGCAGTCCTGACATGAGACAGTTGCTAAAAGATCGAGAAATTGATCTCGCTATCACCACCATGGGCTTTGATGAGTTCTCTTGTGAAACTTTAAGAAGTTCTCCAACTGTGTGGTTTTGCGCAACCGATTACGATTACCAAGCAGGCGAGCCTGTGCCATTAGTGGTACTGGATGAACCGAGTCCATTCCGCGCACTGGCGATCAAGCACCTGAATGAAGCCGGTATTCCATGGCGTATTGCGTATGTAGCGTCTACGCTGTCAGCAGTACGAGCCGCGGTAAAAGCAGGGTTGGGGGTTACAGCACGGCCAATTGAAATGATGAGCCCAGAGCTGCGCGTTCTTGGCGTTTCTGAGCGCCTGCCTAAACTGCCTGAAACTGAATATTCTCTTTGCTTAGCCCCTAACTGTACTAATGAATTAGCGACGATATTGTTTAGTTCATTAAAAGCAGGTTCTGAACCTTATAGTGAAAATGGTTCAAATATCGATCTGGCTGTTGAGCAGGGGAGTTCTTATTCTACCGGCCCAACCGATCCTGCTGATGTGGCTTGAGTTCGTTTATTCATGCATATTTTAAACAGGAAAAATTGATTCAACATACCGGCATTGAGTGCATAAACATGCCGGTATGTGATTATTTTATAGTGTGAAATAAATTTTTAACATTTCGTGGCTTTACGACCCTACGCTTCCCACCTGAACCGATTCCGCTTTACCATCAAAAACTTAAATGAAAATCATTCTCATAAATAATATGACTGTATGAAATACATACAGCAAATGTTAAACAATCTCGTGATTCTATCGTCTTGAATGAATATTCATTTGCGTGCTTATCATTGTAAGTGTGATCTCCATCATAAAAACACCCGAGATACCCACGATGGTGAACGGGTAATTCTTTAGAAAATGGTATAGTGCTTACCAAACATTCACTTTCGTTTACATAATCGACACGTTACTGATGCAACTCTAAAACGTCATTAAGGATGCTAATACGTCGTGCAGACGCATCAAATGTTAAGTAAAATGTAGTGTTGTAAATTAATGTGTTGTTACTTTTGTCAAAGTTGACAAAAGGTTATAGAAAGGAGTAAAAAGCCCACAGTAAAACTCTGTTTAATCATAGGAAACAGCAGTTTTCTTGTGGTCATTTTCCTTCCCTTAGTCGTTGTGGTGCTCCTGCATTTTTTACGCAGTGAACCGCATCACGTTTGATGAGTAAGCATAAGAGTATGTCAACAACCACTGAAGTAATCGCTCATCACTGGGCATTCGCCGTATTTATCATCGTCGCACTCGGGCTATGTGGGGTTATGCTTCTTGGAGCATATGCACTCGGTGGGAGAGCACGCGCGCGCGCGAAAAATACGCCTTATGAATCCGGTATCGACTCAGTAGGCTCAGCGCGTCTGCGTCTGTCTGCTAAGTTTTATCTGGTCGCCATGTTCTTCGTCATCTTCGATGTGGAAGCCTTGTATCTATATGCTTGGTCTGTCTCCATCCGGGAGAGTGGATGGGTTGGCTTTATCGAAGCGGCAATTTTCATTTTGGTGCTGTTAGCAGGCTTGTTCTATCTGGTGCGTATCGGCGCGCTTGATTGGACTCCCGCACGTTCCAAGCGCCGTGTAGAGCACGAAAGTACCGTCACGAATACAGATAGCCGCCCGCAGTAAGTCTGGCCTATTAGTCACCATTTATAGAGAAAGAATTGAGGCATAAAGATGGATTATACGCTCACCCGCATCGATCCGGACGGTGAGAACGACCGTTACCCCCTTCAAAAACAGGAGATCGTGACCGATCCTCTGGAACAGCATGTTCACCGCAGCGTGTATATGGGCAAACTCGAAAATGCTCTGCACGATATGGTGAACTGGGGGCGTAAAAACTCTCTTTGGCCGTATAACTTCGGCCTTTCTTGTTGTTATGTGGAGATGGTGACGTCATTCACTGCGGTGCATGACGTTGCGCGTTTTGGGGCGGAAGTACTTCGTGCCTCTCCGCGTCAGGCTGACTTTATGGTGGTTGCGGGAACCTGTTTCACCAAAATGGCTCCGGTTATTCAGCGTCTATATGACCAGATGCTGGAACCAAAATGGGTGATTTCTATGGGGTCTTGTGCCAACTCTGGCGGCATGTATGACATTTATTCCGTCGTGCAAGGCGTAGACAAGTTTATTCCGGTTGATGTGTATATCCCGGGCTGTCCGCCGCGCCCAGAAGCCTATATGCAGGCGCTGATGTTGTTGCAGGAATCGATTGGTAAAGAACGCCGCCCATTATCTTGGGTTGTGGGCGATCAAGGTGTTTACCGAGCCAACATGCCATCAGAAAAAGAACGCAAGCGAGCTGAGCGTATTGCAGTGACTAATCTGCGCTCACCAGACGAAATTTAACGCACGCATGATGCAGCCCACCCTGGGTTAGCATTGTCAGCGGCGAATGACTTAGCCCGTTAGTTTGCTGGTTTCCAGCAAGTAAAGTAAAAGCGTGGTGATAAAAATTATGACAGATTCGACGACGCAAGATCTGAATTTGCCTCTTTCTGAAGGTAAAGAGTGGCAAACCCGCGATCATCTTGATGATCCGGTTATCGGTGAATTGCGCAACCGTTTTGGGCCCGATGCCTTTACCGTTCAGCCCACACGCACTGGAATGCCTGTTGTTTGGGTGAAGCGTGAGCAATTACTGGAAGTTATGTCCTTCCTGAAAAAACTGCCAAAACCATACGTTATGCTGTTTGACCTGCATGGTATGGATGAGCGCCTGCGTACTCATCGTCAGGGTTTGCCGGAAGCAGATTTTTCAGTCTTCTATCACATCATCTCTATTGAACGAAATCGCGACATCATGCTCAAGGTTGCATTGTCTGAAAAAGACATGCATCTGCCGACCGTGACCAAGATTTTCCCTAACGCTAACTGGTATGAGCGTGAAACGTGGGAAATGTTCGGTATGACCTTCGATGGCCACCCACATCTGACGCGCATTATGATGCCTCAGTCATGGGAAGGGCATCCGCTGCGTAAAGATTATCCGGCGCGTGCGACCGAGTTCGATCCGTTTGAGCTGACTAAGCAAAAACAAGATCTGGAAATGGAATCACTGACCTTCAAACCTGAAGACTGGGGAATGAAGCGCAGTACTGAAAATGAAGATTTCATGTTCCTCAACCTCGGCCCTAACCATCCATCTTCTCATGGTGCATTCCGCATTGTGTTGCAGTTGGACGGTGAAGAGATCGTCGACTGTGTGCCAGACGTGGGTTATCACCATCGTGGCGCAGAGAAGATGGGCGAGCGCCAATCATGGCACAGCTATATTCCGTATACCGACCGTATCGAATACCTCGGTGGCTGCGTGAATGAAATGCCTTACGTACTGGCCGTTGAAAAACTGGCGGGTATTGAAGTGCCAGAGCGTGTGAAGGTTATTCGCGTCATGCTTTCTGAGCTGTTCCGCATTAATAGCCATCTGCTGTATATCTCCACGTTTATTCAGGACGTGGGCGCGATGACCCCCGTATTCTTCGCCTTTACCGATCGCCAGAAAGTCTACGATGTGGTTGAAGCGATTACGGGTTTCCGTATGCATCCAGCTTGGTTCCGTATCGGCGGTGTTGCACACGATTTGCCTCGCGGTTGGGAACGTTTACTGCGTGACTTCCTCGACTGGATGCCAAAGCGTTTGGACTCCTATGTTAAAGCCGCGCTGAAAAACACTATTCTGAAAGGCCGTTCGGTTGGCGTTGCTGCCTACAATGCAAAAGAAGCCTTGGACTGGGGCGTAACGGGTGCGGGTCTGCGCGCCACGGGTATCGAGTTTGACGTGCGTAAATGGCGTCCTTATTCCGGTTACGAAAACTTTGATTTCGAAGTTCCGGTGGGTCACAACGGTGACTGCTACGACCGCGTAATGCTGAAAGTCGAAGAGCTTCGTCAAAGCCTGCGAATTCTGGAGCAATGTTACAAAAATATGCCGGAAGGTCCGTTTAAAGCTGACCATCCACTGACCACGCCGCCGCCGAAAGAGCGCACGTTGCAGCATATCGAAACCCTGATCACACACTTCCTGCAAGTGTCGTGGGGGCCGGTCATGCCTGCTAACGAATCGTTCCAGATGGTTGAAGCGACTAAAGGGATTAACAGTTATTACCTGACCAGTGACGGCAGCACGATGAGCTACCGTACGCGCATTCGTACTCCAAGCTATGCGCACCTGCAACAGATCCCGGCGGTAATTCGTGGCAGCCTGGTATCCGACCTGATCGTATACCTCGGCAGTATTGATTTTGTTATGTCAGATGTGGACCGCTAATCATGTCAGATCAATCTTTAGCTAAAGAAGAGGTTTTCGTGCTCAGCGATAGCGCCCGTGAGGCCATCGAGCATGAAAAACATCACTATGAAGATCCGCGCGCCGCGTCGATTGAAGCACTGAAAATTGTGCAAAAAGAGCACGGCTGGGTTCCTGATGGTGCCATTTATGCCATTGCCGAGGTGTTGGATATTCCTGCCGCAGACGTCGAAGGGGTGGCCACGTTTTATAGCCAGATCTTCCGTCAGCCGGTTGGCCGCCACATTATTCGCTATTGCGACAGTGTGGTTTGCCATATCAACGGCTACCAAGGCATTCAGGCCGCGCTGGAACGTAAGCTGAATATCAAGCCGGGTCAAACCACGTTTGATGGTCGCTTTACGCTGTTGCCAACGTGCTGTCTGGGTAACTGCGACAAGGGGCCGAATATGATGATCGATGAAGATACTCATGCTCACCTGACGCCGGAAAACGTCGTCGAATTGTTGGAGCAGTATAAATGACGATTCCTTCAGCTTTATTCCCAACCCGTTCAGCGGAAAGCCATCCGCTAACGTGGCGTTTACGCGATGACAAACAGCCGGTTTGGCTGGATGAGTATCGCAGTAAAAGTGGCTATCAGGGCGCTGAAAAAGCGCTCAAAGGCATGGCTCAGGATGAAGTCGTCAACTTGGTTAAAGACGCAGGTCTGAAAGGGCGCGGCGGTGCTGGCTTCTCAACAGGTCTGAAATGGAGTCTGATGCCGAAAGACGAATCCATGAACATCCGTTACCTGCTGTGTAACGCCGATGAAATGGAGCCGGGCACCTATAAAGACCGTCTGCTGATGGAACAGATGCCACACCTATTGGTGGAAGGCATGCTGATTGCGGCGTTCGCGTTGAAATCCTACCGTGGCTATATCTTCCTGCGTGGCGAATATGTAGAAGCTGCGGTTAACCTACGTAAAGCGATCGAAGAAGCTAAAGCGGCAGGCCTGCTGGGTAAAAACATTTTAGGCTCAGGCTTTGATTTTGAGCTGTTTGTGCATACCGGTGCAGGGCGTTATATCTGCGGTGAAGAAACTGCGCTGATTAACTCACTGGAAGGGCGTCGTGCCAATCCGCGCTCCAAGCCACCATTCCCAGCCAGTTCTGGCGTATGGGGCAAGCCTACCTGTGTTAACAACGTTGAAACTTTGTGCAACGTACCTGCGATTATTGAGCACGGTGTTGACTGGTACAAAGGTCTCTCTGCCGGTAAGAGTGAAGATGCGGGCACCAAGCTGATGGGCTTCTCGGGACGGGTGAAAAATCCGGGTCTATGGGAACTGCCATTCGGCACCACGGCGCGTGAAATTCTTGAGGATTACGCTGGTGGTATGCGCGATGGATTAACGCTCAAAGCGTGGCAGCCGGGTGGGGCAGGGACCGACTTCCTGACTGGCGATCATCTCGATCTGCCGATGGACTTCGCCAGCATCGGCAAAGCAGGTAGCCGTTTGGGTACCGCGCTGGCAATGGCCGTTGATAATGAGATCGGCATGGTGCCGCTTGTGCGCAACTTAGAAGAATTCTTCGCTCGTGAGTCCTGTGGCTGGTGTACACCATGCCGTGATGGTTTGCCGTGGAGTGTAAAAATCCTGCGTGCACTTGAGCGTGGCGAAGGCCAGCCGGGAGATATCGAAACGTTAGAACAGCTGTGCCGCCATTTAGGCCCAGGTAAAACGTTCTGCGCACATGCGCCGGGGGCTGTTGAACCATTACAGAGCGCGATTAAATATTTCCGTGAAGAGTTCGAAGCAGGCATTGCCGCCAAAGACTACGGCAACTTGAATGCCATTAAGGGTATTCAGCCGAACTTGCTGAAATCGCGCTGGTAATTTAAAGGTTTTTCTTATTTTGGAAGCATGCTAATGGCTACAATTCATGTAGACGGCAAAGAGTATGAAGTCAACGGAGCGGATAACCTGTTACAGGCATGTCTTTCTCTGGGACTTGATATTCCTTACTTTTGCTGGCACCCGGCGCTGGGAAGCGTCGGTGCTTGCCGCCAGTGCGCGGTTAAGCAATACCAGAACGCGGAAGACACTCGCGGTCGTCTGGTAATGTCATGTATGACACCAGCGCAGGATGGAACTTTTATTTCCATCGATGATGCTGAAGCAAAAACGTTCCGTGAGAGCGTCGTTGAGTGGTTGATGACTAACCATCCACACGATTGCCCGGTATGTGAAGAAGGCGGCAACTGCCACCTGCAAGATATGACGGTAATGACCGGCCACAGTTTCCGCCGTTACCGCTTCACCAAGCGTACCCATAATAATCAGGAGTTAGGGCCGTTTATTTCTCACGAAATGAACCGCTGTATCGCCTGTTACCGATGCGTGCGTTACTACAAAGATTACGCTGACGGCACCGATTTCGGCGTCTATGGTGCGCACGACAACGTCTACTTTGGCCGCCCTGAAAGCGGAACGCTGGAAAGTGAGTTTTCCGGTAACTTGGTAGAAGTGTGCCCAACGGGCGTATTTACCGATAAAACACACTCTGAGCGTTACAACCGTAAATGGGACATGCAGTTTGCTCCTAGCATCTGCCAGCAGTGCAGCGTGGGATGTAACACCAGCCCAGGTGAACGCTACGGTGAAATTCGCCGTATTGAAAACCGTTATAACGGTACCGTAAACCATTATTTCCTCTGCGACCGTGGTCGTTTCGGCTATGGCTACGTCAACCTGAAAGATCGTCCTCGTCAGCCGCAACAGCGTCGTGGCAATGACTGGATCCACCTGAATGCCGAACAGGCGATGCAAGGTGCTGCAGATCTGCTGCGTCAGGCGAAGAAAACCATCGGTATCGGCTCTCCACGCGCAAGCCTTGAAAGCAACTATGCGCTGCGTGAACTCGTTGGTGCTGAAAACTTCTACAGCGGTATTGAAGCAGGCGAATTAAGCCGTTTGAATCTGATGCAGAAAATTCTGCGCGAAGGCGGCGTTTACACGCCAGCTCTGCGTGAAATGGAAAGCTATGATGCGGTGCTGATTCTGGGGGAAGATGTTACCCAGACCGCGGCGCGTATCGCACTAGCACTACGTCAGGCGGTGAAAGGCAAAGCGCGCGCGATGGCTGCGGCTCAGCGCGTAGCTGATTGGCAGATTGCTGCGATTCAAAACATTGGTCAGCGTGCGAAGTATCCACTGTTCATGACCAGCATCGATGACACTCGCTTAGATGACGTCTCTGCTCTGAACTATCGCGCACCGGTTGCCGATCAGGCTCGTCTAGGATTTGCGGTTGCACATGCGCTGGATAACTCGGCTCCAGCGGTTGATGGACTGTCAGACGACGTGCGCAAGCAGGTTGACGTGATTGTTCAGGCTCTAGCCGGAGCGAAGAAGCCGCTGATCGTAACAGGCAGCAACGCCGGTTATACCCCGTTGATTGAAGCCGCTGCGAACATTGCCAAAGCACTGAAAGCACGCGATCTGGACGTTGGTATTACCTTTATTGCCTCCGAAGCGAACAGCATGGGCTTAGCGATGATGAATGCGCCATCTATCGATGATGCATTGGCTGAGCTGGAGCAGGGGAGTGCGGATGCCGTCGTGGTATTGGAGAACGATCTCTACCGCCATGCGCCAGCTGCACGTGTCGATGCTGCATTGGCCAAAGCACAAAGCGTGATCGTCGTCGATCATCAGCGCACTGCCATTATGGACAAAGCCGATCTGGTGTTGTCTGCCGCAAGTTTTGCCGAGAGCGACGGTACGCTGGTCAATCAGGAAGGCCGCGCTCAGCGCTTCTTCCAAGTTTATGATCCCGCCTACTACGACGATCCTAAGAAAAACACGCCGTCCATTATGTTGGAAAGCTGGCGTTGGTTGCATTCACTGCACACCACCGTTGAAAGCCGTCAGATCGACTGGACTTTATTGGATCATGTGATCGCGTCGTGTGTGAAAGCTTATCCGCAGCTGCAAGGCATTGTGGATGCGGCACCGGATGCGACATTCCGTATTAAAGGTCAGAAACTGGCGCGTGAACCGCATCGCTACAGTGGTCGTACCGCTATGCGTGCCAACATCAGCGTGCATGAACCGCGCCAGCCTCAGGACAAAGACACCGCGTTTGCGTTCTCGATGGAAGGCTACAGTGGTCCTCTAGAGGATCGTCAGCAGATCCCATTCGCATGGGCTCCAGGCTGGAACTCCCCTCAGGCATGGAACAAATTCCAAGCCGAAGTGGGCGGTCATTTGCGTCATGGCGATCCGGGTGTGCGCCTGATTGCTGCCGGTGAAGGTTCACTGGCGTACTTCGACGCGGTACCTGCCGCTTATCAAAATGCGGGTTGGGTTGTTGCGCCTTATTACCATCTGTTTGGTAGTGACGAAATGACTCAGCGTTCTCCGGTCATTCAGACTCGTATGCCAGAGGCTTACGTGATGGTGAATCCAGCGGATGCCGCGCAGCTGGGCGTTAACAACGGTACGGTTCTGGAACTGACTTTTGCAGACCAGAAACTGACGTTACCAGCACGCTTAAGCGAAAACCTACAATCGGGTCAAATCGGTCTGCCTCTTGGTTTACCAGGGATCTCTCCGGTACTGAACGGAACCAAAGTTGACGCTATTCAGGAAACGAAAGTGCGGGAGGCAGCATTATGAGTTGGCTAACGCCAGAGGTGATCGACATCCTTCTCACAGTGTTAAAAGCCATTGTGATTTTGCTGGTGGTGGTTACCTGCGGGGCATTCATGAGCTTCGGCGAACGTCGTCTGCTCGGCCTGTTCCAGAATCGTTATGGACCAAACCGTGTTGGCTGGGGCGGCTCGCTCCAGCTGGTTGCGGATATGGTCAAAATGTTCTTCAAAGAAGACTGGGTTCCGCGCTTCTCTGACCGTTTAATCTTTACCTTGGCACCGATGATTGCGTTTTCATCTCTGTTGCTGGCATTTGCGATTGTGCCTGTCAGTCCAACGTGGATGGGGGCGGATCTGAATATCGGTATCCTGTTCTTCCTGATGATGGCGGGTCTTGCGGTTTATGCTGTGCTGTTCGCCGGTTGGTCAAGTAACAACAAATACTCTTTGCTTGGGGCGATGCGTGCATCGGCACAAACCCTGAGCTACGAAGTATTCCTTGGCCTTTCGGTGATGGGCGTTGTTGCACAGGCTGACTCTTTCAACATGCAGACGATTGTTGAATCACAGTCTCATTTGTGGAATGTCATCCCGCAGTTCTTTGGGTTCCTGACCTTCATCATCGCAGGTGTTGCGGTGTGTCACCGTCATCCTTTTGACCAACCAGAAGCCGAGCAGGAACTGGCTGATGGTTACCACATTGAATACTCCGGTATGAAATTCGGTCTGTTCTTTGTGGGGGAATATATCGGGATCGTCACCGTGTCAGCGCTGATTGTTACGCTGTTCTTCGGTGGTTGGCAGGGACCATTCCTGCCGCCGGTTATCTGGTTTGCTATCAAGACGGCCTTCTTCATGGTGATGTTTATTCTGGTGCGTGCGTCATTGCCGCGTCCTCGCTATGACCAGGTGATGTCATTTGGCTGGAAAATTTGCCTGCCGCTGACGTTGTTGAACCTGTTGGCGACCGCCGCCGTGATTTTGTATAACGCTCAATAAGGGGTGAATGAACCATGACATTGAAAGAGTTAGTGGTTGGTTTCGGCACCCAAGTGCGCAGCCTGTGGATGATTGGCTTGCATGCGTTTGCTAAGCGCGAAACCCAAATGTATCCGGAAGAACCGGTTTATCTGCCACCTCGTTACCGTGGGCGTATCGTGTTAACGCGCGATCCAGACGGTGAAGAGCGTTGCGTTGCCTGTAACCTGTGTGCGGTGGCCTGTCCGGTTGGCTGTATTTCTTTGCAGAAAGCAGAAACTAAAGACGGGCGCTGGTATCCAGAGTTCTTCCGCATCAACTTCTCTCGCTGCATTTTCTGCGGTTTATGTGAAGAGGCCTGCCCAACGACGGCGATTCAGCTAACGCCGGATTTCGAACTGGGTGAGTTTAAGCGTCAGGATTTGGTGTATGAAAAAGAAGATCTGTTGATCTCGGGGCCGGGCAAATACCCAGAATATAACTTCTATCGTATGGCCGGTATGGCTATCGACGGCAAAGCCAAAGGCGAAGCCGAAAACGAAGCGAAGCCGATCGACGTCAAAGGTCTGCTACCTTAAGGAGCCAAGCATGGAATTTGCATTCTACATTGCAGCGCTGGTGGCCGTGGTGGCAACGATCCGAGTGATCTCGCACACCAATCCGGTTCACGCCTTGCTGTATCTTATCGTATCGCTGCTGGCTGTCGCTGCGGTGTTCTTCTCGCTGGGCGCTTATTTCGCTGGGGCGCTGGAGATCATCGTCTACGCCGGTGCGATTATGGTTCTGTTCGTGTTCGTCGTGATGATGCTCAACCTGGGAAATTCCGTAGTTGAGCAAGAGCGCGCATGGCTGAAACCTTCGCTGTGGATTGGGCCAAGCCTGCTGTCTCTCATCCTGCTAGCGGTGCTGGTCTACGCCATTATGAGCGTGAACGATCAGGGTATCAGCGGCGACATGATTGACGCGAAAGCGGTCGGTATCGCGCTGTTTGGTCCTTATGTTCTGGCTGTTGAACTGGTGTCTATGCTGCTGCTAGCCGGTCTGGTGGTGGCGTTCCACATCGGGCGTGAGCATAAGCAGGGCGAAGTCTTTAGCAAAACACCAGAGACAGAAGCCAATAAAGCCAAGGCGATGGCGGTTAAAAACAAGGCGGAGGAGCGAGCATGATCCCGTTACAACACGGTTTAATTCTGGCGGCCATCCTGTTTGTTCTCGGGCTGACTGGCCTATTAATCCGACGCAATCTGCTGTTTATGCTGATTAGCTTGGAAATCATGATCAACGCGGCTGCTTTGGCATTCGTGGTGGCGGGGAGCTATTGGGGACAGGCAGACGGTCAGGTGATGTATATTCTGGCTATCAGCTTAGCGGCTGCGGAAGCAAGCATCGGCTTGGCGCTGTTGCTGCAATTGCATCGCCGTCGCAACACCCTGAATATCGATACTGTCAGTGAGATGCGCGGATGAACCTACTCTACTTAACAATATTGCTGCCGTTAATCGGGTTCTTGCTGCTGGCATTTTCCCGTGGTCGCTGGTCAGAAAGTACGTCGGCTATCATCGGCGTTGGCTCTATCGGTCTGGCTGCTCTAGTAACGGCTTATGTCGGCTTTGATTTCTTAAGCCAAAAAGCGGATGGCGTGCAGGTGTTTAACCAGCACCTGTGGAACTGGATGGCCGTGGGTGACTTTGGTATTCCAATCACTCTTACGCTTGATGGCCTGTCGTTAACCATGCTCTCTGTGGTCACCGGCGTGGGCTTCTTCATTCATATGTTTGCCTCTTGGTATATGCGTGGTGAAGAGGGGTACTCCCGCTTCTTCGCGTACACCAACCTGTTTATCGCTAGCATGGTAGTTCTGGTACTGGCGGATAACCTGCTGCTGATGTATCTCGGCTGGGAAGGGGTAGGGCTGTGCAGTTATCTGTTGATCGGTTTCTATTACACCAATCCAGCTAACGGCGCTGCGGCGATGAAGGCGTTCATTGTGACCCGTGTGGGTGACGTGTTCTTAGCCATTGGCCTGTTCATTCTTTATAACGAACTGGGCACCCTGAACATCCGTGAACTGATGATTCTGGCACCGCAGAAATTGGAAGTCGGCTCCGCCGCCATTACTTGGGCAACGCTGATGCTGCTGGGTGGTGCTGTGGGTAAATCTGCACAGCTGCCGCTGCAAACGTGGTTGGCAGATGCGATGGCGGGTCCAACACCGGTATCTGCACTGATCCACGCCGCGACCATGGTTACCGCGGGTGTTTACCTGATTGCACGTACTCACGGCTTGTTCCTGATGGCGCCAGAGATACTGCATCTGGTGGGCATCGTTGGTGCCGTTACGCTGGTTCTGGCTGGCTTTGCTGCGCTGGTGCAAACCGACATCAAACGTGTGCTGGCTTATTCAACGATGAGTCAGATTGGCTACATGTTCTTGGCGCTTGGCGTTCAGGCATGGGACGCGGCAATTTTCCATTTGATGACGCATGCGTTCTTCAAAGCGCTGCTGTTCCTCTCTTCTGGCTCGGTCATTTTGGCCTGCCACCACGAGCAGAACATCTTCAAAATGGGTGGGTTGCGTAAATCGCTGCCGCTGGTTTACATCTGCTTCTTGGTGGGTGGCGCTGCGCTGTCAGCGTTGCCAATCGTCACCGCAGGTTTCTACAGTAAAGATGAGATCCTGTGGGGCGCATTGGCTTCTGGTCACGTCAACCTGATGACTGCGGGTCTGGTTGGGGCGTTCCTGACGTCGCTGTATACCTTCCGTATGATTTTCATTGTGTTCCATGGCGAAGCACACACCAAAGCCCATGCTGGTAAAGGCATTGCGCACAGCCTACCGCTGATCGTGCTGCTGGTTCTGTCTACGTTCATCGGTGCGTTGATTACACCACCGCTGGCGGGCGTGTTGCCAGAAAGCCATAGCGGTGAAGCGGGTAAGATGACCTTAGAAATTATCTCCGGCGTTGTCGCTATCGTTGGCATCTTGTTGGCTGCTGTCTTGTACCTTGGTAAACGCCAGTTTGTGAACAGCGTGGCGCAAAGTGCGCCAGGTCGCTTCTTCTCAACGTGGTGGTTCCATGCGTGGGGCTTCGATTGGCTATACAACATGATCTTTGTTAAGCCGTTTAAAGCCGTTGCTTACCTGTTACAGCGCGATCCGCTAAACAGCCTGATGAACCTGTTCGCCGTCTTTGCGCGTTGGGGTAATCGTGGTCTGGCGGTGAGCGAGAACGGTCAGCTGCGCTGGTATATGGCATCTATGGGTGTGGGCGCAGTGGTCGTATTGGCTCTGTTGTTATTGGTCAAATGAATAGAGTTTAAAACCTGAAGAGTAGGGGCAACAGGCCCCTACTAATAACAAGTTTTACATTATTCAATTTTAAGGGACACAAAGCGCCATGTTATTACCTTGGCTAATTCTTATCCCGTTTATCGGTGGCTTCTTAAGCTGGCAGAGCGAGCGCTTCGGCACCAAAGCTCCACGCTGGATTGCACTGATAGCAATGGGTCTGACGTTAGTGTTGTCTCTGCAACTCTGGTTGCAGGGCGGCTATTCTCTGACTCAGGCAGCGGGTATCCCGCAGTGGCAGTCGGAGTTCTCCATACCGTGGATCCCTCGTTTCGGTATTGAATTCCATCTTGCATTAGACGGCTTATCATTGCTGATGGTCGTGTTGACCGGCTTGCTGGGTGTGCTAGCGATTCTCTGTTCTTGGAACGAGATCCAGAAGTATCAGGGCTTTTTCCACCTGAATCTGCTGTGGATTCTGGGCGGCGTTATCGGTGTGTTCTTGGCCATCGACCTGTTCCTGTTCTTCTTCTTCTGGGAAATGATGCTGGTGCCGATGTACTTCTTGATCGCTCTTTGGGGTCATAAAGCATCAGACGGCAAAACCCGTATCAGTGCGGCAACCAAGTTCTTCATCTATACCCAGTCCAGCGGTCTGATCATGCTGATCGCGATTTTGGGTCTGGTGTTCGTTCACTACAACGCAACCGGTGTGTGGACATTCAACTATGAAGAGTTGCTGAATACGCCGATGAGCCATAACGTTCAGTATCTGCTGATGTTAGGCTTCTTCATTGCTTTTGCAGTGAAAATGCCGGTGGTTCCATTGCACGGCTGGTTACCCGATGCGCATAGTCAGGCACCAACCGCAGGTTCTGTTGACCTAGCGGGTATCTTGCTGAAAACCGCGGCCTATGGTCTGCTACGTTTCAGTTTGCCTCTGTTCCCTGAAGCTTCTCATGAGTTTGCACCGATCGCCATGTGGCTGGGTGTGATTGGTATCTTCTACGGCGCATGGATGGCATTTGCGCAGACCGATATTAAGCGTCTGATCGCATATACCTCTGTGTCTCATATGGGCTTTGTACTGATCGCGATTTATTCTGGTAACCAACTGGCTTATCAGGGTGCAGTGATTCAGATGATTGCACACGGCTTGTCCGCTGCCGGTATGTTCATCATCTGTGGTCAGCTGTATGAGCGTCTGCACACGCGTGATATGCGCCTGATGGGTGGCCTGTGGGGGCGGATTAAATATCTGCCAGCGCTGTCGTTGTTCTTCGCCGTAGCGACGTTGGGTATGCCAGGTACCGGTAACTTTGTTGGTGAGTTCATGATCTTGTTCGGCAGCTTCCAAGTAGTGCCGGTTATCACGATTATCTCAACCTTCGGTCTGGTGTTTGCCTCTGTTTATTCGTTAATCATGATGCAGCGCGCCTACTACGGCGCACCAAAATCTGACAAACCATTGCCGGGCATGAGTGCGCGTGAGCTGTCGATTATTCTGCTGCTGGTGGTTCTGCTGGTTGCGCTGGGTCTTTATCCTCAGCCTATTCTGGATACGTCCAGTGCAGCAATGACGAACGTGCAGCACTGGTTTAGCTCTGCTTCAACTTTGCAGTCATTATCTACAACAACAAGGCCGTAATTCGCCATGACAATAACTCCTCAACATCTGATCGCACTGTTACCGCTGTTGATCGTCGGATTGACGGTGGTGGTTGTGATGCTGTGCATTGCGTGGCGACGCAACCACTTCGTCAACGCAACGGTGACAGTGATCGGTTTGAACCTAGCGCTGCTTTCGCTCTATTTTGTGGGGCAGCTTCTTTCTGCAACGGACGGCTCGTTAAGCGTAACTCCGCTATTCCGCATTGATAGCTTCTCCATGCTTTATATTGGGCTGGTGTTGCTGTCGAGCCTTGCGACTAGCACCTTTGCTTATCCGTGGCTGCAAGGCTATCCCGATAACCGCGATGAGTTCTACCTGCTGGTTCTGATCGCGACGCTGGGCGGCATTGTGCTGGCCTGTGCTAACCATTTGGCTGCGCTTTTCATTGGTATTGAGCTTATCTCTCTGCCACTGTTTGGCCTGATCGGTTATGCCTACCGCCAGAAACGCTCGCTGGAAGCGGCTATCAAGTACACTATTCTGTCAGCAGCGGCTTCGTCCTTCCTGCTGTTTGGTATGGCGCTGCTCTACGCTGAGTCTGGTGACCTGTCGTTTGTTGGTTTAGGTAAGAGCATGAGCGATAGCATGCTGCATGAGCCGCTGCTGCTGGCGGGCTTGGGCTTAATGCTGGTTGGCTTCGGTTTCAAACTGTCTCTGGTTCCGTTCCAGTTGTGGACGCCTGACGTCTATCAGGGTGCGCCTGCGCCGGTTTCAACCTTCCTCGCTACGGCCAGCAAGATTGCGATCTTTGCGGTTCTGATGCGTCTGTTCATGTATGCTCCTGTCACCAACAGCGAAACCGTTCGTTTGGTTCTGGGTATTATTGCGTTCTGCTCAATCCTGTTTGGTAACCTGATGGCGATCACTCAGAGCAACATCAAGCGTCTGCTGGGTTACTCTTCGGTGTCACATTTGGGTTATCTGCTGGTCGCGCTGATTGCGGTGCAAAGCCAACAGATCTCCGCGGAAGCGGTGGGTGTTTATCTGGCAGGTTATCTGTTCGCCAGCTTGGCCTCCTTCGGCGTAGTGAGCCTGATGTCTAGCCCTTACAGCGGCCCTGATGCAGAGTCACTGTTCTCATACCGTGGTCTGTTCTGGCACAAGCCGATTCTTTCTGCCGTCATGACGGTTTCTATGTTGTCACTGGCAGGCATTCCAATGACGCTAGGCTTTATCGGTAAGTTCTACATTATCTCCGTGGGTGTGAGTGCGCACCTGTGGTGGTTGACCGGTGCCGTTGTCGTGGGGAGTGCGATTGGTTTGTACTACTACCTGCGCGTGGCTGTCAGTATGTATCTCCATGCACCTGAGACATTGGTACGTGATACGCCAAATAACTGGGCACTGACTGCCGGTGGCGTTGTTGTTCTGATCTCCGGGATCTTAGTGGTTCTGCTGGGTATCTTCCCGCAGCCGCTGATCTCTCTGGTGCAGATGGCACAGCCGATTTTGTAATAACCTTTCCTGAGCGTTAATCTCAGGTAAATAAAGCCCCTGTTCGCGCAAGCAGCAGGGGCTTTTTGTCTTTTTGATATTCATCATCTAACCGCGTTTGTTAGCTAAATAGTGCATCTTTGCGTCAGACGCGTCCCTGTTATAAACCCTGCGGCATGCTAGTTTGAAGTTTTCTACAGAGAGACTGACATGCGCGCATTTGATCTAATGACTTCGGGGAAAGAGTATTTTATTAACGATGATGAACTGCGCGAAATTCGCTATACAACGCGTGACCGCGTGGATGCTTTCAATGCACTCAGTGCCCGTAACGTTATGGAGAAAAATCGTCTCATTGCTGACATTTTTGCTCAGGTGGGAGAGAACGTTCACATCGAAAAAGGGCTACGGGTTGATTACGGTTGTAACACTTACTTTGGCTCCAATGTCTTTATCAACTTCAACTTTGTGATCCTTGACTGTGCGAGGGTGACTATTGGCGACAATGTCTTTATTGGCCCAGATGTTCAACTTTATACCGCTCAACATCCGCTGGCGATAGATTCGCGTAATGCGCATATCGGCAGTGCGCAGCCGGTGACCATTGGCAGTAATGTGTGGATTGGCGGCGGCTGTATCATTTTGCCAGGAGTGACTATCGGTGACGGCGTGACCGTGGGGGCAGGGAGCGTGATAACGCGTTCGATTGAGGCGAATGTGGTGGCGTGCGGTAACCCTTGTCGCGCACATAAAGTACTGAGCTAACGCTTTGTGCTTAAAGAGATATTGACACAAAAAAGCCCCGCAGGGCGAGGCTTGATCAGATTATGGTGTAAAAACGTTATTGTGCGTCTTTGCCATATTTAGGTGAACGCGGCCCATAGAGAATGCCATTTGGCGTTCCCGCAGAGAGCAAGCGGACGCTGGTGATACCGGCAATATCGTGACTCTTATCGTTCAGCGTATTGCTAACCTGATTGATCATGGCTGTGACAACCATGCCAAGCAGTCCGCCGGAGTTATTGTCATTCTCGGTGCTAGATGCCGTAGCAGAGCCGCTCCACAGTGTTTTCCCATCGCGTAGATCCACCAGTTTCGCCGTGGCTGAGACGCGGGTATCACTGGAAATCACTTGATAAGACGTGCCATATTGAGTCACCGTCAGATACAAAACAGCATCCGCACCAAAGATTTGGCGCAGCTTGGCAGGGCTTGCCGCGTTGATATCTCCAGCATTGGTCATGCCATTTTGCTTGAAGGTTTCCTCTACCACGGCAACAGGGAAGACGTAGTATCCAGCCTCAGCCAAAGGGAAAGTGACCTGAGACAGAAGGCCGTGGCTAGCCGTTATATCAGGAGACTGATTTTGTGGCAGCAACACCAAAATGCTTTTCGGTTTGCTTTGCTTAAATGCCGAATAGTCATGTTTAACAGGGGACACACAGCCGGTCAGGAGCAGCGCACTGATCAAACCGCATAGAGCGAGAAGATATTTCATTTTATCGCTCCTTTATTCTTGCGGGTCAGAAAATCCATAAACGTCGCCGATTCTGGGTACTGTGCTTTCTCTGCTTCAAACTCCGCCATCGCCAAATCCATTTGTCCGGTATTGCTATAAAGCATGCCTAAGTGAGCATGTAATCCGGGGGGAACCGGCAAACCTTTCGAGCGAGATTTTTCGATGCTCGCCTTGAGCGTCTCAATCTGTTGTTCAGGGCCGGTTTCTCCTAACTGGTAATATTGATAAATCGTGGACTGATAATTATCCCAGCTATAGAGTGGCTTTGGTGCCGTGGCACAGCCTGCTAAAAGGGCTACGGCTAGCAGTAGCCCCGAATGTCTAACGAACTTCATAAAGTGGTTATCCGTATATTTTATAATTATTGAGCTGGCTGCCATGCACCGTTTTGGATCCCTGCGACCAGATTGTTGACGGCTTCACGGATGGCAAGATCCAAAACTTTGCCATTGAGCGTTGAGTCGTAACTTGCGGTGCCGCCAAAGCCAATAATTTCACGATTAGATAACTCATATTCACCAGCGCCCTGAGATGAGAACACCACTTCAGAGGTTTGAACATTAACCACGTTCAAGTTAACTTTTGCGTAAGCCACCTGCGATTTTCCGCGACCCAGGATACCGAAAAGCTGGTGGTCACCTGTCTCTTTACGGCCAAATTCGGTAACGTCACCGGTAATGACATAGGTCGCGCCTTTTAACGTTTGGGTTTGGCCTTTAATACCGGCTTCTTCTTTCAGTTCAGCCATATTGGTGCGGTCTAAAACGTTAAAACGACCTGTTTGCTGCAGATGAGTGACAAGAATAGTTTTAGACTGGTTGCCTAAGCGATCAACGCCATCCGAGAAAATTCCGTTCATATAACTAGAACGGTTATCAAATTTTCCGACAGAAATAGGGCTGCGAGGGCCGTTATATTGGGTTCCATAAGAAGCTACTTTAGCCACTTCTAAAGAACGAGAAGACTCTGAAGCACAGCCACTAAGAAAAGTTGCCAGAGACAGCGTTGTTGCAATAAGAATTTTCTTCATCATAAGTCTATTTTTCACCAGAGTTGAGTTTTGTGTCATGTAATAACTGCAAAGAATGAAATATCAGCTTGCAAGAGTGATTTGGTAAGCCTGCAAATTATATTTTTATATTTAATTCTTTAAAAAATCGCAGCCAAAGATAACAGCTTTTATTTATGATTAAAAATTAGGATGGGTAACTATTCGCCGTTTGGAGGAAAATAAAACGTTTATTTTAAATATCCCGATATGTTATCTGGATTGCAGAATATGTGATTGTTATAAAGAAAATCTCAGAACATTAATGGGAGTGATTCTCAACAACTGGATGGTAAGTTTTGACTCTCATTGTCGATTTGCATTTAGTATGTTAGCCTAACTAAATAGAGCCTCGTGTGGCAACCCATCTCTGCGGATTCCCCAAATGATTAACGATCTAAAGAAACTCCAGTGGCATCTCTGGTTTTGCTGGCGTGAGGTTTCACGTCAAAGCGGCAGCATGGAGCTCACCAACAGTGAGTTTGATTATCTTTATGCTTTGTTGGAGCACCCGCAGGGTGTGCGGCTCACCGAGCTAGCTGAGTGCATGAAAGTGAGCAAGGCATCGGCTAGCGCGATGGTGAGTAAGCTAGAAAGCCGAGGATATATCCAACGCGTGCCTTGCTCAGACGACGGAAGAGCGACGTTATTGCAGGTGACGAAGAAAGGGACTGCGTTAGAAAAAGAAGAGATGGATATCTATGCAGAAACAGCTCAGAAAATGGCGAGCGCACTGACGCCTGAAGAGCGGCAACAATTTGAGTTATTACTGCATAAAGCCTGCCACGGCTTGAATACCGATTAATTTTTCCTTGAACAGTATAAAAAGAGCTATTTAGGACGCGTTATGTTGCACCAAAGTATTACCCGAACATTCTGGCATTATAGTATTCCGGCCATCGCCGCACTGTTAATTAGTGGGCTGTACCAGATTGTGGATGGTGCATTTATCGGTCATGCGATGGGAGCCGAAGGGTTATCGGCGATTAATATGGCATGGCCGCTGTCTGGCGTATTGCTGGCGGTCGGGATGATGATCGGAATGGGCAGCGGCGCACGCTGTTCACTCGCTCAGGGTGAAGAGAAAATAGACAAAGCTCGCCGCATCCTCATGCAGGTTTTTTGGTTGCTCATTGCTCTCGGTATTGGCGTGGGGAGCTGCGTTGCTTATATGGCTCCGCTCTTTATGCGGATGCAAGATGCCTCGGGCATTATTGAAAATTACGGTATCGATTATCTTACGATTGTCGGAATTTCGGGACCGATAGTGCTCAGTAGTATTGCGATGCCGCTGCTAGTACGTAATTTAGGTGCACCTCGCTTGGCAACTATTGCCATGTTAGTTGGGGCATTAATGAACGTCTTGTTGGACTATATTTTCATTATTCGCCTCGGATGGGGATTAAAAGGCGCAGCAGTGGCGACGATCACCAGCGAAAGTTTGGCTGTACTGATCTGTATTGGTTTTATCTTCAGTCGATATAATAAATTGCGGCCTCAACGCTCGCATATTGCTTTTAATTTACGCTTAAGTTTAGCGTCTTTGACCACCGGCTTTTCCAGCATGCTGATGTATCTCTACCTCAGCGTCGTTGTGATGTTACACAATCTGCTCTTCATGAAATATGGCGGGCCGGTTGAAGTGGCGGCTTATGGTATCGCCAGTTATTTGATTGGTTTCTATTATCTCTTGGCTGAAGGCGTGTGCGGCGGGATGCAACCACTCGTCAGCTATTACCATGGTGCGAGACAGCCAGAAAAAGTACGTAAAGTGCTCAACTTAGGGCTAATGACCGCGGTAGGTGGGGGGATCGCACTCGCACTGGCCATCTTTATTCTACCGTCGCTATTTGCCAGCATATTTATTTCTGGTGACACCGTATTACAGGCGGCGACGATCCATGGTCTGCGTCTTCACCTATTTGTGATGTTCCTTGATGGCTTTATTGTGCTAGCGGCGACATTCTTTCAGGCATTGGGGCACGCCCGCTACGCCACCTTTATTACGCTTAGCAATATGCTGATCTTATTTCCGTTCTTGGCATTATTTCCGTGGTTATTCGGCCTTAACGGCGTGTGGTTGGCCATGCCGCTGTCAAATATTTGCTTATCGGTAGTGGTGATTTTAATGCTTAAGCGTCAGCTACGCCGTTTAGGTATTAGCCTTTCCGCGAAGCAGAAACCTTTATCCAGCTAAATGAATGAGATATTAAAATCCAGCCTAATGATATGGCTGGATTTTTTTTAATCATATCGTTGGGCTCAGCGCCTTAAAAAGATAATTCGCGAGCTCCAACACAACAATCTCATTGTCTGAAGCGTAACGTACCCGCACTTACGACTGATAAGGGAATACCATGAAAATATTGACGCCATTGTGGCTGGTCAGCCTGATAAGCGTGGCACCATTATATGCAGCACAAATTCCGACAGGTACGACGCTCGCTCCTCAGCAGGTTTTCCGTTACAACAACCACAGCGAACCCAGCACGCTTGATCCGCAGAAAATCGAAGAGAACACCGCAGCACAGGTTGCGTTCGATCTGTTCGAAGGATTGGTATGGCTGGATGGTAATGGAAACGTTCAACCCGCTCAGGCTAAAAGTTGGAAAGTAAGCGACGATGGTAAACAGATAGTCTTTACCTTACGCGAAAATTTGCGTTGGTCAGATGGCTCGCCGCTCACTGCAGACGATTTTGTGTTTGCTTGGCAACGTGCGGTTGACCCAGCAACGGCGAGTCCTTTTGCCGATTATCTGGCAGCAGGGCACGTTGTGAATGCTGCGCAAATCGTCAGCGGCAAAATATCGCCACAGCAATTAGGCATTAAAGCGGTTGATGCGCGTACTTTGCAGGTTGATTTAGAGCAACCAACGCCTTGGTTTATTTCAATGCTGGCATGGCCTACCACTTTTCCTGTTCCACACACCGTAGTGCAGAAATATGGCGAAGACTGGACTCGACCAGAACACCTTATTTCTAACGGGGCGTTTGTGCTGGCAAACCGGGTCGTGAATGAAAAGATAGTCGCGAAACCTAATCCGCAATATTGGAATCGTGCAGAAACTGTTCTTACACAGGTTGAGTATTTAGTGGTTGATAACGCGGTTTCTGGCTATAACCGCTATCGTGCAGGTGATTTAGATTTAACGTGGGTGCCAGCCGATCAAATTAAAGATATCCAGCAGAAAATGCCCGATGAATTACACATTATTCCGCGTTTAAATACCGAATATTATAATTTTAACACCTCGACGCCGCCGTTTAATGATGTGCGGGTGCGTCGTGCGCTTTATTTGACGGTTGACCGCGATCTTATCGCCCACAAAGTGCTTGGCTTACGTGAACCCGCAACCACGCTGACTCCGCCTCAGGTCACCGGATTTAAGCCTCCTGTGCTGGATGAATTAAACGAGCCGTTAGCACAGCGGGTGATTCTCGCCAAAGGGCTGCTGCATCAAGCGGGTTATGATGAGCAACATCCACTGAAATTCGAGCTGTTTTACAATAAATATGATCTGCATGAGAAAACGGCTATCGCGCTTTCGTCTGAGTGGAAGAAGTTGCTGGGCGCTCAGATCACGCTGCGTAATATGGAGTGGAAAACATACTTGGATGCGCGTCGGGCCGGAGATTTTATGCTGTCGCGTCAGTCTTGGGATGCCACCTATGATGAGCCATCAACGTTTTTAAACACGTTGCAATCAGGCAGTGTCGAAAATGTGGGACACTGGAAAGATGCTGAATATGATAGGTTATTAAAGCAGGCCGAGAGCGTTGCCGATCCCGTGACTCGGGATGTTTTATACTCGCAGGCAGAGCTACGAATTAATCAGCAGGCACCGATTATCCCTATCTATTATCAACCGCTCATCAAATTGTTAAAGCCTTATGTGGGTGGTTTTCCAGTTCATAATCCGCAGGATTATGTCTACAGCAAAGAGTTGTATATTGTTTCCCATTAGATTTAGTTTGGCTTAATTCAATATATCACCATGGGTGGGTATAAGTTAACCGGTGGTGATATATTATGTAGTTATGGTTTTTATCAATGGAATTGATTATATATGGATAGTGAAAACACGGATGTGATTGATGATGTAAATGATTCTTCTAAAGGAGTATCTGGCGCAGAAGCTAACATCATACCGAAGAAAATTAATCGCGCGATAAAAAATGGCTGGCAAGCGGGAATCGTTATATTTGTTTTGACGTTGTGTCTTTTTGTTTATCAATGGATCGTGTTTAAAGCGTCATGGTGGGATTTAGCCGATGTGGCTATTTATTTACTGCTATCCTATGGGGTTTATCGACGCAGCCGCACATGCGCTATATTAATGTTGTTGCTATATATTCTTTCTCAGGCAATAGTGCCAAAAATATCTTATATTGGCAATGTGAATACGGAGTATCATTTTAATATATTGCTGATTATTTTAATAACGGGTTTTTCTTATGGTGTCGTGGGAACGGTAGGATTTCATCGTTGGCGTAAAGGGAAAAGTTTCAACGATAAAAAAATAACGAAATATATGTTTGCTTGCGCTGTTGTCTCATTTCTTCTTTTTTTGGGTATGATGAAAGGCACTGAATGGATGATGCACAGAATTACACCGGCGCAGTGGGCAGCGGTTGACGAAGATATTTCGAAAACTAAGAGTGCATACCCATTCAAACTAAATGATGAAATCACGGTAAAAGACATTTACCGTAACAATAATGTATTGACTTATGAATATATATTGACGAATGTGAAAAAAGAAGATTTCACTAGTTTAAATGCATATCGACTTAGTTTGTCAGCATTTAAAAACATGTGTAATCAACCAATTGTTCAGTTATACAATATGAAAGTCGAGTATCTCTTTACGCGTGATCTTGACCAAATCAGTCTGACCTTTGATAAGGGGGACTGTCCACATTAGTTCAGATGATGTGCTCGATATTTTCACGGTGATAGAATCATTTTATGCTTATTCTATGACCGTGAAAATTATGTCACAAATAAAGTATGTTATAGTGAAAATGCTAATGATGGCCCATATGTTGCTCACCCCTAACATGCTGGCGAGCATCGCCAGCGATAGGCTAAACGCAAACATGATGAGCCAAGAGGCTATTTTATCAGGCATAATATCTCCTGAAACTCTATACGATTCACGATAAATCTAAGTATGGGCTGGAATAAAGCTATTTCAAGTTATATGTCTGAGGTGTTTTTATCGATAGGCGGGTGGAAGCTTATCCAAGCATTCCACCGCTATTTTATCTATTTACAGCAGCTCAAATTCTCCCTGATTAACTCGCTGCGAATCTAACCCAATAAATACGTTAAACTTGCCTGGTTCTGACACATATTTCATTGAGGCATTCCAGAACTTGAGTTGGTTCGCATCAATCTTAAAGCTAATGGTTTTTTGCTCGCCAGATTTCAGCATCACTTTCTCAAAGCCTTTCAGCTCTTTAACGGGGCGACTCATGGTGGCGGTTTTATCCTGAATATAGAGCTGAACTACCGTCGCACCGTCACGTTTACCGGTGTTTTTCACCGTCACGCTTGCGGTCACAGAACCATCGCGTTTCATTATTGGGCTAGACATCTTCACGTCAGAAACGCTGAAGGTGGTGTAGCTCAATCCATAGCCAAACGGATAGAGAGGGCCATTTGCGGCATCGTAATAATGCGAGGTGTATTTCTCTGGTTTTTCCGGGTTATAAGGGCGACCGGTGTTCAGATGGCTGTAATAAATAGGAATTTGTCCAACTGAGCGAGGGAAGGACATCGGTAGTTTGCCGGATGGGTTGTAGTCACCAAACAGTACATCGGCAATCGCATTGCCCCCTTCGGTGCCTGAGAACCAGCTTTCTAAGATCGCATCGGCCTGCTGGTCTTCTTTTTCAAGCGCCAGTGGTCGGCCGTTCATCAGAACCAGAACCAAAGGCTTGCCGGTTTGCTTCAACGCAGCAATCAGGTCACGCTGGCTTTGCGGAATAGTTATATCGCTGCGGCTCGAGGCCTCATGTGCCATGCCTTGTGCTTCACCGACAACGGCCACGATGACGTCAGATTTTTTCGCTGCGGCAACCGCTTCGTCAATCATCGCCTGTTGTGAGCGCGGGTCGACGGTTACGGCTTTCTCGTACAGATTCAGGAAATCAGTGATCCCCGGATCGTTGGAGACATTGGCGCCTTTGGCATAGATGATTTGCGCTTTGTCACCCACGGCGTTGCGTAGCCCTTGGTGCACGGTGACCGACTGATCAACGACGCCGGCTGCAGACCAACTGCCCATCACATCACGTTTGCTGTCGGCCAGCGGGCCGATCAGGGCGATAGTGCCGGATTTAGCTAGCGGCAGGGTGTTCAAGCGGTTTTTCAGCAGCACCATGCTTTCACGGGCGACGCTACGGGCTTCTGGACGATGCAGACGGCTTTCCGCATTAGTATCAACCGGATCTGAACCGACAGGCCCTAAATGACTATAAGCATCGGTAAACAGCCCCATGTCATACTTCACGTTTAAGACGTGGCGTGCCGCATCATCAACCTCTTTTTCGCTGACGCGACCGCTTTTGACTAAGCTAGGCAGGTATTTGCTGTAATACTCATCGCTCATGCTCATGTCGATGCCAGATTTTACGGCCACGCGCACGGCATCCTCGGGATTGCTAGCCACACCGTGCTTAATCAATTCTTTGATTGCGCCGTGATCGCTAATCGTGATGCCCTTGAAATTCCACTCATCACGTAGGACATCTTTTAACAACCAACTGTTGGACGTGGCAGGCGTGCCGTTAATGGAGTTCAATGAAACCATCACACCGCCGCTGCCAGCATCTAAGGCCGCTTTATAAGGTGGCATATAGTCTTGGAACAGGCGCTGAGGGCTCATGTCCACCGTATTATAATCGCGTCCTCCCTCTACCGCGCCGTAGGCGGCAAAGTGCTTCACGCTGGTCATGACGGAGTGACGATCTGCCGGATTGTTGCCCTGCATGGCTTCTACCATTAGGCGGCCCATCTCCGACGTCAGATAGGTATCCTCGCCAAAGCCTTCAGAGGTACGCCCCCAGCGCGGATCGCGGGTGACATCCACCATGGGCGCCCACGTCATATTTAAACCATCTTCGCTGGCCTCATAGGCAGAAATACGCCCTACGGTAGTCACAGCGTCACGGTTCCAACTGGATGCTAATCCAAGGCTAATCGGAAAAACGGTGCGCTGGCCATGAACCACGTCATAGGCAAAAAACAGAGGGATTTTCAGGCGGCTGAGCTGCATTGCCTGATCCTGCATCTTACGAATATCTTGGCGGGTCACCGTATTAAAAATCGCCCCGACCTGACCCTGTTTAATCATTTCGCGAATGGCTTCTTTAGGATTATCGGGCCCTACGCTGATAAGACGCATCTGACCAATTTTCTCATCGAGCGTCATTTTGCTCAGCAGATCGGTGACAAAAGCATCACGCTGCTGGGTGGATTGTGGTTTCACCAACGGGTGAGCCGGTTGTGTTGCGTCTGCATAGACTGGAGACAGCGTAGTAGCAATCAGTCCTGCGACCAGACTGAGCGAGCAAAGCCATTTCATCGCGGAGTTTTCTCTTTTGTAAGCTGCTTTTGCAGCGTAGGGAAGTGGTGGCAGTTTGCCATAAGCGGTATTCGTTAATACACGAATTTTACTGCGTTTTGTTGGTTTAATCATAAAGGCTGTCTTTCTGTACCAGTGCCTGATTTTGGCTGGTACGGATGCGGCGCACAGAGTCACGTATGACCAGAGTTCCATTGAGCAGTAGATTACCTACCGGCGTATTAGGCTGCATCAGGCGGCGTTGCAGCATGCGTACGGCTTCTTCACCCAATTCATCGCGGGGAACATGTACTGACGTGAGCGGAATATCGTGGATGGCGGCCAGATTAAATCCATCCATACTCATGACTGAAATATCCTGAGGCACGCGTAATCCCGCATTAAGCAGCGCATTGACTGCACCGACGGCCATATAGTCACCGCCGGCCAGAATCGCCGTGGGGCGGTGCTCGGCAGGACAACGTTCTAAAAACTGTTTCACGGCAAGTTCGGCGTCCATAGCGCCAAAACTCGGGGTGGAGAGCAGGGCGGTTTCATCATTAAACGGCAGATTATTCGTTTGATAGGCTTCACGGATCCCCGCCAAACGCAGCTCCATAGTGTAGCGACGTAAGCACAGCAGACTCAGAATGTGGCGGTGTCCTTGTTCAAAGAGATAGTTAGCCGAGAATGCGCCGATCATCTGATGATCGGGAGCAATGCCTGGTAAACGCATTTTGCGATCGCGACAGTTGACCAGAATACAGGGTTTGCCTAAATCAGCAGCGAGGGAATGAATGTAGGGATCGTCGATCCCAATTAATAGAGCAGCCTCGGTTGCCGGTTCGTTCATCTTCTGCAGGAACAGAGAAACGTCATTGTCATTTTCTTCAAGAGAACAGTAACGCAGCCGAACTTCATGCGGCTCAAGCGCTTGAGCAATGCCCTGTATCACCTTGTAGTAAAAGATGTCAGACCGCACATCAAAAGCCCGTTGAGGAGCAAAAACGACTAAGCCGTTAAGCAACATTCTACCCGTGGATATATCATCAAGCACCCCATGCTGACGCGCCGCCGCTAAAATCTGCTGTTTGGCAGACTCACTGGTATTTGACTTTCCCGATAGCACGCGTGAAACCGTGCTGATAGATAATCCTGTCTGGGCAGCTATTTCCCTTATTTTTAGCTTTCCGTTCATTTTGTGATCTCGTTCAAATTCGAAAATGACAAAATTTTCATAAGTCAATAATCGCCATTTAACGGGAGTTTTTGACTGAAAATAATCGTTTTTAAGATTCTCATGAAAATCTTTGCAAAAAAGTGCGTATCCCCACGTTTTTAACTTCTTTACTCTCAATTGGTCGACCAATTTCATGCTGTTTTTTGGCCGATAAATTAAAACAATCAAATTAAAATCAAACGGATAGTCAAAGTTAGCAATAAAGTCATTGGTTGGACACGTTATAAAACCTGATATACCAATAATGTGTCAGACTATTGTTTGTTGCTACCGCGATCAGGGGATCACGATGAGTCTTGATATGAATCAACCCGCTGTAGCTGTAAAGGGAAAGCGTAAGATCAAGAATTTGCGCTGGTGGATGTTGGCGCTGTTTCTACTCGGTGTGACGGTGAACTACATCACACGTAACTCGTTGGGGATTTTAGCGCCAGAGCTCAAAACCAGTTTGGGAATGACCACCGAACAATATTCGTGGATTGTGGGGGCTTTTCAGATTGCTTATACCGTATTTCAGCCGTTATGCGGTTGGCTGATTGACGTCATTGGTCTGAAGTTAGGCTTTTTGATATGCGCGAGTATTTGGGCATTAATGTGCATGCTACATGCAGGCGCGGGCAGTTGGATGCAATTAGCCATTTTGCGTTTCTTCATGGGGGGCGCTGAGGCTGCTGCGACGCCGGCGAATGCGAAAACCATCGGCGAGTGGTTCCCGAAAAAGGAGCGTCCTATTGCTGCTGGCTGGGCAGGTGTCGGTTTTTCTATTGGTGCAATGCTGGCACCGCCGATTATCGTTATTGCTCATGCTTCATTTGGCTGGCAGGGGGCATTCATGTTCTCGGGCGTACTGGCCATGCTGTGGGTTGTCTTGTGGGGGCTGTTTTACTATAACCCCGAAAAACATCCGAATTTAAGCTCATCCGAACTGCAATATATCAAGCAGGATAATGAACCTGCGCCGGTGAAATTGCCTTTCTTCAAGGCGTTGGCGACGGTTTCTAAAAACAAGCGTTTCTATGGTATTGCGCTCCCAGCCTTTATGGCTGAGCCAGCGTGGGCAGTGCTCAGTTTCTGGGTACCGCTTTATTTAGCTAATGAGCGCGGCATGGATCTAAAGCAGATTGCCATGTTTGCTTGGTTGCCGTTCTTGGCTGCTGACTTGGGCAGCGTGGCCAGTGGGTATTTAACCCGAATCTACGCCAAATTATTGGGTACCTCACGCGTTAATTCTATCGTTGCAAGCTCGGTCACCGGTGCATTTTTGATGCTCTCTCTGGCACTGGTCGCTATCACTCAAGATCCCTACATCACCATTGCATTGATTTCAGTGGGTGGCTTTGGTCATCAGGTGATCTCCTGCATGTTGAGCGCACTCGTGGTTGAGTCCTTCGATAAAGGTCAAATGGCAACGGTTAACGGAATGCGCGGCTCCTTTGCGTGGATCGCCAGCTTCTTGTTCTCTCTGTTGATCGGTGTGACCGCCGACAAAATTGGCTACAACCCGCTGTTTATCGCGATGGGTTTTTTTGACCTGATTGGCGCGGTATTCCTGATCGCATTTATTGCCGAGCGTCGTCAGAAGACGCATCAGGCATGATTATTTTTTATCTATTTTAGACGAGTATTATCATGAAAACGTTGAAAAACTGGGTTCTGAATCATCAAGCAGCCGATCACGTTGAGCTTAAAGTTGACGATCAGCATCTGTTCCGTATTTACGTTCTGGAGTCTGGGCTATTCCGCGTATTGATCAAACAGCGTGGTGAGCTAGCGCTGAACCGTACTTGGAGTATTGCGCCGCAGACTGATGTACCTTGGGAAGGGCGCGATCGTGAAAGCACCGAAGGATTTACGTTACCGGCGTTTGAGCTGGAGCAAACCGATAACGGCCTGCGTATTAGCACTGACCGTATGCGGGTTAGCGTCAATCAGCCACTATGGCTGCAATGGG
This sequence comes from Hafnia sp. HMSC23F03, assembly GCF_001816025.1. NCBI lineage: Bacteria > Pseudomonadati > Pseudomonadota > Gammaproteobacteria > Enterobacterales > Hafniaceae > Hafnia > Hafnia sp. HMSC23F03. The sequence continues at coordinate 127,310 of NZ_KV824245.1, forward strand.
AATACCGCAATGACGCGGGAGAATGGCAGCTACTCGCTGCCGATCGTCCAACCAGCGCCTATTTGCTGAATGCGCATGGTGATGGCGTAGCCCATTATCAGCGTCGATTCCCGACGGAAAGCTATTATGGCCTAGGCGAAAAAGCGGGCGATCTTAATCGTACCGGCGGTCGTTACGAAATGCGCAATTTGGACGCGATGGGCTATAACGCGGCTTCAACCGATCCACTCTACAAGCACATTCCGTTTACGATTACTCACAGAGCGGACGTCAGCTTCGGCCTGTTTTATGACAACCTCAGCAGTACCATGCTGGATTTGGGGAATGAGCTCGATAACTACCATCTGGCCTATCGCCGCTATCAGGCTGAAGCAGGCGATTTGGATTACTACATCTTCGTTGGGCCGAAAGTACTGGATGTTACCAAAGCGTTTGTTCGCTTGACCGGTAAGACGCTGTTTGGGCCAAAATGGAGTCTCGGCTATAGCGGTTCAACCATGCATTATACCGATGCGCCGGACGCACAAAATCAGCTGATGAAATTCATCGAGCTGTGTCGTGAGCACGATATTCCGTGTGACTCATTCCAGTTATCGTCCGGTTACACGTCGATTAACAATAAGCGATATGTCTTTAACTGGAACTACGACAAAGTCCCGCAGCCCAAAGTGATGTCGCAGGCATTCCACGATGCAGGGTTAAAACTGGCGGCGAACATCAAACCTTGCCTGTTACAGGATCATCCTAAATATCAGGAAGTGGCACAGCAGGGGTTGTTTATCCGTGATTCCGAATCCGATAACGCAGAACGCTCAGTGTTTTGGGATGATGAAGGCTCACACCTTGATTTCACCAATCCAGCAACGGTGAAGTGGTGGCAGGATAATGTCACCCAGCAGTTGCTAGAGATGGGTATTGATTCTACGTGGAACGATAACAACGAATTTGAAGTCTGGGACGGTGAGGCACGCTGTCATGGTTTCGGTGAAGAAATTGCCATCAAGCAGATCCGTCCAGTGATGCCGTTGCTGATGATGCGTGCGTCCTTAGAAGCTCAGCAGCGTTTTGCACCGCAGCAACGTCCATACCTTATTTCTCGTTCTGGTTGTGCCGGTATGCAGCGCTATGTGCAAACGTGGAGCGGCGATAATCGCACCAGTTGGCAGACGTTGCGCTACAACACTCGGATGGGCGTAGGGATGAGTTTGTCAGGTCTCTATAATGTGGGTCATGACGTCGGCGGGTTCTCTGGCGACAAACCAGATGCCGAGCTATTTGTGCGCTGGGTTCAGAATGGCGTGATGCACCCACGTTTTACCATCCATTCTTGGAATGATGATCACACCGTCAACGAACCATGGATGTACCCAGCGGTAACCCCTGCGATCCGTGATGCCATTGTACTGCGCTATCGCCTATTACCTTATTTCTACAATCTGCTGTGGCAGGCCTGTGAGAACGACGAGCCAATGCTGCGTCCAACGTTCCTCGACCATGAAAATGATGCCGCAACCTTTGCAGAAACCGATGATTTTATGCTGGGTAAAGACCTGTTGGTCGCCAGCGTAGTAGAGCAGGGGCAGCGTCTGCGTGATGTTTATCTGCCAGCTAATGAAAGCGGTTGGTATGATTTCTACACCGGCCAGTGGTTCAGCGGCGGGCAGACGATTACCGTCGACGCTCCGTTAGAACGTCTTCCGCTGATGGTTCGTGCGGGGGCAACGATACCTATCTCTGGACGCACCGCATTTGTTGACTCTTCCGCAGATGATTCACGCGAACTGCTGCTGTTCCCACCGATGGGTAAAGGCAAAGACAAAGGACTATTGTTTGAAGATGACGGTGAAACCCATGCTTGGCGAGAAGGTCATGCACTATGGCTAAATTGGGAAATTACTGCCGATAATCAGCGAATTGACGTTAACTTCACGCGTAAAGGGGACTTCCGACCCGCGTGGAAGGAAATCATCCTTCGTCTGCCGGTAGGGGAAACACGTAAGTTGTATGTAGATGGGGTGGAGGGGGATAGTTATCAGGTGGGGGTATAGAGGGTAATTTTTTGTACGCCTGAGGTTTCGTACGCCTAAGGCATCGAATATCACGTAAGCCTTGTGCAGGCGTCCGAGTTGGGGGGCCAATCGCTGC
>NZ_KV824246.1:0-37251 GCF_001816025.1 Hafnia sp. HMSC23F03
GCATGCAGGTTTCGGTGCATTAGGCGTACGAAACTTTAACTGTTCTCATGTAGATTTCAGTGCTTAAGGCGTACAAAACCTTACACAACATCAGCCCTAAGCCCCCCTAAAACCCATTCTTAATCCCTTTCATATCAGGCAGCTTATGCGCTATCCCTTTATGACAGTCGATACAGGTTTTACCGTCCTGAATGGCTTGATCGTGCATTTTCCCTGCGACGGTTTTCTGTGCAGTAAAGTCCATGTATTCGAAGTTATGGCAGTTACGACATTCCTGCGAATCATTGGCTTTCATTCGCGCCCATTCGTTTTCCGCCATCACCAGACGGTGTGCTTCAAATTTCTGTGGCGTATCAATCAGGCCAAAAGCCTTAGCGTACAGCTCTTTACTCGCCTTGATTTTACGCACTATCTTCGGCACCCACTCGTGGGGAACATGACAATCCGGACAGGTTGCACGCACACCACTGCGGTTAGTGTAGTGAACGGTATCCATATACTCCTGATACACGTTGTCGCGCATTTCATGGCAGCTAATACAGAATTTCTCTGTGTTGGCCATTTCCATCCCGGTATTGAAGCCGCCCCAGAAAATAATCCCCGCTACAAATCCCAACAACAGTAGCGTTCCCAGAGCCAAACGGCTTGGACGACGCCACCACTGCCATACTCGGCGAATAATGCCTGGTTTTTTCTGTTCGGTTGGCTTGTTGTCTACTTCTTTATTATCCAGCATAGCGGCTCCTGTTACTGCCCAAAGCCCGGTGCGGCCTGGAAGCTATTCCCCACGATAGGTGGTGCATCACTTTGTGGTACGTGGCATTGCAGGCAGAAATAGCGACGTGGAGCTACCTCACCCAACACTTTGCCATTAGCATCCATAAAGTGAGTTGGGCTAATTCTCGGTGCCCCCGTAGTTCGGTAATGCTCAACGCCGTGACATTGCAGGCAGCGATTGGTGTTTTTGCTGATCTGATAGCCATCAACGCTGTGCGGGATCATGGGTGGCTGATTAACATAGTTCAGCGCCATACGCTCTTGCTGCTTAGGCATTTTAATCTGCCCTTCTGCAGTGCCAGAGACTTCCGGTGACTGGCTCAAATCGACGTCGCTAGCCGCGTATACTGCGCCCGCTACAGACAGTGACAGCACTACCGCCTGTAACATTGCCCAAAGCGAAGCGTGCTTTTTCAGGACATTGCTTTTCATTCTTTAGCTCCCGAACGATGAAATCGGTTCTTAAATTCGAATACGTGCTCTGCACACACATCCATGCAACGCCCGCAGCTGATGCAATCTTTGCTCAGTACCAGCGGGCTATGATCGTTATTTAATACAGGATCTCGCAGAACCTGAGACTCCGGACAAACGTGAAAACAGTCCATGCAGCGGGTGCATTTTTCTCGATGTTCTGCGCTCACGCGCACCATCGCTTTCGCGCCGATAACGCCATACAGAGCGCCCATCGGGCAAATATGCCCACACCATCCATGTTCTGTCACCAGCAGGTCAAACAGGAAAACGGCCAAGATTAGCCATAGGCCACCCACCGCGCCAAAAATCAGGCTGCGCCCAAGCAATGCCACAGGATTCAACCATTCCCACAGCAAAGTTCCGCTTACGGCGCTGCCCGCCAATACCGCCAGCAAAATACCGTAACGCAGACCACGCGGCAGCGATGCCGATTGGCGGATATTTAGCTTGCGCCGCATCCACGCGGCGAAATCGGTCACCGGATTCAGCGGGCAAACCCATGCGCAGAACGCTCGGCTGGCAATCAAAGCATAAATAGCCACGATAACCAGTGCTCCCGCTAACGCGGTAAGAGCAGGCCAATGCCCAGCAAACAAGCTTTCCAGCATCATCAATGGATCGGTTAAAGGAACGGTATCCAGCAGCAAACTGCCGCTGTAGTTTCCTTTTAAAATCCATACGCTAAACCACGGTCCTGATAAAAACATCATCAGAATCGCCAATTGGCTTAAACGACGCAGGAGCAACCAGCGGTGGCTACGGATGAATCCGTGACGCTGACGAGCGTCACGACCAGCCTGATTTGCGCTGTTAGCCATTATTCACCTCCCTGCGGCATACGCGAAGGTAGCTGAGTGCCGGACGGAACTAATGAGTGTCCGGCCTTCTCTTTCTCTTCCCATCCCAAGCGGTAATGACGTCCCAGCTCTCCGCGTGCTATAGAGAGCGGCAGCACTTTAATTGCCGCTTCGTCTAACACGCAGGCCTGTTCGCATTTACCACAGCCGGTGCAGGCATCGCTGTGAACCGTCGGCAAGAACTTCGCATGCACGCCGGTTCTTTCGTTTCGATGCAGTTCTAGCGTGATAGCCTTATCAATGGATGGACAAACGCGGTAACACACATCACAGCGTAATCCCTGCCAATTTAGGCAATTCTCATGATCGAGAAGTACCGCCAGCCCCATCCGCGCATCATCGATGTCGGTCAGATGAGGGTCCAGCGCACCACTCGGACAGGCCACCACGCAAGGGATGTCTTCGCACATCTCACAAGGCGTTTGTCTGGCAACGAAATAAGGCGTACCCGCTGAAGAGGGCGACAACAGCGTCGCCAGCTTCAAGGTGTCGTAAGGACAAGCCTGAACACACTGCCCGCAGCGAATGCAGGCGCGCTCAAACTCACCATCCGACAAAGCACCCGGCGGGCGTAAAGCCAAACCATCGCGAGCCTGTGACTGCTTTTGTTGCAATCCCAACACCAGCGCTAGCCCTGCCAGCCCTCCGGCGCTGCGCACCGCGTCACGTAAGAAACGACGGCGTGCAGGCCCTTTATCTCGTTGTTTAGTCATCAGGTAACGCTCCTTGCCTATTTAGGCAGTCACCTTTTCAACTTTTACCGCACATTTTTTGAAGTCGGTTTCCTTCGACAGTGGATCGGTCGCATCCAGCGTCAGGTTATTCACCAACTGCGCGGCGTCAAAGAACGGCATGTAAACCAATCCTTGCGGCACGCGGTTACGCCCACGGGTTTCAACGATAGAAACCAGCTCACCACGGCGTGAGCTGACTTTCACTTTATCGCCACGGCGTAAACCACGCTGCTTGGCATCCAGCGGATGGATAAACAACACGGCCTCAGGGAATGCGCGGTGCAGTTCGGGAACTCGACGCGTCATAGAGCCCGTGTGCCAGTGCTCCAACACACGACCGGTTGACAGCCATAGGTCAAACTCTTTATCCGGCACTTCCGCCGCAGGCTCAAATGGCAGAGCAAAAATCACCGCTTTACCGTCTGGCTTACCGTAGAAACGCACGCTTTCGCCCGCTTTTACGAACGGGTCAAAGCCTTCACGGTAGCGCCACAGCGTTTCTTTGCCATTAACCACCGGCCAGCGGATACCTCGCGCCTTATGGTATTCATCGAACGGAGCCAGATCGTGACCGTGGCCACGACCAAACGAGGCGTATTCCTCAAACAGACCTTTCTGCACATAGAAACCAAAATCGCGAGATTCATCGTTCAGTTGATCGGCAGGGATCTCTTCAAGCTTAAATTTATTCACGTTGCCGTTGGCATACAGCACGTCAAATAGCGTTTTACCTTTTAATTCAGGCTTGCTATTGATCAGCTCTGCAGGCCAAACGTCTTCCACGGTGAAGCGCTTGGAGAATTCCATCATCTGCCACAGATCGGATTTCGCCTCGCCCGGCGCTTTTACCTGCTGATGCCAGAACTGGGTACGACGCTCAGCATTGCCGTAGGCTCCCTCTTTTTCCACCCACATCGCGGTTGGCAAAATCAGGTCAGCGGCCAAGGCGCTCACGGTTGGATAAGGGTCAGATACCACGATGAAGTTACGTGGATCGCGCCAGCCTGGCATACGGTCAAAGTTGATATTCGGCCCGGCCTGCATGTTGTTGTTACACATCACCCAGTAGGCATTCAACGTGCCATCTTTTAACGCGCGATCCTGTGCAACGGCATGCAGCCCCACTTTCTCAGGGATGGTACCCGCAGGCAGTTTCCATGTGTTTTCAGCGATCTGGCGGTGTTTTTCGTTGGTAACCACCATGTCGGCAGGTAAACGATGAGAGAACGTCCCCACTTCGCGTGCTGTACCACAGGCTGAAGGTTGGCCGGTCAATGAGAACGGACCACACCCCGGCTTAGAAATTTTGCCCGTCAGCAGGTGAATGTTGTAGCAAAGGTTGTTCGCCCATACGCCACGCGTATGTTGGTTGAACCCCATCGTCCAGTAAGAAACCACTTTGATCTTTGGATCGGCATACAGCTTCGCCAGTGATTCCAACGAATCTTTTGGCACGCCGGTCATTTCTGCGGTTTTTTCCAGCGTGTATTCAGATACAAACGCTTTGTAATCTTCAAAGCTCATTGGCTCTGACGCATCACTGCCAGGGTTCTTCGCGGCTTTTTCCAGCGGATCGGTTGGACGTAAACCGTAACCGATATCCGTTGCCCCTTTGCGAATATTAACGTGCTGCTTCAAGAACTCCTGATCGACGGCATTATTCTGAATAATGTAGTTGGCAATGTAGTTCAGGATCACCAGATCGGACTGAGGCGTGAAGATTATCGGGTTGTCGGCCAGCTCAAAGCTGCGGTGCTCAAAGGTGGACAGCACAGCCACTTTCACGTTCTGGTCAGTCAAACGGCGGTTAGTAATACGCGACCATAGGATGGGATGCATTTCCGCCATGTTGGAGCCCCACAACACGAAGGCATCAGCCTGTTCGATATCGTCGTAACACCCCATTGGCTCATCCATACCAAAAGTACGCATGAAGCCCACCACCGCGGACGCCATGCAATGGCGCGCGTTAGGATCGATATTGTTAGAGCGGAAACCAGCCTTGAACAATTTAGACGCCGCGTAGCCTTCCCAAACCGTCCACTGGCCTGAGCCAAACATCCCCACTGACGTTGGGCCTTTTTCTTTCAGCGAGGTTTTGAATTTTTCTTCCATCACGTCAAATGCCTGATCCCAGGTCACCGGCGTGAATTCGCCTTCTTTATTGTACTGACCATTCTTCATACGCAGCAGAGGCTGAGTCAGACGGTCTTTTCCGTACATGATTTTTGGCAGGAAATAACCTTTAATACAGTTTAGGCCGCGGTTAACTGGCGCATCAGGATCGCCCTGAGAAGCCACGATACGACCATTCTGCGTACCTACCAACACCCCACAACCGGTACCGCAAAAGCGGCACGGTGCTTTATCCCACTTAATTTCATCAGCCCCACCGACGACCGCTTTCGCGACGGTCGGAATGGTCAGCCCCGCAGCCGCTGCTGCAGCGGCGACGGCGTTGGCTTTCATGAAGTCTCGACGACTGAGTTTCATGGCGTATCCTCACCTTGCTCATCCTGCTGGTGATAAACCAGCGACACCGCCAGCACACCTGCCACATTGCGCGCTGACTCAATTCTGTCTAGCAATGCGTTTGAATCTTCGCTTTGCATGACAACCACTAACTTGCCTTTTTCTTGTTCTATCGCTGCCACTTCAGTTTCCGGCATGGCGGCCAGAGCGTCTGCGACGGCGGGTACGGCTTCCGGCTTAGCCTGAACGACTAATCCACATACGTGCCACATCTCATTGCTCATACTTCATTCCTTTCAGCAGTATCACCTTGCACAGAAGACGCTGCTGGCATAACGCGAATGGCATCCACCGGACAGCCACGAACACATTCGCCACAGCCGGTACATTTATCTAAATCAATAATCGGTTTCGCAATTCCGCTTAAATGCGGAGCAAATCGAATGGCATAAGGCTCGCAGGCATCCTGACAACTGCGGCATTCAATCCCTTTTTGCGTGAGACAGTTCCCCTGAATTTCAGCTCGGATCGTCCAAGGTTGTTCGCGATGTAATTCAAACAGCGGCAGCTCGCAGGCCTCGGCGCAGCGACGGCAGAAGGTACACTCTGCGCGATGGAAATCGATGGCAGGAAAACCACCGTCACCGGCGATTAATACGCCAGTTTCACACTGTTCAATACAGGAGTGGCAACGAGTGCAGCCCGCAATAAAAGCAGGCTCAGCAATCGTCCAAGGTGGACGCTGTGCGCTAGCGGGTTTACGCCAACGAGCACTGAGTAGATTGCGCCGAGAAAGCGTAGTCATTTAATACTCCAGTGACATTGCTCATCTGTCCTGATGAAAAGCACAGTGGCTAATAAAAATGAAAAATACGTCCGGTCAATTATTTTGGTTTTAACTTGTTGTTAGTAATAATTCTTATTTACTTAATAACCAGAAGTATAGGTTTTTTCTAAGCATAAAGTATGCGGATTAGAGGATGAGTTATAATCCCCCTTTATAGGTAATTGTGGGTAGGGATTGCGCGAGATCAAACCTTTTGTTGGGTTTTCACGCACTGTATAGAGGGTATCTGTTCATTTCGTTATTTATTGTTTTATATAACGATTGTTTGTATTCACTTTTATGCCTGAGTATCGCGGTACAAATAGCGACGTTATGAAGTCCCTTTTCCGCCCAATATGCTCAGCTCATCTTCTTGTCTCGTAGTCATACAAAATAGGTATATTGACTTGCTCGTAAAACGTTCAGTGACTAGCACAATAGCGAAAACATTAGCGGCTATTGTTATTCTTTCGGTGCTGTCTACGGGCATTGCTCTCGTCACCGTGGCCAGCAGTCTGAGCGACGCTGAAGCCGTGAATATTGCGGGTTCGCTGCGTATGCAAAGTTATCGGCTTGCCTATGATTTGACGAATCAGCCGCAGGATGTTGATTTGCATCTCAAAGAATATGAGCAATCAATGCAGGCACCTGCGCTCAAAAAGCTTGATCGCTTTTATGTCCCCTCCTCCGTGCGCAGTGAATACCACCATTTGCTCTCCACCTGGCATTTGTTAGATCAACAGCTTAAAGCCGGTGATACCTCTCAATATCTTTCTGATGTCGCGCGTTACGTTAGCCAAATCGATCACTTTGTATTGGTGCTACAACACTATTCTGAGCAGAAAATGCAGCAGGTTGTCGCTATCAGTCTATTAGGTGTTTTCGCCATCATTGGGCTGGTTTGGTTTGCAATCCATACCACCCGCCGCGAAGTTGTGGCACCGCTCAATAAATTGGTGAATGCCAGTCAGCGGATGCAAAGCGGCTATTTTTCACCGATGCCGTTGGATGTTAATCTCCCGAATGAAATCGGTGTGTTATCAAAAACGTTCATTCGCATGTCGAGCGAGCTCGAAAAACTGTATCGCTCGCTAGAAGATAAGGTGCAAGAGAAGACCGAAAGTCTTACGCAAGCCAATAAATCTCTCGGAGTACTGTTTGATTGCTCTCAGGCGCTAACCGTTAGTGAAATTACCCAGCCAAGTTTTGAAAAGGTGCTAAACATTGTTCGCACCAGTGAGTCACTGAGTTATCTAGAGCTAGAAGTTCACGACAGCGGCAACGGACGTTGGCTGCTACATAGCGGCCAGTTGGAGAATTCTGAGCCAACTGCATCCATAACACTGATGTTAGACGGGCATCGACTGGGTGAACTGCGCTGGCCAAAAGAGCAACATGCACAACAGCAGTTAATGCAAAACGTTGCCAACATGCTGAGCCGCGGGATCTATTTCAACCGCGCTCAAAAGCAGCAGGTGCAACTGTTATTGATGGAGGAGCGTGCAACTATTGCCCGCGAACTGCACGACTCTCTGGCGCAGGCACTTTCTTTCCTACGCATACAGATAACCCTACTTAAACGTTCCATTCCTACTGAAAATACACAGGCTCAGGGAATCATTCGAGATTTTGATCAGGCGCTATCTGACGCATACCGCCAACTGCGTGAATTGCTGGCCACTTTTCGCTTAACCATTCAGGAAGCTGATTTGCGAGAAGCCTTACATCAGCTACTGGCACCATTAAAATTGCAAACTGAGGCCATTATTACGTTAAACTGTGCCCTTTCCTCGCAGTCGCTCAACGCACAGCAACAGGTTCACGTCTTGCAAATTGTACGCGAGGCTGTGCTTAACGCTATCAAACACGCACAGGCAAAACATATCGAAATACGCTGCCATTATGGCTCTAAGGGCGAAAGTGTGATTAGCATTCAAGATGATGGTGTTGGCATCGCAAGCCTCGAAGAGCCTGATGGACACTATGGTCTTACGATTATGGCTGAACGAGCGACACGACTGGGCGGTGAATTGATGATTCGCGCTCGGAAACCTGCAGGAACTGAAGTTTCATTAGTTTTTCAGCATTGATTACTATTACCTGCATTAACTATTGTTCAATTAAAATACAGCAATAATAGGCTACGAAGAGATCGTCCCCTATTGTTTTGGAGCCTCCTATGGAAACAGAAAATTACGCAGTGATGATCGTGGACGATCACCCACTGATGCGCCGCGGCATTCGTCAGTTGCTCGAACTTGATCCTACTTTTGACGTCGTCGCCGAGGCTAGCAGCGGAAGTGAGGCCATTGCCCTTGCTAGCCGCGCGCAACCCGATTTGATCCTACTGGATTTAAACATGAAGGGACTATCCGGTCTGGATACGCTGAAAGCGCTGCGTAATGAAGGCGTGGATGCTCGCATCATTATTCTGACCGTATCGGACTCACGCAGCGACGTCTATGCTTTGGTTGATGCAGGTGCCGACGGCTATTTATTAAAAGATAGTGAACCAGAAATGCTGCTTTCTCAGATCCATCAAGCTGCAAGCGGCAAAAATGTCTTTAGTGACACCATCAGCGAATACCTGTCTTCACGCACTGAACTCACCGATCCTTTTGCCGATCTGACAGAACGTGAATTAGACGTATTGCAGGAAGTGGCTCGTGGACTTTCTAATAAGCAGATAGCTTCACAGCTTCACATTTCTGAAGAAACCGTGAAAGTTCATATCCGCAATCTACTGCGTAAATTGGACGTCCGCTCACGCGTTGCCGCAACGGTGCTCTATCTGGAAAATAAAAACCAGTAACACACTCAATGAGCGATGGCGATAGGCCGTCGCTCTCCCTCTTCCATAGTAGGATTAACTGTCTAGATTGCCGCTAACAATTGCTGAGCATGATCGGCAATCCATTTATCATTGAGCGGTCCCCAGCTTTTCAAACGATAGTAACCATCGTTGTTACGCACACCTTCTTGAACAAAGTCCAACTCGATCCCCATTCCAGGTAATGCTTTAAGCACGTCCTGTAAGGTTCTGCGCGGCCAACCGGTGACCTGCATTAGATGAGGTACATTAGGCTTTTCTATGTGGCTCAATAGCCAGCACAGATACAGTCGTCGTGCAAATACGGGGTTGAAATCCATTTATTCTCCTACTCATCACGTGGCAATCGCGATGTGGCTCAAAAATAACTTACGACACTGGTATTGTAGATAGTTTAGCCAGAAAGGGAAGGCGTGGGGCGCGTTAACAGAAAGTGAGGGGGCGTAATATCAATGAGAGCACAATGCTGAATTCAATTTCGATTAAGGCGTTCATTTCTATTTTATTTAATTTTTTATTTATTAAAACTTAAAACTAAAGTCCAAAAAACCAAAAAAGATCCATTAGATTAATATATATTGGCAATCTATTATTTAATCTGATCATTAAGCATCGTAATTTGACACTCAGATTAGCAAATAAACCAACTCAAAAAATCTATGTAAAAAAAACACCTACACCAATGACATAAAAGTCATTTAAATATATTAATTTAGAATAAGTTTCACCCTGAAAACATCCAAATACATTTCAGAATCAAGAAATACACGTGTATACTCCGCGAAATATCTGAAATAATGAGTCCTTAAAAAATATAATTCATACTTATTAATTGCGCCAAATAGAATTATCACGGAGAATAGTATAGTGAAAAGGAACTTGTTTATTGCCATGATCGCACTCTCCTCTGCAACCGTATTTGCTGCAGAGAATAACGCAGGTAAAATTCATTTTACGGGAGAAATTATTGAACCCAGCTGTGTCATTGTTAATGAGGACGGAACCAACGAATACAAGGTTCCACTAGGTACCTATCCCACCACATATTTCAGTTCGATAGGAACAGAATCAGATATCGTCCCTGTAAGTCTTTCTCTGGAAGATTGCCCGCTGAAAAGCGATGGGCTACCTAACATTCAACTGACCTTCTCAGGCTCTTTTGCACTCACTAACTCGAATACTTTACTCGACGTTAGTAAGATCACAACCAGTGGTGCAACAGCCGCGACGGGAGTAGGTATTGCTCTTAGTCCAAGTGGCGCCGATACAACTTTTATCAGAGTTGATGGGGCAGAAGGACAACTTTCTTTTCGTCTACCAACACTGCCCACAGATAAAGTTTATGCAACCTTTGACGCTCGATATAAATCATTTGCATCAACTGTCACCCCTGGTCCCGCTGATGCAGATTTAACTATTAATATTGTTTATCACTAAAATTTTAGTGATTAACTGAGCGTGTTATTAGCGATTCAACTAATAACACGCTGAGCATGATTTCGCCCAACAGCTTAGATATAACACTAAGCTTGCTGTGATATACAAAATTGATATGTATTTATTAAAGATCACTCATATGCGAATTCTTATACCGACCGTTTTTTCTATATTATGCATTCTATCTGGCTTCAGCCATGCGGCTGGCGTTCAGATAGGGCGAACACGTATTATTTATGACGCCAGTAAGAAGGAGGTTGCTCTACCGCTGATAAATAAAGAAAAGGATCTACCCTGGCTCATTCAATCTTGGATTGATACTGGTGACGGAAAAACTCGCGGGCCATTTATCATTACCCCACCACTTTTCAGGCTTGATCCACAAAAAGAGCAAAGTCTGCGAATCACATGGTCAGGTAAAGCGTTACCTACCGATCGTGAATCTTTATTTTACATGAATATACGTACGATCCCTGCAATGGCAAAAGACGAGGATGATAAAAATGTTTTGCGCCTCATCTATAAAACTCGATTGAAATTGTTTTGGCGCCCCAAGGGATTGCATGATACCCCCATTGATACCTGTAAAAATCTGAGGTTTATCCGGCATGATAATCAGTTGCTGATTACGAACGATGGCGACTATTACAGCGTTTTTGATAGTTTAAAAGTGGGCGGAAAATCAGTGGAACATATTGAAATGGTCGCCCCAAAATCAACCACACAATCTCAATTACCCGATACAGTCAAAGATTCAAACGTGATCTGGCGTTGCATTAGTGATTATGGCAACGCAACCAATGAATTTACATCGAATTTAACTCTGGGATAATGAGTCTCATGGCAGCTAAAGGATTGCGCCAACGCTTCTCTCATCCCAACTTGCAATCCCATCGATTATTGAGGGGCTTGAGTGGTTTGCTGCTCGTTGCTGTCAGCAACGTAAGCGCCAGAGAATTTTATTTTTCCCCTTCCTCCCTTGAGGGGGAAGAATTGTCTCAGCAGGATATTGACCTGTCTTTGTTTTCAAAAGAAAACGGTCAATTACCCGGTGCCTATCAAACCAAGATAATCATTAATAAGAAGTTGATAGACGACAAAACGATCAATTATATCAATAATAAGAACGGTGCTCTGCTGCCGCAATTGAGCCCCCAACAACTACGCCAGTGGGGAGTTCGTGTCGATGCTTATCCCAGCTTAGCAAACCTGCCTAGCACTGAGCCATTGATCGACACCATTGATGCATATATTCCTTTTGCATCAGTGACATTCGATTTCAACACAATGACGTTGCGTATTAGCATGCCACAGGCGGCCATCGATACGCACCATACCACCGACGCTGACCCTTCGCGCTGGAATGACGGCGCGCCCGTGCTTTTTGCTGATTACGCATTTTCTGGTTCACGGCATGAGAATAGCGATCATACGAGTAACGACACGCAGTATCTCAATCTGCGCAGCGGTGCTAATTTGGGCGGATGGCGACTTCGTAACTATTCAACCTGGAGCCAATCAGATCATACGCAGTCTTGGCAGGCTATTAATACGTGGGTCCAACATGACATTCACCTATTAAAAGCGCAGTTTGTTGCAGGCGAAAACAGCACTCGTGGCGAGGTTTTTGATAGCCTGCAATATCGAGGTATTAATCTCGCATCTGACGATGAAATGCTGCCCTATAATCAGCGTGGTTTTGCACCAATAATACGTGGTATCGCCAGCTCTAACGCGGAAATCTCCGTACGTCAAAATGGCTATGTCATTTATCAAGCGAATGTGGCACCGGGTGCGTTTGAAATTACCGACCTGTATTCGACGACCAACAGTGCGGACCTTGAGGTTACGGTCAAGGAAGCTGACGGCACCGAACATCGCTTCACCCAACCTTATTCAAGTGTTGCAGTCATGCAACGGCCGGGTAATATCCGCTATGAAGTCACTCTCGCACGCTATCGAGCTGACGAAGCTCTCACCGCAAATGAGCCACTTTTTGCACAAGGCAGCGCCATTTACGGACTTAACAACTACCTGACTTTTTTTGGCGGTGTAACATTTTCGCCCGACTATCACGCATTCAACGGCGGCACTGGAGTTGTGCTTGGCGATTTCGGCTCGATATCGACCGATGTAACTTGGGCGCAAGCACGTCTAGATAATGATGAACAGCAAGACGGTCAGTCTTGGCGCCTCATGTATACCAAGAAGATAGAAACGACAGATACGAACTTCACGCTCGCAAGCTATCGATATTCGACGAGTGGCTACTACAGCTTTGCCGATGCGAATGAAAAATATGACGATAGCGATACAGATTGGTCATTTCGCTATAACAAGCGCAGCAGGCTTCAGTTAAACCTCAATCAAACAATTCTGAACAGTAGTCTATATGTCTCGGGCTATCAGCAGGACTACTGGCAGACCAGTCGTAAAGAAAGAAGTGTGACATCAGGATTCAGCCGGGTTATTGGGGATATTAGCGTTAATCTTGCCTATACCTATAGCAAAACCAGCGATGAGAAGAGCGACCAAATGATGTCGCTAGGTTTTAGTGTACCGCTCGCAAAATGGCTACCCAAAAGCTGGGTCAGCTACAATATCAACTCCAGTAAACGGGGCGACACTAGCCATAACGTTGGGCTTAATGGCACGGCGCTGGATGACGATAGACTGAGTTATTCACTTCAGCAAAGCCATACCAATCATGGCGGTGAAGATAACAGTAGCGTGTATGGCGGTTATCGTTCGCAATATGCCAACGTTAATGCGGGCTATTACTACGCCTCTGATAATTCTCGGCAATTGACCTATGGTGTAAGCGGCGCGGTTGTTGCTCATCCATTAGGTGTAACCCTGTCCCAGCCTCTAGGTGAACAATTTGCGATTGTCAGCGCAAAGGGCGCATCCGGTGTGCGCTTTACAAATCAGCGTGGCGTTCGAACCGATTTCTTTGGCAACGCCATTATCCCTTCCCTTACGCCCTATCAGGAAAACGTTATTCGCGTCGATACCACCAGTTTACCCGATGATATTGACACAGATGCAACGACGATGACTGTTGTTCCAAGCAGGAACGCCGCTGTCAGCACACAATTTACGGCTCATATCGGCTATCGAGCGCTAATCACCCTCACCCGCCCAGACGGCCGCATTATCCCATTTGGAGCCGTAGCCAGTGTGGATGGACTGTCTCTAAGCGGAATTGTGGATGACCATGGCGAACTTTATCTCTCAGGGGTGGGTGAACACATTGCATTGACGGTGCAGTGGGGCGACTCATCTGAACAACGTTGTCACGCAGACGTCGTGTTTCCCTCTTCTTCTGAAGCAACAGTGGGTGGCATTCACCAAGCCAGCGCACTCTGCAAGCCGGATGTAAATCATGCAAAATAAAAAGACCGCTACACACGTCGCATTCCTTCAACTATCCAAACGTTGTCTGGTGTTGATGTTTTCTATTTTCCCCCTTTTCTCTCAAGCGGCGACGACGGTGTTACAGAACTGCTTTCCCGCGCCAGTAACCTACACGATTAATACTGAGACAGAACTCCCCTCCGAAGAAAACCAGGATGGGTATTCTGCCAGTGCGAATGAGCACATCACAGGTAATGGTCCAGCTGTCGTTGCAAACTGTACCTGCCCGTATAATCTTTACGCATCCACAACCATCTATGAAACTACCGCAGCAAGTAGCCCACTGCCTCCTGGAACCAACGGATATGGTTATTTGACCGAACATCTGGATATCAACGTGACTGCCTATGGCAACGCGATAAACTCACCCGATGGCAGCGGCCTGCCTTCTATTAATATTGATACCTATCCAACACCTATTGCAGGCATGAATAGCGTCCATGAGGTAGAGCTAAGACACACTGAAGGAACAAGCGATGTGTGTAGTGACGCAACAAAACCTACCGACGCGAGCAGTACAAAACGAAGCTTTAAATGGAATATTTTAACTTTCGGATTTTACATTAAAAAAGCGATTCTTGGCGAAGAGCTCATTCCATCAACGGTTATCGTGCAAAATTATTCGTGCCTCTCTTTCGGTAACTATTGCAGCGTCACTGACACACAATGGGTGTCCAGTATTCAAGTGACCGGAAAACTTACCGCGCCGTTGAGTTGCACTATCAATGCAGGAAGCACCATAGAGGTTGAATTGGGTAATATCGTGACATCACAGTTTGTTTCCCAAGGTGAGCCTCCAAGCAACTACACCTTAAAAGACGTTGATATCACGTATCACTGCGACGATCCGGCCGCCGCCAACGCAGGAAAAATCAAATTCAGCCTTACGGCCGACCAAGGGGTTGCCGCAGGCAGCAACAATCTCATTGCAAAAATGCTCGACCGTGATGACATCGGCGTTCGTATGTATGATCAAAATAACAATGATATTGTGCTAGACGGTTCACTCGATTTACCCATCACTCTGGATACGCAGGGAAATGGAAAGATAAGTATGACAGCAGCGCCGGTGAGCACGACATCCAGCAAACCCCAACCGGGTAAATTTGAAGGTAACGTTACGGTAAAAATGGAGCTTCGTTAAAGTCCCCCCACATTCATAGGCTGTATTATGATGAATATCAAAATACAGCCTCACCGCCCTCTTAGACTGAATAATGCTGGCAAATACATACAGTCTGAAAGAATATTTACTCTTTCTCCTTTTTTTCTCCACGTTTTGAACTCACTGACAGGATAAAGTGCGTTAGCATGGATCGATTTACGTCTAGACCTCCACTTTCAAGCATAAGAGTAAGCGTTATGAGGGTATTTACCCGTGGCTAATTTTTTTATTGATCGCCCCATTTTTGCTTGGGTTATTGCCATTATTATCAGCCTTACAGGGCTGTTAGCGATAAACACTCTGCCTGTTGAGCAGTATCCAAACCTTGCGCCGCCAACGGTACGCATCAGCGCATCCTATCCGGGGGCTTCTGCTCAAACGCTGGAAAATACGGTAACGCAGATTATCGAACAAAATATGACAGGCCTAGATGGCTTGTTGTATATGTCATCTCAGAGCAGTAGCACCGGCAGCGCCTCAATCACCCTGACCTTTCAGGCTGGAATAAATCCTAATGAAGCGATGCAGCAGGTGCAAAACCAGTTGCAAGGAGCGACGCGTAAGCTGCCGCAGGATGTACAGCAACAGGGTGTGACGGTTTCAAAATCCGGCGATAACAGCCTAATGACCGTCGCCTTTGTCTCAACCGATCACAGTATGACTCGGCAAGATATTGCCGACTATGTCGCCAGTAATTTACAAGATCCTATCAGCCGTATCGACGGCGTGGGTAGCGTTGACGCCTTTGGTTCCCAATATGCTATGCGTATCTGGCTCGACCCCAACAAACTTAATAACTATAAACTGACGACCCAAGACGTTGTTACTGCGATTGAAACCCAAAACAATCAGATTGCCGTTGGACAAGTCGGTGGAACGCCATCCGTCAATGGTCAGGCATTGAATGCCACCATGAACGCCCAAGCACAGCTACAAACACCAGAACAATTCCGAGATATTACTCTCAGAGTCAATACCGATGGTTCTTATGTCACGCTAGGGGATGTTGCCACTGTTGAACTCGGGGCAGAAAATTACGATTATCTGAGCCGATACAACGGAATGCCAGCGTCGGGTATGAGCATCAAACTGGCTTCTGGCGCCAATGAGCTCGCGACCGATAAACTGGTTAAAGCCAAACTCACTGAGCTAGAGCAATATTTCCCACACGGCTTAAAAGTCGAATATGCCTATGAAACAACGCCATTTGTGCAGGAATCTATCAAGGACGTCGTAAAAACGCTGTTCGAAGCGATTTTCCTCGTGTTCTTGGTGATGTATTTATTCCTACAAAACTTCCGAGCAACCTTAATTCCCACGATTGCAGTACCGGTCGTATTACTTGGCACCTACGCAGTACTGTATGCCTTTGGCTTCAGTATCAATACCCTAACGATGTTTGCGATGGTGCTTGCCATCGGACTTCTGGTGGATGACGCCATCGTGGTGGTGGAAAACGTCGAACGCGTGATGGCCGAGGAAGGGTTATCCCCCCGAGAGGCGACGCGTAAATCGATGGCGCAAATCCAAAGCGCTTTGGTCGGGATCGCCTTAGTGCTTTCCGCTGTATTTGTGCCTATGGCTTTCTTTGGCGGCACAACCGGTGCCATTTATCGCCAATTCTCTGTGACTATCGTTTCGGCAATGGTCTTCTCTGTTTTAGTCGCCTTAATCTTGACACCGGCGCTGTGCGCGACCTTACTTAAGCCGATTAAAAAGGGTGAGCTTCACAGCCAAAAAGGCTTTTTCGGCTGGTTTAACCGCGTGTTTGAGCGTAGTACTCATCAGTACGAAAACGGTGTCGCCCGTATTGTGCGCAACAGTGGGCGTACCATGCTGTTATACCTGTTGATTATCGTTGGCTTAGCACTCGCGTTCACGCGTTTACCGACCTCTTTCTTGCCTTTGGAAGACCGCGGCGTCTTCATGACCCAGATCCAGTTACCCGTTGGATCAACGCAACAGCAAACGCTGAAAGTCGTGGAGAAAGTAGAAAATTACCTGCTGCAAGGTGAGAAAAAAAACGTCGTTTCCGTATTCTCAATTATTGGCTCAGGCCCTGGCGGTAACGGTCAGAACGTTGCACGTATGTTCGTACGTTTGAAGCACTGGGATGAACGATCCAATCCTGATGATTCTTCATTTGCCATTATCGATCGCGCAACCGCTGAATTTAATAAAATTAAGGAAGCCAGAGTTTTTGCCAGCAGCCCTCCAGCAATCTCAGGATTGGGTAACTCAGCCGGTTTTGATATGGAGCTCGAAGATCATGCGGGTCTTGGGCATGCTGAGCTCATGAAAGCGCGTGACACCTTGTTGGCCGCGGCGGCAAAAGAACCTCAGCTCACGCGTGTTCGTCACAACGGTTTAGACGACAGTCCACAGTTGCAGGTCAACATTGATCAACGCAAGGCACAAGCGCTAGGCGTTAATATTGATGACATCAACAACACTTTAAAAACGGCTTGGGGCTCAACTTACGTTAATGACTTCCTAGATCGCGGCCGTGTCAAAAAGGTTTATGTCCAAAGCGCGGCTCCTTACCGTATGCTGCCAAGCGATATCTATAGCTGGTACGTCAACAATAACAATGGCGAGATGGTTCCATTCTCTGCTTTTGCCAACAGCCAGTGGACCTATGGCTCACCACGACTGGAGCGCTACAACGGTAATGCAGCGCTAGAGATCGTCGGTGAAGCCGCTACGGGGGTTAGTACCGGTACAGCGATGGATATTATGGAGCGCCTTGTCAGCCACCTACCAAACGGTATCGGTTTAGAATGGACAGGCATGTCCTATCAGGAACGACTCTCTGGTGCTCAGGCTCCGGCACTTTATGCAATTTCGCTACTTGTAGTGTTCCTGTGTTTGGCGGCGTTATATGAGAGCTGGTCCATTCCATTCTCGGTCATGTTGGTCGTGCCATTAGGGGTGCTGGGAGCCGTATGCGCAACGTGGGTACGCGGGTTGGAAAACGATGTTTATTTCCAAGTTGGTCTACTAACGATCATCGGTCTTTCCGCTAAGAATGCCATATTGATTGTGGAGTTCGCCAATGAGCTACATCGTTCAGGGAAAGACTTGCTGGAAGCCACGCTGGAGGCATGCCGTCTACGTCTACGCCCAATATTGATGACGTCGTTAGCATTCATATTTGGTGTCTTGCCTATGGCGATAAGTCATGGCGCGGGCTCAGGCAGTCAACATGCGGTCGGGACTGGCGTATTAGGTGGAATGTTTACTGCAACCATCCTTGCCATCTTCTTTGTGCCAGTATTCTTTATTTTGGTTCGCCGCCGCTTTCCCGGAAAAACGGCATCCGCTATAGAGCCAGATGAAATCATCCCGCCAAAAGAATAATCACTCAACCACCTCCCTCTCCCGATGGAGGTGGTTTAACGCTGACAAGCAAAAGGCAGCCCGCGGGCTGCCTTTTATTTGGGTAAAACCATGGTGTTTGGCTTGTCACAAATTATCAAAAATATTCGTTTAAAACGATCTACAAATTGCCGACGGTCTCAAACTTATAGCCTCTCACTCGAGAGACTTTCTGACCAGTTTGTGATTACTGGTGCTTGTTTGACAACATGGCGTCAATAAACGCTTTCCAGTTGCTTAGTTCTGTATCAATCATATTTACGTCTTTGGTGGCTTACAAAATTTAGTACCCGATCATGATAACCTTTTACAGACCAATGGTGAATATTTGACCTAGTCGATATTTCTATAAGAACGACTATTCAGAAGCACTATTTAGATAAAGCGCAGCCTCAATTTACACAGTCGGAACACTCTTAGCGCTAACACTCTGGATCATGAGCCCTTTTTCCCGCATTATGTGTTAAATAATTTAACAACATCAACAAGTCAGGGTCTGCGCCACACACCATGAATTCGCCAGATCGTGAGCTTAGACACAGGTACTCTTGCCGCATGACAGCAAATTTAGAAAAAGCACCTCTTTATCTTTATGGCATCAAGAACTGCGACACCATTAAAAAAGCCCGAAAATGGCTTGAGGAGCAACAGGTGGTCTATCAGTTTCATGATTATCGTGCCGATGGTTTAGAGGCCGATCTGCTACACACGTTTATCGCCCAATTGGGGTGGGAAGCGTTACTGAACACGCGCGGAACGACATGGCGCAAGCTGGATGAATCATTACGCAGCAGTATCACCGATGCCGATAACGCAGCAGCATTAATGCTGGAGCATCCCGCGATTATCAAACGCCCGCTATTGGCACATAATGACCACATGCTGCTGGGATTTAAGCCGGAGCAATATGCACAATTTTTAGCTGAGGAGAAAATACGATGACCTGCCCTGTACTTGAGCTCACTCAGCAGTTAATCAAATGCCGTTCTGTTAGCCCTGAAGATGCAGGCTGTCAGGATCTATTGATCGAACGTCTGCAAGCCATTGGTTTTACCATCGAAGATATGACGTTTGGCGACACCCGTAACTTTTGGGCTTATCGCGGGGGTAATGGCCCTACGCTAGCATTCGCTGGCCATACCGACGTGGTACCAAGCGGAGATGAATCCAAATGGACCAATCCGCCGTATGAACCAACCCTGCGCGACGGTATGATTTACGGCCGAGGCGCAGCGGATATGAAAGGTTCGCTGGCAGCCATGGTCGTTGCGGCTGAACGCTTCATCGAAGCCAACCCTCACCATCAGGGGCGTCTGGCTTTCTTAATCACTTCGGATGAAGAAGCTAGCGCGGTAAACGGCACTGTTAAAGTAGTGGAAAAGCTGATTGCACGTCAGGAGAAGGTTGAATACTGCTTGGTTGGCGAACCGTCTAGCACGGAGAAAGTCGGCGATGTGGTTAAAAATGGCCGCCGTGGCTCAATGACGGCTAACCTCTATATTCATGGCGTACAGGGCCATGTTGCCTATCCACATTTGGCCGATAACCCCATTCATAAAGCCGCTCCTATGATAAATGAGTTGGTCAATGAAGTTTGGGATGAGGGGAATGAATTCTTTCCCCCTACCAGTATGCAGATCGCGAATATCGCCGCGGGTACGGGTAGCAATAACGTGATCCCTGGCGAGTTATATATACAGTTTAATTTCCGCTTCAGCACGGAGTCGACCGTCGATTCGATTAAGGCTCGAGTCAAAGACCTACTTGACCGCTATCAACTCAGCTATAGCTTAGAGTGGAACGTTTCAGGCTTGCCTTTCCTAACCGCACGCGGTCATTTGGTCGACGCTGTCGTCAATGCCATTCAGCATTATGGCGAAATTACGCCACAGTTGCTGACCACCGGTGGAACCTCTGATGGACGCTTTATCGCGCAGATGGGCACTCAGGTCGTTGAACTCGGGCCGGTCAATGCCACGATTCATAAAGTGGATGAGTGTGTTCATGCCGCAGACCTGCAAATGCTGAGCCGTATGTACCAAAGAATAATGGAGCAACTCGTCGCATGATCACGCCGGAAATGCTGACCGGACAAAGCACCGAGCATCTCGCCGTACTTTGTGGGAACCATCGTTTACAACCTGAGGCCGTTAAGGCTTTTCAGGCATTGCAATGCGCAGCCAAAGACGCTGGGTTTAATTTACAACCTGCCAGCACATTTAGAGACTTTGCTCGACAGCAAACTATCTGGAATGCGAAGTTCAATGGCGAACGCGCGGTTCTCGATGAAAATAGCCAACCACTGGATATCACAACGCTGACGGATGGTGAGTTATGCTGTGCAATTTTACGCTGGTCTGCACTTCCTGGCGCTAGTCGCCATCATTGGGGAACCGATCTCGATATCTATGATCCAGATCTTTTACCCGATGGGGAAAAACTTCAGCTTGAGCCGTGGGAATATCTGGAAGGCGGTTATTTCTATCCATTAAACCAATGGCTTTCAGATAATATGGACCGTTTTGGATTTTACCGTCCATTCAGCGATAAACAGCAAGGTGTTGCGGTAGAGCCTTGGCATCTCAGCTATCGCCCCCTCTCTTCCTTGGCTGAACATCAGCTAACGGAAGAGGTGCTAAAAAAGGCATGGCAAGGCCAGCACATTGCGGGTTCGGAATGGCTTATCCCACGCCTTTCAGAGATTTTTTCCCGCTTTATTGCCATAAAATAAGCCTTACTTATATGCTTTAAACCGCCTACATGGGCGGTTTTTTATCTTAAGCTCAGGAAATTTATACGTAATTTAGCGCTACCCTGTCCTATTTTTATTGCGGAAACTCCGCATAACTTTGTTTCTGAGGCTGTATACTTAACGCAGAGTGAATGGTGTCATGCAGAAAAGCGGTTATACCGTTTCACCGACGTTGGTGGTTCGAACCGATGAAACATGATTCGAAAGACCGCAACGTTTGCAGTTCAGCCATTTAATTAGCCAAAAATTTAAGGTGGTAGCTATGCAATGGTTAGCCGATTACTGGTGGATTATTCTGTTAGTTCTGATCGGGATGGTGTGGAATGGGATGAAAGCCTTGCTCAAAGTAGACCACAAAAGTTTTCTGAGCAATAAGCCTGAATTGCCACCGCATCGCGATAACAATGCCCAGTGGGACAATGATGATGACTGGCCTAAAAAGAAATAGCGCCAAGCACTCATCGGAATTAAAAGGGCAATTTTCATTGCCCTTCTCAAGATCATCATTTTATTTAAATGCGATCAAATCACCACGTTTACCACTCAGAGCTTCATCCCAATAGCGTTGCGGAATGTAAGCGTGTAAACGCTCAAGCGCTAAATCCATCATATTCTGGTCGATGGCATGCCCAATCGGCTCGATATCTAAAGTAAAGTCAGATCCGGATCTTTGCATACTCTCTGCAGCCTGATGCGCGTTATCGATAGCAATAATCGTATCCTCACTACCATGAATCAGGTGCACAACTGTATTCCCTAAACTTTTTTCAGGTAATGCGGCAAAACGGCCACTGAAAGATACCACCCTTCCGGCCAAATTTGGCGTCACTTTCACCGCCTCAAGCACCATAATCGCTCCCTGAGAAAATCCGACTAGCGCAGTAGCCTCAGGGTTAACATCAGCAACACGCTGCCAATATCGCACAATTTCAATAAACTGAGGCATAACGTCATTAATACGCTCGATGCGGTTCTCTTCTGTTATCCCATTCACCGAAAACCACTGCAAACCTTGGCCGCTCGGGATCTGATAGGGTGATCCGATGCTAATCACCAGCGCGTTTGGAAAAGCGTGAGCAAAATACTCTCCAATCGTTCCCATAGACACCGGATTATCGCCAACCCCGTGAAACAGCAAAATCAGCTGTTCTGCCGGTGTTGCAGGGCTTTGGACAACATGATGTTCGTGTTTCATTAGGTCACTCCTCGGTTAATTAAAACATGCCACTGATTGGCATCATTTGTTAACCACCACTATACGCCGAAGAGTTTTGAGGAAAATCGTATTTCCTTGATGAGGTTGTTCTATTTTTTTGCTCAATACTCATTAAAAACGAGATAAAAAAAATGGCCCCGAAGGGCCATTCAATTTAAGGGACTCTCCGCGCAGCCTAAACTGCACGGAGAATTCATACTAGGCAACAGCCCAAAATCCTTTCGGTACAACCTCTATTACTTGGACGCTAGCAAAAGAGATTGCATACTGTTGCCTGTGCGTATGAATCTATTACCAGCTGTATTTCACGCCAGCGTTAACAGCCCATGGCTGGTCGATATCACTACCACCCATATAGCTTGCGCCTGCGTAGGTGCTGAAGTTCTTAGTGAAGTTAAACTGACCGCCTAACCCAACGCGAACCGCTGAACCACCAACACCGTTGTCAATGTTGTCGCCGTTGATGTCTGCATCGTTGCTGCCTGCATCATCATAAACGTATGCCAAAGTCGCATATGGAGTCAGAGACTGGTCGTTTGCATAGTCGAAGCGATAGTTAGCATTGATACCCGCTTCGTAACGCAAGCTGTTGTAGCCCTGGTCAGACACATCCATGCCATTGCTGGTACGGTAGTCATCGCTGTCCATGAACAGACCAGAAACGCTAGCATATGGGCTCAGTTTACCTTGAGTATCAAGAGCAATGTCGTAACCCACTTTCAAGCCGAAGCCCCATGCATCAGAGCTGGTAGAGCCTGATGTGTGGTCGCCGTTGCTCATATCAGCATCCAGATCGTTGCTGTAATGAGAGTAGCTTAAAGAGGTATCCAAGAAGACGTTGTTGTCGAACTTAGCAGAAGAGTAGACACGAGCAGACTGGCTGTCCTGATCTACGCTGCCGCTGTGGTCGCTAACGTCGCCTTTAGCGAAGCCTGCTGACATACCGACCAACCAGTTTGCATAGTTGCCGTCGATAATCTTATCCACACCAACCATGATACCGCTGATATCTTGATCATAGCTGATCTCATCGCCGTCACCGTTAACATGACCGCCGAAGTAGCTCACCCATGCACCACCAGTGTCACCCACGCTATCACGAGTTTGAGTCTGGCGACGTTCCAGAGTGTCCTGCTCCATATGCCAGATGTTGGCGTTTGCAGAAGGAATGCTCAGCGCCATATTGGCAGCATCAGTCAGATTACGCTGGTCCAGAACAACAGTATCGCCACGCTGCTCTGCTTCATAGGTATAAGCACCCAGGTCAGCACGGTTAGCTGCGGTGAACGATGCGCTGGTATCTGCATTATTGTCGTACACACGAACAATTTCTTTGTCTTGGTAATCAGCGATAGAACCCTTACCAGTCGCGTTATCTACACGAACAGTGTAGTTACCGCTCACATCACCGTTAACCGCCAGGTGACCGTCAGAGTTGATAGCAATAACACCGTGGTCATAACCAGCAGCATTAACATCATTGGTCACATAACGCGCGTTGCTCATATCTGAATTGAGCACGTACTCACGGCTGCCGACATTCAGAGTACCAGCATCACTTAATACCAAGCTGTGAGTATCGGTCTGACCCAAACCTAAGTTCAGTTCACCACCGTTGGTCACAGTAATTGTGTTGGCATACAGTGCTGCAGTTTCTTCAGTCAAAATAACCTGACTGCCGCTATTGATGTTCAGTGAATCAGTAGCAACACCGCCGTTATAGCCATCCGAACGAGGAATTGTCGTGTCGTCAGCGTTATCGCCGATATGCATCGAAGAACCGTTATTTAAGGTGATGCTATCAGCCAGCAAGCTTGAATTCTCAACGTTAACCTGAGAACCGTTGTTAATGGTCAAAGTGTCAATGTTAGATTGCTTGCGGGTATCCCACTCAGAGCTATTATCCAGAGTAACGTTGAATAAACCGCTCTGATAAACAGCGGCTGAAGTGTAATCACCGTTTATATCGAACTCATCCGTTGGCCACAGGCTATTAGGGCTGTAATCATACAGAGTATTCGTATGTTCAACAGAAGACATCGCAGCACCAACCCACTTACTGCCGTTGGTTAATGTCAGATTTAAAGAATCTTGATCATCCCAACCATTGGTCCAACCACCGATGTCTTTATCATGACCACCGTTAGAATCATGGCCAGTTGGATCAAAGTTCTTATCGAATACGCTGGAGAACAGAACATCGCCAGTCAACGTTGAATGATCAAACGTAGCCGTAGTTTGCATGGCGTTATCAATATTACTTGCCGCAACAATCAGTGCCGCATCATCAAGGCCTGCAAAACCCGTTCCTGAGTAGTCACTTGGTTTGCCTGATTGACCATAGAAGCCTGTATTACCCAATTCTGAGTAAGCACCTGAAGTGACCACAGAATCTTTAACAGTTACGGTATCAGTAAAAATTTCTGGGCTATTAGTTACACCATCTTCCCAATAATAACCCTGAGTTAAGGTAATACCTGCAACGTGGGAATTGTTCTGGATAACAACATTTGCTTCCTGATCCAGAGTAATTGCATTACCCATTGCGTAGGTATTGTAAAGATCATGATCGCGAACACCATCTGTAGTCACGTCATAATCATAATGTTCGTAGGTATCATCAATCGTAGAGTTATCAACGGTCAGCTGCAGTGTACCCAACAGATGTTCGGTATCATGAGCACATTCATCGGTTACACAGGATGATGTAACCATACCGTGAATAGTGCTGTTAGTGATATTTAACGTATCAGCAGTATTTGATGAATCATAAGCAAGATAATAGGTTGAAATAACACCATTAACGACAGATTTATTAATTACTGGATAGATATCGCCATCATAATATCCGTCAGTTGAATTATTCCAGCCGACATATCCATCAAAATCTACATATCCATCAACATAACTACCAGCGTTAGCGTCGGTAAACTCATTGATATAAACATGATTACCGTAGCCAAGATCGTGGCCGTAGGTGTCGTAGGTAGTACCTGAAATATCATTTGTAGCAGCTACAGCAGCTTGAGCTGCGATAGCCATGGAGCAAGCCAATGCCAGACGCGTTAAAGCAGTCTTATTCTTCCAAGAAGACATCTGTTATTCCCTCAATATAGGCAACGTTAATCCATAACCCATCAGAGATGAATATAGTTATGAATTGTTGATACTTTTAAAATATATGAAACTATCTGAAAGTGCTTTCGCCAAAGTTCAGCGGAATTAAATAATAATTAAGAGGTAGATTTAATTCAACTAAAAAAAACCTTTAAATACAGTAACAATAGTCGTCGTGAAAATATAAAAAACTTTCACGATAAACGACCTGGAAAATAAATAAATTTAATTCTCAATTAAATAAATCAGAACACAAACAAAGTGGGAAAATAAATTTAAAATAGAATGATCTTTAGGAAAGCAATATTCAGAACTGCCGTCATTAACCATTAAGAATGTCAGTCAATACAGACCGCAATCGGGTAACCAGCTCTTTTTTACCAGATATCCTATATTTATCGCACAACTCACTCACACGACAATTCTCACTTACACAATCTTTTAGAAAGCAATTAAGTTCATTATCAGAAAGATTATTTGCAAGCCTAATGAGTGCATAAATAGAAACATCAAACGGGCGATAACAATGCGCGAAACCGTGAAGTTCATCGCAATCATCCCGATTCAGCGAGAGGTCTTTTTTCACGCTAATGGGCAATTTTATATTGAGCTTTTTTTCGATAAAGTAGCCATCACGCTGCAAACGTAGCTGCAATCGGCGTAAAAGCTGATCTGATTCTTCATTTAGAGGCACCATCGCCATCGCTGTATAGCAGCCACTGCTCGCTTCTAAATGCGTTCCAAACCTGACAAGTTGAAAACCACATCGTTGCCAAAACTGATGCAGTTCGGGCGTATAGCCAAAACTCACGGAAACAAAATCCAACTGTTCTTGCCGCGCTTGATGGATAACCGCAGCGACTAATGATCTAGCCACGCCTTGACGTCGCCATCCGGGAAAGACGGCAATTCGGCTGATTCTGCGGGAGCGTAAAACTGCGGCGCGCCATTGTCCACCATGAGCAGCCAATGACTGCGCAACTAAGCTGCCTTTGGGACGACGTTCACCAGCCCACACGGCTTTAGCTAGCTGCTCATCTAATCCGCCCTCATCTATCGCCCATAATGCGGCAACAATTTTGCTATCAACAAAGCTAGCATGTAGATGGTTTCCCACACCGTCCATTAACCGGCGCAGATCCAGTGGCGTAGTCTTGTAGTGAGCACTGGTTAAAAGAGCGTAGAAATCAGACATCACTTGTGGCGAAGAGTGCCATTCATTTTGGCATAATTTTTTTTGTTCAAACTTCCGGGCATGCACAAAGGGCTCTTGCGGCTCAGCAAATAGCAAAAGCGAATTCACCCAAGCCTCAAGGGGATCATCCATCGCCCAGCGCATAGGTTGTTCTAAGGAATAAATTTGACACGATGGAAGCGAAGAACAAAATTTGAGTAAAAAACCCCGTCCAGTACCTTCGTACCCTTGAACCGTCGTGGTTAAAAGGACATGTGGGAAAAATGAGATCAACTCGTTTAGCATCGGTGCCGGAATTGCTGCGGCTTCATCAATCAATAGCCAATCAACATTTTCAGGGACTTTTTGCCGGCATTGCTCCAGTAACCTATCAGGAGCATAAAACTCCACTCGTTTCCCGCGCTGAGACAAAATCTGAGTCGACACCCTATTTGGTCCTGTAACCCAACACTCTCCCGCCGTCCGTGCAGCAAACATGCCCGCCAGCGTTGACTTTCCACGCCCGCGTTCACCAATCACGACGCTCACAGGATCGTCATTCGTCAATAAAGCCCGTAATATCGCCTCCTGTTCCCGCGTTGGCGATCCGTCAGGACGATGCCACTCGGGGAGCGCCATGTGAAGCTCAGTAATTTCTTTCGGCGCCCCTTGCTTCCACACAATAATGTCAGGGTGCTGTGAAGTGACACGCTGGAAATGCCGAGCAAAATGAGGTGTGGCGATAGGCTCGGCCTGTTCACTCCAACGTAAGCTATCCATATCCGGTAAGCACGGCCACTGTTCCCAGTCCGGAACCAACAAAACGAGCCAATGACCCGCACTCATCGCCCCAGAAACTGCGGCCAGAGCTTCCGTATTAACACCCTCAGCGGCATTGAACACAACATGGGCAAGCTCTTGTCCCAACAGGCCTCTCGCCGCACGAGTCGCGATAGAAGCTATGCCTTCCGGCGCATTTTCGCCAACCCACAATAGATTCGGCTGAAGCGAAGACAGGTTCTCTTCTATAACTTGGCGATGCCACGTTGTATCACCGCTCACGATTAGCACACGGCGGATCCCCATGCGCTGCATAGAGGTGATAGAAGAAGAAAGAGACATACGGATCCGCTTAGAGAGTCAAAAGAAGAGGATATTATACTCGAAGTAAGAGGTATTAGGGCTTTGCGCCCCGCAACATCCAATGCGGGGCGCAGATAGACTATTTAATTAGCAGATGCAAATGTGTCACAGCGACTTGGGTTTCCACTATCAAAACCGCGTTTAAACCATGTGTAGCGCTGTTCTGAAGTTCCATGAGTGAAGCTATCTGGGATAACTCGCCCTTGACTTTGCTGTTGCAAGCGGTCGTCACCAATAGCTTGCGCGGCGTTCAACGCCTCTTCTAAATCGCCCGCCTCCAACACTTGCTGATTTTGCATGTTATGGCCCCAAACGCCAGCGAAGCAATCGGCCTGAAGCTCCATCTTCACAGAGAGTCGATTCTGCTCAGCTTTGCTTGCCCCTTGCTGCATTTGGCGTACCTTGGGTTCAATACCCAGCAAGTTTTGTACGTGGTGCCCAACTTCATGTGCCACCACGTAGCCTTGAGCAAAATCACCGTCTGCACCTAATTTATTCTTCATCTCTTGATAGAAAGAGAGATCGATATAGACAGTTTTGTCAGCAGGGCAGTAAAAAGGCCCCATGACCGACTGGCCCGTTCCACATCCGGTACGCGTCGCCCCCCGATACAATACCAGCTTCGGCTCCTGATACTGCCTACCCATTTTCTGGAATAACTGACTCCAGGTATCTTCGGTGGAGGCCAAAATAACTGAAGTAAATTTCGCCATCTGGTTATCCTGCGCAGATTTGGCAGGCTGGCTTTGTTGCTGAGTTTGTCCCATTGGGGCTTCACCATTCAGCAGCGGTGTTAGATCCACGCCGTAATATCCCGCCACCAATACCACCACCAGCAGAATTAGGCCGCCTTTGCCACGCGGTACACGAAAACCACCGCCACCGAAACCACCGGATGAACCCGTGGAATCTCCACGTCGATCTTCAACGTTGTCGCTTTCGCGACGCCCTTGCCAGCGCATAGTTAAACCTCAGAAATGACATGATGTGTTAATGGTAGGAAATTGCTGGCGTGAATACCATAAAAAGGAGAAATCAGATAATGAAATATTTCATGAGAGGAAAACATCCGATGCTTCAGCGCATCAGTGAAGCATAAAAACAACAACAGAGACCAAGGCCTCTGCTGTTTATTCAAATAGTTGCTGTGAAGATTAGTCTAATTTCACACCAATACGATGCGCGACTTCTTCGTAGGCTTCGATCAAACCGCCTAAGCTCTGGCGGTAGCGATCTTTATCCATCTTGTTCAGTGTTTCTTTATCCCACAAACGGCTGCCGTCTGGAGAGAACTCATCACCCAGCACGACCTGACCTTTAAACAAGCCGAATTCAAGTTTGAAATCGACAAGGATTAACCCTGCATCACCAAAAATTTTGCTCAGCACATCGTTCACTTTGTAGCTCAGCGCTTTCATCGTGGCCAGATTTTCATCGCTCACCCAGCCAAAGGTACGGCAGTAGGATTCATTTACCATCGGGTCATGCATCGCATCATTTTTCAGGAATAAATCGAAAAGTGGCGGATTCAGCGGCGTCCCTTCTTCGATGCCTAAGCGCTTAACCAGAGAACCCGCTGCGCGGTTGCGGATCACACATTCAACTGGAACCATATCCAGTTTTTTAACTAAAACCTCGGTATCAGAAAGCAAGCGTTCCATCTGGGTCGGGATCCCCGCCTCTTCCAGCTTGCTCATGATGAAGTGGTTAAACTTGTTATTCACCATCCCCTTACGATCAAACTGCTCAATGCGCTGGCCGTCCAGTGCTGATGTATCATTTCGGAACTCAAGAATCAGCAAATCCGGGTTTTCAGTGGTATACACGGTTTTTGCCTTGCCGCGATACAACTCAGCGAGCTTTTGCATTTTGCTTACTCCATAGGTTTAGGAACACGAAAACTGAAATCCGCAGCTTTAGGTCAAAGCGCATCAATTTAGGGGCATTATACGCCAGCCAAACGATTGCGCATTAAAAAAATGAAATAAAAAAGAGGCCGAAGCCCCTTTTTGTCTTTACTAACGGTTGTTAGCTACTTACTGACATTTGACTTAGAAAAAGCGGCTTGGAACACACTGACCAACGCATCATTCTGCGACTGAGTCAATGGCGCGCCTTTGCTGTCTAAGAATTGTAAGCTGGTACGGTTATCTAAGTCACCCACCTGAATCTTGTAATCGCCTTCTTTGAGTTCTGGATCTTTCGCGCCCAAATCATCCCAGCTACTGCTGCTGATAGATTTGTACGTGACAGAAATAGTCCCCTGTGGACGGCTACGATCGGTCACTTTCATGCCAATCAGGTCAAGCGTTGATGGCAAGCGATCCCACACGGCAGTATAAGGCGCGCGCGCAATCAACACCGGTAAACCGGTATCATCGGCACCGCTTTGCACGTCGATATCACCGACCTGACGATTAGCACGCGCATTAGCCTGATCGGTCTGATATTTATCCAAACCGCTGACGACGTTGTTCAGTACAGACACCGCATAACGCTGAGTTTGAGAATCCTCAGTGATCGCCGTTTCACCCTGCTTCAGACCTAAAGATTTCACGACAACCGCAGTCTGATAACCTTGTGGTTGCACGGAGATCTGATAACGGCCTTCATACTGGACGTCTTCATCACCACGCTGGAAGCTAACCCAGTCTGTCGTCAACGTCTGGCCTGCATCATTGCGGCTGGCTATTGGGTAGTTTAGCCCTTGAACCGCTTGCGTCACCTGAGTCCAAAGGCTACTCGCCCCCGGAGTACTCTCAACCAACACAATCGCAGCGCCGTTAACAAACTGACCACGAGAGCCGTTCAACAGAGCCAAAGGCTGTGCAGGTGGTCGAATATCCAACGCTTTACCCACTTCACCTTTAGCCGTGGCCAAGCGAACATCGTAGGTTCCATTTTGCACTGGCAAAATCATACCCGCAGGTGTTTTCAATTCGGACAACGTCGTCGCATCAAGATAGGCCTCATCGCCGCTCACCTGACGCTTATAGCGCTGATCGGTCGAGCATGCAGACAGCATCATGACCAAAGAAATGCCGACGACAGTCGCTACCGCCGACTTTTGTACTGAGTAAGCCATTCAATCTCCCTAAGAGTTACAGCAAGCCGACGTGTTTTAGCGCTTGTTCTACGACAGGGCGAGCCTTATCGCTAATTGGCGTCATTGGTAAACGCATAGTGTCGGTTGCTATCAATCCCAATACCTTACAGGCCCATTTCACCGGTATCGGATTTGCTTCTACAAATAACTGTTGATGCAGCGCCATTAAACGCTGGTTCAGCTTACGAGCCTTGGCAAAATCACCATCGGCCGCCAGCTTACAGAGTTCAGCCATTTCACGCGCAGCAACGTTTGCTGTGACAGAAATAACGCCCTGACCACCCAGTTGCATAAAGTCCAGAGCCGTTGCGTCATCGCCGCTTAGCAAAATAAAGCTATCGTCGTTGACCAGTTCTTGGATCTGACTAACACGACTTAAGTTCCCGGTCGCTTCTTTTACAGCAATAATATTTTTGATTTCTGCCAGGCGCGCAATGGTTTCTGGCAACATATCGCATCCCGTACGCGAAGGTACGTTATACAAAATTTGTGGTAAATCAGTATGTTCCGCAATTGCTTTAAAATGCTGGAACAGACCTTCCTGCATTGGCTTATTGTAATACGGTGTTACCGTCAGACAACCCACCACGCCCGAATTATTAAAACGCTCAGTCAACGCAATCGCTTCCGCGGTTGCATTTGCTCCAGCGCCTGCTATTACAGGGATTCTGCCATCAGCAAGATCCAGCGTCTGTAGCACCACATCGACATGTTCGTCGTGGTTTAAGGTGGCAGATTCGCCGGTGGTTCCCACGGACACTATCGCAGATGTCCCGCTGGCCACATGATAATCAATCAATTTCTTCAAGCTAGCGCGATCGACTTGACCTTTGTCATCCATCGGCGTAACCAGCGCAACAATACTTCCCGTGAACATTGACAGTCCCTCCACAAACAGGTTCCTCATGGTACTTTTGAAAGCGATCGCAAAGCAAGTAAACATCTATGTGCTAACTGCTTGTCGAGCCGTTTTTTTTATGTTTACCTTGGGATACCATCACAAAGTCAGGAAGAATGCTCTTGCCACAGCCCAATCAACACTATTTAGTCATCACCGCCTTAGGTGCAGATCGCCCCGGTATCGTCAATAACATCACGCGCCATGTCAGTAGCTGCGGGTGTAATATTGAAGATAGCCGTTTGGCAATGTTGGGCGAAGAGTTCACTTTTATTATGCTGCTCTCAGGTAGCTGGAACGCTATCACGCTGATTGAATCCACTCTGCCGTTAAAAGGCGTCGAAATGGATTTGCTGATCGTCATGAAGCGTACGACATGGCATGAACGTCCAACCATGCCAGCCACCGTTTGGGTTCAGGTTGAGGTAAAAGATTCTCCGCACATCATTGAGCGCTTCACCGACTTATTTGATTCGCACCATATGAACATCGCCGAGCTGGTGTCCAAGACACAATTAAGCCAAGATTCAGCAGCACCAAAGCTGTATATTCAAATCACAGCACACAGCCCTGCAAGCCAAGATGCAGAAAGTATTGAACAAGCTTTCGAGAAGCTCTGTACAGAACTCAGCGCACAGGGCAGTATTAACGTCGTGAACTATTCCCTGCATGAAGATAAAGACGGAGAGCAGTAATGAGCCCATTGAAAGCCGGTAGCATCGCTCCTAAATTTACCCTGTTAGATCAAGATGGTGAGCAAATCAGCTTGGCCGACTTCCAAGGTCAGAAAGTTTTAGTCTATTTTTATCCAAAAGCCATGACTCCAGGCTGTACCTTTCAAGCCTGTGGCCTGCGCGACAATATGGATGAATTGAAAAAATTGGGTGTAGAAGTGTTAGGTATTAGCACTGACAAACCTGAAAAACTTTCCCGCTTTGTAGAAAAAGAAGTTCTTAACTTCACATTGCTGTCTGATGAAGATCACAAAGTAGCTGAAGAGTTTGGTGTCTGGGGCGAGAAAACCTTTATGGGTAAAACCTATGACGGCATTCATCGTATCAGCTTCCTGATTGATGAAGAAGGCAAAGTTCAGCACGTATTTGACGATTTCAAAACCAGTAACCACCACGACATCGTGCTGGACTATGTAAAAAATAACGGCTAACTCATCCGCCGTCATAAAACGTCAACGCCCTGCACATGCAGGGCGTTGTTTTTTCTCAGCTCAATGATTAATCCGCTTCCGAGATAAACTCATCTGGCCACGCATGAATGACGGCTTTCACTAGGGTCGCCAGCGGGATAGCAAAAAATACGCCCCAGAAGCCCCACAGCCCGCCAAAGATAATCACCGAAAGAATGATCACGAGCGGATGCAAGTTGACCGCTTCGGAGAACAGCAGCGGCACCAATAAATTCCCGTCAAGCCCCTGCACCACCAGATAGGCAATAAACAACGTCCAGAAATCCGCACCCAGTCCCCACTGGAACAGCGCCACAATAACCACCGGAATGGTTACCAACACTGCGCCGATATAGGGGATCAAAACTGAGAATCCGACCAATACCGCCAGCAGCAAGGCATAATGCAAATCAACGACCAGAAACACCAGATAGGTCGCGACACCGACCACCACCATTTCGAGCACTTTGCCTCGAATATAGTTGGTGATTTGCTGGTTCATCTCAATCCATACCTGCCCTGCTAAACCACGGTCGCGAGGCAATACTCGACGTACAGCGTTCAGCATCTGCTCTTTATCCTTTAACAGGAAAAACACCATCAAAGGCACGAGAATCAGATAGATAGCTAATGTAAGAAGCCCTACTAGCGACGCCAGCGATAACTTCACCACCGACTCCCCCATCACCGCCATTTTGGCGCGGATATTTTCGACGACCATATCGATAATCCCTGCGTCCATCAGCGCCGGATAACGGCTAGGCAGCGTGGCAGCAAACTCGTAGAAACGAGTGACCATTTTGGGCATATCGGCCATCAAATTAAATCCCTGCTGCCATACCGCAGGAGCAATGACAAAGACCGACAGCAGAGTAATTCCGCCAAACACAATGAGGACAGCAATGACCGCCCATACTCGAGAGAAGCCAATTAATTGCAGTTTATGCGTTGGCCACTCGAGCAGATAGGCTAAAACAATCGCCACCAGCAACGGAGCAAGTATTCCGTTGAAAAAATAGATGATACAAAAACCGACTAGCAGGATCGTCAGCAATGCTATTGCCTGCGGATCGGTAAATCGTCTCCGATACCACTGCATTAACATATCAAGCATGCGGGTCACTCCTTAAGCTGCACAACGTGTGGTTCTTATCCTTGAAAAGAGCTGGCAAACATCGCCAATAGCGTAAAATGATAATTTTGCTGTCATCAGGACATGGAGTCCATCAGGCTATGGTGGCAGAATAAGCCAACAAGCAAGAAACTTCGCCATTCTCAACACGGACTCAAGCGTTGAAAATGGGCGCATACCCAAAAATTTCATGTGAGCGGGTATATTCATTTGTGGAATGAGTGTAATTGAGTGTGACAAAGTTAAGAAGAACTCTTATCGGGGTTTAGTGTCAAAAATGCCATGACTGACTCTTACAAATGCGTTGTATCCCATTGATTAACGCTTTCACCAGATGAAACTGAATGGAACTGTCACTTATGACTTCTCGGTTTAAAACATCGGTTATCGCAACGATAGTGGCTGGGCTATTGCTCACTGGCTCAATGCCAAGCAAAGCAGATCCTAGCGATGACCAACTGCCTGACATTGGTACAACTGCGGGAAACACGCTGAGTATTAACCAAGAGCTGGCGATGGGTGATTTTTATGTGCGTCAGTTGCGCGCCAGTACACCGCTGATCAACGATCCACTTTTGATGGAGTATATCAATGGGCTCGGCACAAGGCTGGTCGCTCATGCTAACTCGGTACGCACACCGTTTCACTTCTATTTGGTTCGCAACGATGAAATCAACGCCTTCGCCTTTTTCGGTGGCAACGTTGTTTTGCACTCCGCCCTCTTCCGATATACCGATAATGAAAGCCAACTGGCCTCGGTTATGGCGCATGAAATCTCTCACGTTACCCAACGCCATTTAGCGCGTGCGATGGAAGAGCAGCAGCGTACTGCGCCGCTGACATGGGTCGGTGCACTCGGTTCAATCTTGCTGGCAATGGCAAGCCCACAGGCGGGTATGGCCGCTCTTAGCGGTACATTAGCGGGTAGCCAGCAAAACATGATCAGCTTTACGCAGCAAAATGAACAAGAAGCAGACCGTATCGGCATTCAAGTGCTACAGCGATCCGGTTTTGATCCGCAAGCGATGCCAAATTTCCTGCAAAAGCTATCCGATCAGCTACGCTACTCCTCCAAGCCCCCAGAAATTTTGCTGACGCACCCCCTACCCGATAGTCGTTTATCTGATACACGCAACCGCGCTAATCAAATGCCACCGCACCCAGTTCAGTCTTCACAAGATTATTTATTAGCGAAGGTACGCGCGCTTGGCATGTACAGCGGTGGACAAGATGGCAATACGTTCCTGACGGAGGATGTGCTCAAGGCGATGGAAAATGGCAACGTGCGCGAACAAACCGCCGCTCGCTATGGCCGTGCCATTTTATTCAGCCAGGCAAACAAATATGATGATGCTCGAAAAATGCTACAGCCCCTGCTTGACAGTCAGCCTGATAACATCTGGTTTATCGACTTGATGACAGATATCGATCTGGAGCAGAAAAAAGCACCGGCCGCGATTGCCCGTTTAGAGAAAGCGTTAGCCAAAAGCCGCACTGAGCCCGTCTTACAAATCAATCTGGCAAACGCCTATGTCGAAGGAAACCAAGCCGCTAAAGCATCGCGGATACTCTATCGTTATACCTTTGAGCATCCTAACGATCCTAACGGCTGGGATCTACTCGCACAAGCGAGCACAGCACAAGGCCTTCGTGATGAAGAGCTTTCTGCTCGCGCTGAAAGTTTAGCGCTGCTGGGTCAGTTAGATCAGGCGATTGGCTTACTCAGTAATGCCAGCGCACTGATGCCCGTTGGCAGCCTAAAACAAGCTCGCTACGACGCGCGTATCGACCAGCTTAGACAACTACAACAACGCTTCAAGCAATACCAACGCGGAGGCCGTTAAGGAAAATCCATGACACAACAAGTAACGATCTATCACAACCCACGCTGCTCCAAAAGCCGCGAAACCCTCGCGCTGCTGCAAGAACAAGGCATCGAACCCCAGATTATTCAATATCTTGATACTCCGCCAGACGCGGCCACGCTGAAAACGCTGTTGAAAGAGCTCGGTTTCAGTTCCGCCCGTCAGCTCATGCGCCATAAAGAAGACCTCTATAAAGAACTCAATCTGGCGGATGAATCCCTAACGGAAGATCAACTGATCGATGCCATGGTCAATCATCCTAAATTGATCGAACGTCCCATCGTCGTTAAGGGAAAAAAAGCGCGTATCGGCCGTCCTCCAGAGCAAATATTAGCGATCCTGTAATTCGAGGTTTGATATGGAACAGCCCGTCTTAAAAGGCAAACTTGTTGAGCTGCACCCAATGCAGGCGGAGCACCGCCAGTCGATCATTGATGCTGCTTCAGACGGGCAACTTTGGGAGATGACATTAACCGTGATCCCAAGTCCACAAACCATAGATCAATATCTCAACCGCGCTTTCGAAAACCGCGACAACGGCAGCCACATCCCCTTTGTGATTATCGATGCGGCAAGCCGCAAAATCGTCGGTTGCACCCGTTTTTGGAAAATTGACCGTGCCAACCGCAAACTGGAAATTGGACATACGTGGCTGAGCCAATCTTTTCAACGTTCAGGCATCAACACTGAAGCGAAATACCTCCTTCTAACCTACGCCTTTGAAGTGATGAACTGCGTGCGCGTACAGTTCACCACCGATGAAAATAACACCCGCTCACGCGCCGCGATCTTACGCATCGGAGCCCAACAAGAAGGCATCGTTCGCCATGAGCGAATCATGCCCGATGGCCGAAAACGCAATTCTGTTAGATTCAGTATTATTGACGATGAGTGGGAAGTGGTTAAGGCGGGGCTTGAGGGGAAAATGGCTGGGAAGCTTGGTGTAAGGTAGTGGGGTGTTTTCGCCGGTCAACAAATACGTAGCTCCGGTTTGGAAACTCGACTATGCAAGCATTGTGTAATATTTCGTTCGCCGGTCAGCAAATGCGCTTCCATGAGCCCACTGGCGAAGGCGACCGATGAGGGGCGCCAGCGCGCGCC
This sequence comes from Hafnia sp. HMSC23F03, assembly GCF_001816025.1. Lineage (NCBI taxonomy): Bacteria > Pseudomonadati > Pseudomonadota > Gammaproteobacteria > Enterobacterales > Hafniaceae > Hafnia > Hafnia sp. HMSC23F03. The sequence goes on from NZ_KV824246.1 coordinate 37,058, forward strand.
CCTTCAATCCTCGCGCTTTTTATCCGAGACGCCATCTCCGCTCCGGTTTGGTATCGCCCATCCAGGGCGCCCCAAACTCCGTCACGACATCCCTGTCGTGCCGGCTCTACCTACCAAGACTTAAACTAAAAACCTGCAAGCTTTGGGTTTATCTTTTGATTTTGACCTTTTCCGGCACGTTGTTCTTCAGCCGA
>NZ_KV824246.1:37271-94119 GCF_001816025.1 Hafnia sp. HMSC23F03
AGCGACTGGCCCCCCGACTCGGACGCCTGCACAGTGTACATGTCGGTTTCGGTGTATTAGGCGTACGAAACCTCACACAATTCCCATGTAGATTTCAGCGCATTAGGCATACGAAACCCTTCACAGTTCTATCAAAATACCCGCACAGCGAATCGTTCTAGCATAGAAATGTCACCCATACCTACCCGTAATATAATCCTCAGTCCTCTTCTGTCTTGGCGAGGTAAATAAGGTATCGGTATCGGCATATTCCACCACTTCTCCCTGATGGATAAATGCGGTGTAATCGGATACTCGTGCGGCCTGCTGCATGTTGTGCGTCACCAGCACCACGCTGTAATTTTGTTTTAACCCAACGATCAGTTCTTCAATCGTTAAGGTTGAGATGGGATCTAACGCCGACGTTGGCTCATCCAACAGCAATACTTCCGGTTCAATGGCGATAGCGCGGGCAATAACCAGTCGTTGTTGCTGACCGCTGGAAAGCTTAAAGGCGTTATCACTCAAACGACCTTTCACCTCATGCCATAATGCGGCCTGCCGCAACGCTCGTTCAACGGTCTCATCTAAGACGCGGCGATCGCGCACACCGTTTAACCGCAGACCATAAACCACGTTTTCATAGATAGATTTCGGAAACGGATTTGGCCGCTGAAACACCATGCCTACACGACGACGCAGCGCAGCCACATCAACATCATTGCCGCTCACGCGGCTACCGTTGACGCTTACCTCACCTTCCACGCGGCACTGTTCCACTAAATCGTTCATACGATTAAAGCAGCGCAGCAACGTTGATTTTCCGCAGCCAGAGGGCCCAATCAATGCGGTTACCCTATTTTTAGGGACGCGTAAATTCACGTCAAACAGCACCTGTTTGGCACCATAAAACAGATTCAGGTCTTGAGCGGCCAATGCCGTTTGCTCTGGTGGCAATGCTTGGACATCCAATAGGGGCAATGTTTCCGGTGCGGTTAAACCCACGGGATTGACTCCTCACAATAAATACCTATCCCTGCGGAATTCGAGGAATAGATAGGCAACAAACCGTTATAGCGACAGCGCACGATACTTCTCACGTAAATAATGACGAATCGACATCGCGGCTAAATTCAGCCCTACCACCAGCGTCACTAACAAAAATGCCGTAGCAAACACCAGCGGACGAGCTGCCTCAACGTTCGGACTTTGCAGTGCGCCGTCATAAACTTGGAATCCTAGATGCATAAATTTCCGATCTAGGTGCAAATAAGGGAACACGCTATCAATTGGCAATTCAGGCGCTGATTTCACCACCCCAACCAGCATCAGAGGGGCGGTTTCACCGGCAGCTCGCGCAATGGCGAGGATCAGCCCTGTTAGCATCGCAGGCACCGCCAAAGGTAAAACAACACGGCGCAGCGTTTCTGCCTTAGTGGCTCCCAATGCCAAAGATCCTTGTCGTAACGAAGCGGGAATTCGCGCCAAACCTTCCTCGGTAGAAACAATCACCACCGGCAGCGTTAACAGCGCCAGCGTGAGTGACGCCCATAACAGCCCCGGCGTGCCAAACGTTGGATTCGGCAGCGATTCACTAAAGAGCAGTTGATCTATCGAGCCTCCCAGTACGTATACAAAGAAACCTAAACCAAAAATACCGTACACAATGGAGGGCACCCCCGCCAAATTCACGACCGCAATACGAATCAAGCGGGTAAACCAATTCTTACGCGCATATTCATGCAGATATACGGCGGCAATCACGCCCAAAGGCATCACAATCACGGACATGAGTATCACCATGAGCATGGTGCCGAAAATTGCGGGGAAAACTCCGCCTTCGGTATTGGATTCTCGCGGGCTATCCACCAGAAATTTTTTAATCTGCTTCGCCCAGTGGCGAACTTTGTCGCCCGTACTCATCGCATTCGGCTGCCAAGCGTCGTGAATTTCATAAATCGGAATTTCTCTCTGCACGCCGTTCATATCACGTAATAGAACGCTATCGCTTTTTTGCTCTCTACCCAGCGCATCTATACGAGCAATCAACTGTTGGTGTTTACGCTCCAACTCCTGACGCTCGGCTTTTACCTGTGCTTGTAAACGCGCATCCCATTTCCCCTTCATTTCGGCCTGCCGCTGTGTCAAACGTAGGCTCTCAAACTGGGCGCTGATGGCAGAAAGCTGATGCTGACGCAAATGTGCTATTTTCTGGCTGAGCTCTTTAGTTCTGGCAATTCGCCTCTCAAGATCGCGGACTATTTCGCGGCCAACCAAAGGTTGCCCATTCTCCAGCAGCCCAACCAAATAACCATAAGCATTACCGTTATGTTCGCGCTCCAGAACCAGTAGCTCTTTAGGCTTACGTGTATGGTTGATATCCTCAGCCATCACGACTAAAAAATCCTGATTTTGCCACTCACGGTTACCAATTTTAATGAGAAAGCGTGAAAGCTGGGCGGGTGCGTTCGGCGCTAATTTCACACCGGCATCCAACAGTTGCTGACGCGGAACCTGAGTGATGCCGTAACGCTCACCGATAATATGCTGCCCGCTTTTCAGCTCAAACTCATAGACGGAATGCGGCCAGAAATAACGCATTCCCTGCCCCGCGAGCAAAACGATCAACCCGATCAGCGCCAAGAGGCTGATAGTCACGGCGCCAGCGCTGAGCCAAATCCACGGGCGTCCGCTGCGCATCCAAGGCGTTTTTGTCGCGTTTTGAACCGGCCCCTGAGTACTCATAGCCCTTCCCGCTCAGCGCTGTAGCGCAGGCGTAGCTTCAAACGCACGGCTTCAGCCAACGTGTTGACAATAAAGGTAAACAGGAACAAGACCAGCGCGGTTAAGAACAGCACGCGGTAATGCGCGCTTCCCACTACCGCCTCTGGCATTTCAATCGCAATATTGGCCGCCAATGCTCGCAGACCTTGGAACGGCGTATTATCCAACAGCGGTGTGTTACCCGTCGCCATCAGCACAATCATGGTTTCCCCTACCGCCCGTCCCAGACCAATCATCAAGGCGGAAAATATCCCAGCACTGGCGCTAGGCAACAGCACTCTCATCAAGGTTTGCCACTGGGTCGCCCCCAGCGCCAAAGAGCCCTGAGCCAAACTGGCTGGCACGCTAAACAGCGCATCTTCTGCCAGAGAGAAAATAACCGGCACTAATGCAAATCCGAGTGCAATCGCGACTACCAGCGTATTACGCTGATCGTAACCGTCGCCCAAACGCTCATGCAGCGGCATACCCCATAATAAAATTTCTACATGAGGAGCCAACATGAACCACAGCACCAGCAGTATCGTCAGCAACGGCAATAACACACAGACGTCAAACCGATAACCTGTCCGCTGAGCAAGTGCAGGGAAAAGGCGCGTCCAAAGCGCGGCTCCGCCGACAATCACCAAAGGGATTAGCACCGGAAGCGCCAGCAAAGCTAAAAGATGGTTCTCAATGATGGGAGCCAGCCAAATCGCGGCGACTAAACCAATCACCACCGTAGGAAACGCACCTATCATCTCAATCGCGGGTTTGACTACGCTTCTCTGACGCGCAGACATAAAACAGGCGGTATAAATTGCCCCAGCCACCGCCAGCGGCGTTGCAAATAAAAGCGCATAAAAAGCGGCCTTCAGCGTGCCAAACACGACAGGCCATAGGCTGTACTTGGCCTGATAATTATCGCTGCCTGACGTGGTTTGCCACACATAGTCTGGCTGGGGATAGTTCTCAAACCAAGTCGGTTTGAGCAACGTTTTCCAGCTGATTTCAGGGTAATCGTTGTTCAGTGGATACCAAAACGCGCCCTTCATCGTCTCTACCAGCAGCCCTTTTCCCTGCGGATCGAACCATGCGGTTTTGACTCCTGATTCGATCGACGTCTGCAATACCGCGTTTTCACGTAGAGAAGAGTAGAGTTCCAGTTTTCCACTCGGTGCCAACGCCGCAAATACTCGCCGGTACGGTTCATTAATCAGCATGCTATCGGCTAAGGCTGGCTGATAATGTCTAATTTCAGTCAATTCGCGTTGGCCGTTACGTTGTACATCAAACCATTGGCTAATTTGGCCTTTCGCATTTTGTAGCAACAGAGAGCTGGCTCCCGGCAGCAATGCCATGCGGACGATATTTTTTTGCGCGGGTTTTTGTGGGTCGAAAATAATATTCTGACCTTTACCTACCCCCGCCTGACTTAGCGGGAAAACGCTAAGTTGATTCGGACTGAGCACAAACAGGCGACTCCCCTCTGGAGACAGTAACACCTGACTCACGGGGGCGTTCACTTCAATCTGATTCACCTGCCACCCCGTCGATGCAGGCTGACCTAGCAGTACCCGACCATCCTGCGTCAACGCCGCTATCATTGGCTGATGTTGTTGCATCCCTACGCTAAGCTGGCGCAGCGGCTGGTGCTTATCATCAAACTGTTCCGGCGTTGAACCCCGTAGATAGACCCAGTCTGGGGCGAAGTGGCTGGTATCTCCGGTTTTACCCACCGGGTGGAACTGCGGGCTCACTAAGAGCACTTTACCATCCACGGTGGCTAGTGCGATGGTGGGAAAATCGCCGTTCATACTGGCGGCAGCACTCGGGGCAGTCGCGGTAAACGGCTGTTCCTGCAAAGGTTGCAGCGGCTTATCGGCTGGCTGAAGCGCAAGAAACATCCCTTTTCCATTCTCATCAATGCGCCATACCATTTGGTGGGTCGCATCAACGCCGACGGCTAGCGCGTTGCCATTTTTCGGCCAAGCCAGCGCTTGAGGTTGACCAATACTGGCGGGTTTAAACAACGGCCAGACAGCAACCAGCAAATAGACAAAAATTAACATCAGCATAGCTAGCACCACCATCCCGCCCGCGCTAACGACGTAGCGAGTCAGGCGATCTCGCCAGGCTCGACGCTTATCACGTATTAATAACGCAGGTGTAGTGTGATCCATGCAAATTCCATTAACAGGGCGAATAAAAGCGACACAGCATAATATGGCATCATTGTTAACGCTACATTACTGTTTGGTCATTGGACTTTAGCGTCAACTTCTCGCCATAATAAAGGCAGACACTGGGTACTCCCACTTTTATCGTCGCTGTCTAGTATTGGAGTCGCAATGGGTCAGGAAAAGCTCTATATCGATAAAGAACTGAGTTGGTTGTCATTTAACGAACGCGTTCTACAAGAAGCCGCAGACAAGAGCAATCCGCTCATCGAGCGCATGCGTTTTCTGGGAATTTACTCCAGCAATCTGGATGAATTCTACAAGGTTCGGTTTGCCGATCTGAAGCGCCGTATTCTTATCAGCGAAGAGCAAGGTTCGACCGGCGCCTCACGCCACTTACTCAAAAAAATTCAGGCCAAAGTTCTCAAAACCGATCAGGAGTTCGATTCGTTATACAACGAGCTGCTGCTAGAAATGGCGCGTAATCAGATTTTCTTGATTAACGAGCGCCAGCTCTCAGAGAACCAGCAGGTATGGCTGCGCCAATATTTCAAGAATCACCTACGCCAGCACATCACCCCGATTCTGATAAACAATGAAACCGATTTGGTCTCGTTCCTCAAAGATGACTACACCTATCTAGCCGTCGAAATTATTCGTGGTCATCACACCAGCTATGCGCTGCTGGAGATCCCTTCCGACAAGGTTGAGCGCTTCATTATACTTCCGCCGGAAACCCCGCGCCGCCGCAAGCCTATGATTCTGGTCGATAATATCCTGCGCTACTGTCTGGATGATATTTTCAAAGGCTTCTTCGATTATGACGCGCTGAATGCCTATTCCATGAAAATGACTCGTGACGCGGAATATGACTTGGTAACGGAGATGGAATCCAGCTTAATGGAGCTGATGTCATCAAGCCTAAAACAACGTCTCACCGCAGAGCCAGTACGCTTTGTTTATCAGCGTGATATGCCGGATGAACTGGTTGAACTGCTACGTCAGAAATTAGGGATATCCTCCTACGACTCGGTGATCGCCGGTGGTCGATACCACAATTTCAAAGACTTCATTAAATTCCCGAATGTCGGCAACGCCCATTTGGTGAATAAGCCGTTGCCACGTTTGCGCCATATCTGGTTCGATAAATTCCGCAACGGATTCGACGCCATCCGCGATCACGATGTGCTGCTTTACTATCCGTATCACACCTTTGAGCACGTACTTGAACTGCTGCGTCAGGCCTCGTTTGACCCCAGCGTGCTAGCCATAAAAATCAATATCTATCGCGTCGCCAAAGATTCTCGCATTATCGAATCGATGATCCACGCCGCACACAACGGGAAAAAAGTGACCGTCGTGGTGGAGCTGCAGGCACGCTTCGATGAAGAAGCTAACATCCACTGGGCGAAGCGTTTAACCGAAGCCGGCGTACACGTCATATTCTCCGCGCCAGGGTTGAAGATCCACGCCAAGCTGTTCCTGATCTCACGTAAAGAAGGCGATCACATCGTTCGTTACGCTCATATCGGTACCGGTAACTTCAACGAAAAAACCGCGCGTCTGTACACCGACTATTCCCTGCTCACCGCCGATGCGCGTATTACCAACGAAGTGCGTCGGGTGTTCAATTTTATTGAGAATCCGTATCGTCCGGTCAGTTTCGAGCATTTGATGGTATCGCCACAAAACTCGCGTCGTATGCTTTACCAGCTTATCGATCAGGAAATTACCAGTGCACAGGCGGGGCTAAGCGCTGGGATCACGCTGAAAATCAACAATCTGGTTGATAGAGGCTTGGTCGATCGCTTATACACCGCCTCTTCGGCTGGGGTAAAAATTCGCCTTTTGGTACGTGGCATGTGCTCGCTGGTGCCAAATATTCCGGGCGTTAGTGAAAACATTCAGGTTATCAGCATCGTCGATCGATTCTTGGAGCACGCGCGCGTCTACGTGTTTGAAAATCATGGCGATCCGCTGGTATATCTCTCATCTGCCGACTGGATGACGCGCAATATCGACTATCGTATTGAAGTTGCCGTATCCCTGCTCGATCCAACGCTGCGCCAGCGCGTATTGGATCTGTTGGAACTGCAGTTCAGCGATACCGTCAAAGCACGTTTTCTTGATAAAGATCTCAGTAACCGCTATGTTCCGCGCGGAAATCGCCGCAAGGTACGCTCTCAGTTGGCTATTTATGATTACCTCAAAGCTCTTGAACAGCCCGATAACCAATAACAATTACAGACTTATAGGCCGCTTATGCCGCTAACTCATTCTAATAATAAACCGCAGGAAATTGCTGCTATCGACTTAGGCTCTAACAGTTTCCATATGGTTATTGCCCGTATCGTTAACGGCGCGCTTCAGGTTCTGGGACGCCTGAAGCAACGGGTACATCTCGCCGATGGCCTAGACAGCAACAACATGCTGAGCGAAGAAGCCATGGAACGTGGCATCGCTTGTTTGGCATTGTTTGCTGAGCGTTTACAAGGTTTTCCTGCAGAAAACGTCTGTATCGTTGGCACCCATTCATTGCGTCAAGCCGCCAATGCGGAAGAGTTTCTCAAACGGGCAGCAAAAGTGATTCCCTACCCGATTGAGATTATTTCCGGTCACGAAGAAGCGCGTCTGATTTTCATGGGTGTGGCACACACCCAGCCAGAAAAAGGACGCAAGCTGGTAATTGATATCGGCGGCGGCTCCACGGAAATGGTTATCGGGGAAGATTTCGATCCGCTGTTGGTAGAAAGCCGCCGGATGGGCTGCGTCAGCTTCGCTCGCCAGTTCTTCCCGAACGGTACTATCAGCAAAGATAACTTCCAACGTGCGCGCCTAGCTGCGGCGCAAAAGCTGGAAAATATGGCGTGGCAGTATCGCATTCAAGGCTGGCAGGCTGCTCTCGGCGCGTCTGGTTCGATCAAGGCGGCCCATGAAGTGCTGATTGCTTTGGGCGAAAAAGATGGGCTGATCACGCCAGAACGTCTGGAATTGCTGCGTAGCGAAGTCCTCAAGTACAAACGTTTTAGTGAGCTAACGCTCCCGGGACTATCAGAAGATCGCCAAGCCGTCTTTGTGCCGGGGCTCTCCATTCTCTGCGGTGTGTTTGATGCGCTGGCGATTAAACAGCTACGTCTATCGGACGGCGCATTGCGCGAAGGGGTTCTGTATGAGATGGAGGGCCGTTTCCGCCATCAGGACATCCGCAGCCGCACCGCTCGTAGTTTGGCGGAACATTACAATATAGACCGCGAGCAGGCTCAGCGTGTGCTCAGTACGGTGCAACAGCTGTATGCACAGTGGATGGCGCAGAATAACAAACTGGTGCATCCACAGTTGGAAGCACTACTGAACTGGGCGGCGATGCTACATGAAGTTGGCTTAAGCATTAACCACAGCGGCATGCACCGCCATTCGGCCTATATCCTGCAAAACACCAACCTACCGGGGTTTAATCAGGAACAGCAGTTACTTCTGGCAACGTTAGTACGCTTCCACCGCAAAGGCGTGAAGCTCGATGAACTGCCACGTTTAACGCTGTTTAAAAAGAAACAGTACATTCCGCTGATTCAAATTTTGCGGCTGGCGACGCTGCTAAACAACCAGCGCCAGTCCACTACGACACCGGAATCACTAGAGCTAGAAACGGATGGTTTTCACTGGATCCTGCGTTTCCCTAAAGGCTATTTGCAACAAAATAACCTTGTACAGCTGGACGTGGAAAAAGAGCAGTCATACTGGAAAGATGTAGAAGGCTGGCATCTATTGGTAGAAGAGCAACTGTGAAGTAAAATATTGGATTAGCCATCCCCGATTATTAATCAGGGAAACATCAAACATAGCCATACTTATTTAGCTGGTGGATAATACCACCAGCTTTATTTCAGATTGTGGACACTTTAATTTCCTGCATAAACATTAATTAATCAAATAGCCATTGATAACAGCGCCACCGCCTTGCTAATCTACGTTCAACAACATGGGTAATCCAGTTCTTGAGGTGAGGCGTGAAAAGACCGCTATGTGTCTGGTGTGTTTTATTCATATTAATGCTTTTTATTTTATTTTTCATACCATTAAGTATACATGCTTTGTTTTCATCAATAGCTTTAATCAATAAATACCCATCATTGAATATTGCTATGTATCTCATCGTGGAGTTTATTATCAGAGTGGTTATCGCCATTGTTATGATATGGGCGGTAGTTTCTGTATTTAAAAGAAAAAAACTTGGAAGGCCATTAGCATCGCTATCACTCATTATTATATTTTCCATGAAGATTTATGCTCACAACTCTGCCACCGGTTCTTCAAACCTACTATTTACACTGGATAACGATGCACAAAGAGCTGGCGCATATTTGGCTGACTTAATTGAAGTACTGTTATTCGCCACTCTATTATTTAGATTTAACTTCTCTCATGCTTCTAAAAAATACTTCACTAAGGAAAGTTCAATTAAAATAACAGAGACTTAACTTCAAAAAAAATAACATTCATCCTTTTATTTTACCGGAACAGACTTATAACATTGTTGTTTCATGGAGTATCACCGATGGAACGTAAAAAGAATCAAACCACTAAAATTATCATATTTGTTACGTTGGGTATGCTGGCATTTTTCAGTGCTATTGGTCCAACCCTGTACGCCATGATGCACGGTATAAAGGATGAGGCTCGTGCAGAGATAGATCTGTTGCAAAGTGGACACTTTACAGAAGCCTATCAGGCCGGTTCATCCTCCATGAAAAAAATCATTACGCCTGAAGAGTTTCAGAGATATTTATCACCGATGAACTTTACCGATATTGAAGATTACACCTTTATTCGTATAGCCGTGCAGGATAACCGAGGTGAGCTTTCAGGAAGCGTGACGTTTAAAAATGACCTTGAAGGTGATATTACTGTTCAAATGATAAAAGAAAATAATCAGTGGAAACTGCTATCTGTCGAACTAGTCAAATTTTTGTAAAACGGAATCAGCGACACTGAATTATTATCTCCTTCATACCCATAGCAACAACGGTATTAACGATGATCATGACTCGCCCCATCGACAGGGCGAGTATGGAGCAAGTCCTGAAACTCGTGACGAACATCAATACAACGCCAATCAATATTAGGTGTCTTTACTTCAACCCCAACTCCGCTCTCACTCGTGCGATATCAGCCGCCGACAGCGGCATATAGCCATCCTGTAACACCAGCTTTTGCCCTTGCTCTGAAAGCACGCTATCCATAAATTCCGCAGTTAATGGCGACAGAGGCCGTCCCGGTGCTTTATTCACATAAATGTAGAGATGGCGCACCAGCGGGTAACGACCTTGCACAATATTTTCAGCCGTCGGTTCTACCGCAGGGCTGCCAAATTTGCTTACCGCTAGCGCTCGCACACCGCTGGCGCGAAAACCGATACTGGCATAGCCAATGCTATTGAGTGAGCCCGCTACGGCCTGTACCACTGATGCCGAGCCAGGCAGTTCGTTCACCCTTGGGCTGAAATCACCGTCGCACAGCACCTGCTGTTTGAAATAGCCATAGGTGCCAGATGCGGAATTACGACCATAGAGCGAAATGGCGCGCGATTGCCACTCCCCTCCCAGCCCCAACTTTTTCCAGTGGGTGATTGGGGAAGCTTCACCACAGCGCAACGTGGTGGAATAGAGACTATCAAGCTGATTAAAGCTAATCTCGCGCAGTGGATTATCCTGATGCACTAACACCACCAGCGCATCCAACGCCACCGGCACTGCCAGCGGCGGATAACCATAGCGTTGTTCAAAGGCTGAAATTTCTGCCGCTTTCATTGGCCGACTCATCGGGCCTAACTGTGCTGCGCCCGCGGCTAACGCCGTTGGCGCACTGGAAGAGCCTGCCGCCTGTAGCTGCACGTTCACGTTGGGATTATCTTGCGAAAAATTAGCCGACCACAGTGACATCAGGTTCACCATGGTATCGGAACCCGCGCTGGAAAGATTACCTGACAACGTGGATGGGTTTGCGGTAGCCAGCGACGGGTAAATAATAAAGCTACAAACGACGCCGACAAGCGCCGCTCTCCAACCCTTTAATTGACATCCCTGCATCAAATTTCCTTACTCGGAAGCCCTTTCTGGCCCTTGTTTTTCGCCGTTGGTTTTTCACCGTTCAACGGCACAATTAAATGGGGTGGAAGAGTAAAAACGAAACGCGTTCCCAAGCCAATTTCACTCATGATATTCAGCGTGGCTTCGTGATGATTCAACGCGTGTTTCACAATGGCCAAACCTAGGCCGCTGCCACCGGTTTGCCGCGAACGCGCTTTATCTACACGATAAAAACGCTCGGTTAAATGCCCTAAATGCTCTGGCGCGATACCCGGTCCGTTATCGCTCACCTCAAACTGCGCGCCCTGCGCTGTTTGCTGCCAGCAGACCTCAATTTTCGTGCCGTCAGGCGTATGGTTCACGGCGTTATACACCAGATTCGACACCGCGCTACGCAACTGATCGTCATTACCAAACACCTTCAGTTTGTCATTAATGCGGAAAGTGATTTCATGGCGACCGTTGCTCAACGAGAGAGCTTCTCGCTCTAACATATGCAGCATTACCGGTACATCGACAATTTCATTGAGTGCAATCGGCGGTGCGGCTTCGATTTTAGACAACGTCAGCAGCTGTTTTACGAGACTATCCATGCGCTTGGTTTGCTCCTGCATGGTAACCAGCGCTTTTTGTCGCACCGGCGCCGCCATATCCTCATCGTTCATCATTTCCAGATAGCCCTGCAACACCGTTAGCGGTGTACGTAGTTCGTGGCTAACGTTAGCAAAGAAGTTACGGCGAGTGCCTTCTAGTTGACGTGTTTGCGTGACATCACGCGCCACCATCAGAAGCTGGCCTTCGGCATAAGGCATCACGCGAAATTCGACAAAACGGCCATTATTCAGATGCAGTGTAAGCGGACGAGTAAAATCCTGAGATTGCAGATACTGAGTAAATTCGGGGTAACGCAGAAGGTTGAGAATATGCTGGCCGTTGTCTTCCGGCCAACGGAAGCCCAATAGATGTTGAGCCAGTCCGTTACACCAAAAAATATTCCCTTCTTCGGTTGTCATGATGACCGCATCGGGGAGAGATTCCGCCCCGCTACGGAAACGTTTAATCAGTAACGCTAACTCACGCCGTCTGCGACGGTTCCGTTGCTGCATCTGATAGAGGCCGTAGAACAACGGTTCCCAACTGCCTCGCCCTGCGGGGGGGGTCATACTACGGTCAACCCATAACCAATGGGAAAGGCGCAGCTGGTTATAGCAATGCCATCCCAAGAGCGCTAAAACGGCGGTCAGTAGAAACCACGGCAGATAGCCGATCAGTAGCCCGAGGATCAATGCCGGAATACAGCAAAACACCAGCTCCAGCAATAATCTTTTCCAAGATAGGCGTTCAAGCACGGTGTTGGCTCTTTATTCTTAACGGAATAGACATAAGGGCTTCCCCAGAATCGTCAAAGCCGCACTCATGCGGCCTTATTCTTAAACGTGCACATCGTGAGCATAGGATTCAAAAACGTGCCGAGAAACGATAACCCGTACCGCGTACGGTCTGCACCATTTTATCATGCCCGCTCAGCTCAAGCGCTTTGCGCAGGCGGCGAATATGTACGTCAACGGTGCGATCTTCTACATAAACGTTAGTGCCCCACACATGATTTAGCAACTGCTCACGGCTATAGACACGCTCAGGATGCGTCATGAAAAAATGCAGCAGCTTAAATTCGGTAGGACCCATATCCAGCGGGGCTTCGTTAGCCATAACGCGATGCGAGGTCGGGTCAAGACTCAATCCCTGCACTTCAATGACCTCTTCCACCGCCATCGGGGAAATTCGCCGCATTACGGCCTTAATTCTTGCTACCAGCTCTTTCGGAGAAAAAGGTTTGGTAATGTAATCATCCGCCCCCACTTCTAAGCCACGCACCCGATCTTCTTCCTCTCCGCGTGCGGTCAACATCATCACGGGGATTTCACGCGTTAGCGCCTCGCGCTTCATATGCTTGATGAACTGGATCCCTGAGCCGCCGGGCAACATCCAATCCAATAAGACTAAATCAGGATAAGGCTCAGACAAAGAGTTCACCGCGCTGTCATAATCCTCTGCTTCTACCGGTTGGTAGCCGTTTTGCTCGAGAACAAAACACACCATTTCACGAATTGGCGCTTCATCTTCTACTACCAATATGCGTCTGGCCATTGTTAATCCTGCTTAAGTTTGGTTGCGGGCGCCATTATGCGTCAGATTTATGACAGATTTATGAAAAATAACAGTATACCCAATATCACTGTCATAAATGTTTTTGTAAACAGGAAGCCGAACTTATGTCAGCGGCTTCACGTCCTCCCGAGTTTGCGTATAATCCCTCTATTCTCCGTAGCCCCTAGGCTACGTTCAGCAAGGACGGCAGGAGTACCATGCGTCTTATCCATACTTCAGACTGGCACCTCGGTCAGCATTTCTATACCAAAAGCCGCAGCGCAGAACATCAGGCTTTCCTTAGCTGGTTGATTAAACAGGCCAGCGAGCATCAGGTTGATGCCATTATTGTGGCTGGTGATGTGTTTGATACTGGATCGCCGCCCAGCTATGCACGCGAGCTGTACAACCGCTTTGTGGTAGAGCTACAGACGACTGGCTGTCAGTTAGTGGTATTGGGGGGAAATCATGACTCGGTAGCCACGCTGAACGAATCGCGGGATTTGCTGGCTTGCCTAAATACGCAGGTTATCGCCAGCAGCGCGGGGGATTTACAGCATCAGGTTCTGCCCTTAAAGCAACGCGACGGTTCTGTCGGCGCCATCCTGTGCGCCGTACCCTATTTACGTCCGCGAGATATTCAAACCAGTCTGGCGGGTCAGTCGGCGGCTGAAAAACAGAATGCGCTGCAGCAAGCTATCGCTGAACATTACCAGTCGCTATACGATCTCGCCGTCGCACAGCGTGATGCATTGGGCGGAAACCTCCCGATCGTCGCCACCGGGCATCTCACCACTATCAGCGCAAGCACCTCTGATTCAGTGCGTGATATTTACATTGGCTCGCTGGATGCGTTTCCAGCTTCGGCATTTCCGCCCGCAGATTACATTGCGCTTGGGCATATACACCGGCCACAGCGTGTGACTAGCAGCGAACACATTCGCTACAGCGGCTCTCCGATTCCGCTGAGCTTTGACGAACTGGGCAGCGAAAAAAGCATCTGTCTGGTCGATTTCGCCGGTTCGACCTTAGAAAAAGTCACGCTGCTCCCGGTGCCGCAGTTTCAACCCATGCAGCTTATCAAAGGCAGTATTGAGCAAATCGAACAGCAGCTCGCCGCGTTTAAAGATTGCGATAGCGAAAAACCTATCTGGCTGGATATCGAAATCAGCAGCAGCGCCTATTTAAACGATCTACAACGCCGCATCCAACAACAGACAGAATCTCTGCCAGTTGAGGTTATTTTGCTACGCCGCAGTAAAGAGCAACGCCTCAGCGCACTCACCCGCCAAGATAAAGAAACGCTCAGTGAACTCAGCGTCAGCGATGTGTTTGAGCGCCGCTTGGCGCAAGAAGAAACCGAGGATGAAAACGTGCTCGCCCAGCAGGCGCGAATTCGAATCCATTTCCATCAAGTGCTGGATGAGCTGGTGCTAGAGCAAAATCAAGACGATACCGCAGAGGGGCATAACGTATGAAAATCCTCAGCCTACGCCTAAAAAATATCAACTCGCTCAAAGGTGAATGGAAGATCGACTTCACGCGCGAGGATTTTGCTAACAACGGTCTTTTTGCCATTACCGGCCCAACCGGGGCGGGGAAAACCACGCTGCTTGATGCGCTATGTTTAGCGCTTTATCACCAAACGCCGCGTTTGAAAGTTTCGCCTACGCAAAATGAGCTTATGACCCGGGGTACCGCAGAGTCCTTGGCCGAGGTTGAATTCGAAGTCAAAGGCACCGGATACCGTGCATTCTGGAGCCAGCGCCGCGCCAACAACAAACCAGAAGGCAATCTACAAGCGCCGAAGGTAGAGCTAGCATTTATCGCCGACGGAGAAATTATCACTGACAAAATTCAAACCAAGCTGCACAAGATTGCCGAAATCACCGGCTTGGATTTTGGCCGTTTTACCAAATCGATGATGCTGTCGCAGGGGCAGTTTGCCGCGTTCCTCAATGCCGATCCCGCCGAGCGCGCAGAGCTATTGGAAGAGCTGACCGGAACCGAAATTTATGGGCAGCTTTCCGAACAAATTTTCCAGCGTTTCAAACAGGCCAAAATCGATCTCGATGCGCTACACGAACGTGCCGCGGGCGTAGAACTACTGAGCGAAGAGGCTCTTGCCCAGCTCGCCGAACGCTTGGCACAGCTACAAAACGAAGAGCAACGCCAAGAGACAGCGCGTAAAACGCTGACGTCTGAACTTCAATGGTTGCAAAAACACCAAGAGCTGACGCAGAACCGCGAGCTATGCAATCAACGTACGGCGCATGCGCAGCAACAATGGTTGGATGCACAGCCTGAGCTTTTGCGCTTAGAGCGCAGCGAACCTGCAGAGAAGCTGCGTCCACTGTTACAAAGCCTACGGCAGACCCGCAGCGACTTATCACTTCTGCTCAAAAGCCAGCAACAGCGCCAAGAACAGCAACAGCGACTAGCCTCGCAGTTGGAACCGCTCCAAACCGCCTCGGCCCATGCGTTAACAGCGAAGCAGCAACAGCAGCAGATCCGTACAACAACGGAAACGCTGATTAACCAGCACGTTGTCCCGCTTGATGCTCGTTTGGCACAAACCCGCGACGCACTCACACAACAGCGGCAAAAGCTGACGCAAATCGATGCAGAAAAACAGCAGCATAATACCGCGCTCGGTCAGTTGCGTGAGCAACTGCAAAAACAGCAACGAGAGCTCAGCCAGCTACAACAAATTCTGATGAAAACCGCTCCGCATGCAGAATGGAATAACCATCTTGGCCGTTGGAAAAGCCAGTTCGAGCAATCTGCCGAATTACAGCAGACGCTGAGCGATCTGCAAAAACGTATCGCCAACGCCGAAAAAGTGCTTACCGCCGACGCTGAAAAGCTCACGCTTCAGCAACAGGCCGGAGCATCGCTCAACCAACGTTTAATTGAACAGCAAAAACGTTGCGCCGAAGCCGAAGAGCACTATCAACAAGCCCAGCAAAGCCAAAACCTACAGCAGTTGGAGGCGATGCGTGAAAAACTGCATAGTGGACAGCCTTCACGCCAGATACTCCTGCAAACCAGCCCGCTGTTTGAAAAAGCGGCTCAGCGGCGGCAACAGCTCCAACAGCAAACCGCTCAGCGAAGCCAAGAGCTGCAAACGCTTGAACAGCTGTTAGCGGCCAAGCGATTAGCCTATAAGGAAAAACGTCAGCATCTCATCGACTTGGAAAAACAGATCGATCTACAGCGACGCGTGATCGGCCTTGAGCAAGAGCGAGCACGCCTGATAGCTGGCGATCCCTGCCCACTCTGCGGATCGTTGGAGCATCCGGCAGTTGAAAACTATCAAGCGCCGATCCTTTCTGACAGCGAGCAGCGACGTGACGCCCTACGCCAAGAGGTAGATACCCTTAGCCGCGAGGGCAGTGAACTTGGCGAACGACAAAAACTGTTGCTTCACACTCAAAGTCAGCAACAGCAAGAAACTCAAACCGTCGACCAAGAAATTACCCAGTACCAACGCCGCTGGGAACAGGCCACTGCTACGCTTGAGCTCAAACTAGCGATTGAAGATCGCACCGCGTTAGAAAACTATCTGGCGGATATCGTTCAACAAGAAGACAGCATTCAGAAAAGCATTCGCCAACGAGAAACGCTGAATAAAACGTGGCAGCAGGCTAAAGATGAGCTGAATAAAATTCAGCAAGAGGCGAGTCACACTATCCAGCAAATCAACCTGCTGGAACAAAGCATTCAAACCCAACGTCGACAGTTGGCAGAGTGGCGCGAGGAATACCACAAACAAACGTCACACCAGCAACAGCGCCAAGAGCGTTTAGCGACAGAGTTGCTGGAGCTGCATTTAGTTGCGCCACTCGCGGGTGAAGAAAACGAATGGCTGGCTGCCCGTGGACAAGAGTTCTCCCTCTGGCAACAGCGTCAGCTTCACAGCCAAAAGCTGACGTTAGAAAACACACGTCTCAGCGCAGATGAACAAAACCTGAGCCAAACATTAGCAACGCTGGAAAAACAGTGGCTAACCCAGCAACAGCTTTGTGCAGAACAAGAAAAGCTGCTCGCCCAGATGCAAGCCGAACGCCAAACGCTGCTTGACGGTCGCAGCGTAGATGACGTACGCCGCTCATTGACTCAGGCTGAGCAGCTGGCTGAAAACCAATTACAGCAGGCGCAGAACGCCGAAAGCGCGGTTCGCCAGCAGTTAGATACGCTGAGCGGCGAGCTTAGCAGCGCCCAACAACAGCTATCACAGTTGGAACAACGGTTAAGCCAACAGCAAACTGATTTCGAACAGGCTCTGTCTGCCAGCCAATTCAGCGATGAAGAGAATCTGCTCGCTGCGCTGTTAGATGAGAGTGAGCATCAACGCCTAACGACGCTACGCGAACACAGCAAAAATCAGCTTTCGCAGGCGCAGGCTTTTTTACAACAGGCTGACGCCGCGCTAGCTGAATGGGTCACTCAGCGCCCTGCGACGTTAGCGGACGACAGCACGCTAGAACACCTAAACCAACAATTAACGGCGCTTGCTGAGCAACTGCGTGAAAATAGCGTTCAGCAAGGACAAATTCAGCAGCAAATCCGCAGCGACGCCGAACGAAAACAGGGGCAGCAAAGCCTATTTGCTCGTATTGAGCAAAGCCGTCAGGAATACGAAGACTGGAGCTATCTCAATCAGCTCATCGGTTCTAGCAGCGGAGATAAATTCCGCAAATTCGCACAGGGACTGACGCTGGATCATCTGGTCTATTTAGCCAATCAACAACTATCTCGTTTACATGGACGCTATTTACTGCAACGTAAAACCAGCGACGCATTAGAACTGGAAGTGGTTGATACCTGGCAAGCTGATGCAGTACGCGATACCCGAACCCTCTCCGGCGGTGAAAGCTTCTTAGTGAGCTTAGCGCTCGCGCTCGCGCTGTCGGATCTAGTGAGTCATAAAACCAGCATTGATTCTCTATTCCTCGATGAAGGCTTTGGCACATTGGATGCAGAAACCCTCGACACCGCGCTCGACGCACTCGACACGCTCAATGCCTCCGGCAAAATGATCGGCGTAATCAGCCATGTCGAAGCCATGAAAGAACGAATACCGGTGCAGATAAAAGTGAAAAAGGTGAATGGATTAGGGATAAGCCGGTTAGAAACGCAGTATGCGGTAGGAGAGTAAAGGTTTCACCGAAGGCTGAAGAGAGCCTACAAGCGGATGGGGTTAGGTTTCGCCTGTCGTTTATGGAAATGCCATGTAATGTTTCGTTCGCCAGTCAGCAACTGCTTTTTCATGAGATTGCTGACATAGGCGAACGATGAGGCGCGACAGCATACTGTTCATGAAATTTCAGTGCCTTAGATATGCGCCCCCAAATCCCCTACCACTGCACGCCAATCCCATACTGATAAACCCAATACATCGTGCCAAGCGTTACCGCTAAATTCAAAATCACCGTAATGATGAAGTAAGTTTTATACGGTTGTTTCTGTGTCTTATGGCGAAAAATCTGCTGGCCAAGGATCGCACCGACCCAGCCGCCAATCAGGCCGAAAAAGAGTAGCGTCATTTCTGGAATACGTCGCCATGACTTCACGGCGGCGAGTTTATCTATGCCATAAATAATCAGCGTTAACGCATTAAGCAACAAGCACCACATCACAAACGGATGCATTGAGAACAGGCTGCCAACCGCAGCCAAAACAAGAAGAAGGTAACAAAAACGATTGATATTCATGCAATAAGCCGATTGGAATGAAATAAAAAAAGCCTGCGTATAGTGAGCTACCTCATCCCATCATGCAACTTTAGCTCTACAACCACACGCCCATCCTCGCGATGCGAGTCAGCTCACACTTCAATGTTAGTGGTTCAAATGTCCAGTAAATGCAGGTTTTGTCCAATAACCTATGCCCTTTCTTAGCCGCCATACTCCTTTCATCGTTTCGCTCTCCCGAAACGGCACTCTCCCCCCAATACCTAACGCAGAGGTGTTTATGTCGAAAAAATTTATCGCATTGTGTGCATGTCCAATGGGATTAGCTCATACCTTCATGGCGGCGCAAGCGCTGGAAGATGCGGCCAAGGCCGCAGGCTATGACCAGATAAAAATCGAGACTCAGGGTGCTGATGGCATCGAGAACCGTTTAACCGCACAAGATATCGCAGAAGCAGACATCATCATTCATTCGGTCGCCATCACACCGGAAGATAATGAACGCTTTGAAAACCGTGATGTGTATGAAATCACGCTGCAAGATGCGATTAAAAACGCAGACGGAATTATCAAAGAAATCGAAGAAATGATTCAGGCTGGCTAATCAATATTCGCTTCTGACTTTCAATCACATCATTAGGGATAACTATCAATGGCGATTAAAAAAAGGAGTGCAGTGAATCCCTCAGCAAATGGCGGTGCTTCACTGACAGCGAATCCGGCATCAACTCCAACGGCAAAACCAAGTATCTGGGGCGATTTACCTCAGCACGTGATGTCTGGTATTTCACGTATGGTACCAACGCTGATTATGGGGGGCGTCATTCTAGCCTTCTCCCAGCTCATTGCCTACGCGTGGCTCGATGTCCCCCCAGACATGGGGATTCTGGACGCCATCAACACCGGCAAGTATGTTGGATTTAATTTATCCTTGATGAAGTTCGCTTATCTGTCGCAGTCCTTTGGCGGCATTCTATTTAGTTTTGCGATCCCGATGTTTTCGGCGTTTGTTGCCAATTCTATCGGCGGAAAGCTGGCCTTCCCCGCAGGCTTCATCGGTGGGCTAATCGCAACTCAGCCAACGCCTGAACTCACCTGGGATCTCAGCAAACTGCAATGGGTTACCCATTCACCGGTTCCTTCGACCTTTATCGGTGCGCTGATTATTGCTATCGCCGCAGGGTACTTAGTGAAATGGATGAATGCAAAAATCCAATTGCCACAATATCTGCTGGCATTTAAAACCACATTTTTACTGCCTATTCTGTCTGCCATTTTTGTCATGCTGACAATGTATTACATCATTACGCCGTTTGGCGGCTGGGTAAACGCATGCATTCGCGTGTTGTTACAAGCCGCTGGCGATAAAGGCGTCCTGATGTATGCGGCGGGGATCTCAGCAACAACCGCAATCGACCTCGGTGGCCCAATTAATAAAGCCGCGGGGTTTATCGCCTTTAGTTTCACGACCGATCACGTGCTACCGGTTACCGCACGCGCTATTGCTATCGTTATCCCACCTATTGGCTTAGGGCTAGCAACATTAATTGACCGCCGTTTAACTGGCCGTCGTTTATTTAGCAGCCAGCTCTATCCACAGGGAAAAACTGCGATATTCCTCGCATTCATGGGGATCAGCGAAGGGGCAATTCCCTTCTTGCTCGAAAGTCCATTAGCCTCAATTCCGGCATACATGACAGGCGCAATCGTTGGTTCTACTGCCGCCGTGGCGTTAGGTGCAGTGCAGTGGTTCCCAGAGTCAGCCATTTGGGCATGGCCGTTAGTCAGTAACTTAGGCGCTTATATGTTTGGTATCGCCCTAGGTGCGGTATTGACCGCGCTGATTACCATCTTCATCCGCAATATTCTGTATAAAAAAGGCAAGTTGCATATCGAGGCCATGTCCTGATTCAGGACTCATCACGTCACCGCTACCACTCGCGTACCCTAACGAACGGTAGCGGATGACACTCCAAATTTGCCCTTCCGAGCTAAGCGAGCATGTCATGCATCAACCTTCTATCACCGCTATCTCACGCTATCAGTCGTGGCTGAAACAGCAAAATTTGGATGCGGTGATCGTTAATTCAAAACAGAATAAGTTTGCCCATACCGGATTACTTAGCGCATCTGGGTATGTCTTTATCACTCGCACTAGTCAGCACATTCTGGTCGATTCTCGCTACATACAAGAGTTATCTGCTAAATCAGACGGTTATCAGCTGCATTTGATTGATGCCCAGAACAGCGCCGCAGGCCACATCAACCAAATTATTGCATCTGAAAACCTCAAGAAAGTCGGCTTTGAAGGCCAACATTTGAGCTACAGCGACAGCATAAAACTGATGGAAAGCATGAATGTCGAGCTGAAACCCGTCGATGTAGATGTCCTGCGCCAAATCAAAAACGCGTCGGAAATTAGCACGTTAAAATCAGCTTGTCTGATGGCAGACCGTGCCTGTGCTCATATCCGTCAATACATCCAGCCGGGCATGACAGAACATCAGATCGCAACAGAGCTCGAGTGGTTTATGAAGAATGAGGGCGCTGAAAAAACCGCCTTCGATACTATCGTCGCGAGCGGCATTCGCGGTGCGATGCCACATGCGAAGGCATCAACAAAAAGAGTCCAAGCCGGTGAATTTATCACTCTTGATTTTGGTGCCCAGCACCAAGGCTACTGTTCCGATATGACACGAACGTTTCTCGTCAGCGGTTCTCAACCACAGGCCATTGAAGAACATCCTCTGTATGGAATCTACCAAATCGTTCTGCAAGCCCAACTCGCCGCGATTGCCGCCATTCGTCCAGGAGTGCGTTGCTGTGACGTCGATAGGGCCGCCCGTGATGTCATTAGCTCAGCGGGTTATGGCGACCATTTTTCTCATAACACCGGCCATGCGATTGGCATTGATGTCCATGAAAACCCGCGATTTTCCCCGAGCGATACCACTCAGTTACAGCCCGGAATGCTACTCACCGTTGAACCAGGCATTTATCTACCTGAGCGAGGTGGTGTCCGTATTGAAGATGTCGTACTCGTCACCGAAAACGGCGGTGAAGTTTTATATCAGATGCCCAAACAGTTACTGCTTACTGGGGGAGACGCCCAATGAATATCGAATTACTACAGGCATTATCTAACGCCGATGCGATTGCATCGTCCGAGCAGGAAGTGCGAGACATTCTGATTACACATGCCAAGCAGTGCAATAAACCGATTTCTTTTGATGGACTGGGTTCCACGTTGATTAGGCTAAACCAATCCACGGGGCCAAAGATCATGATATGTGCTCATATGGACGAAGTCGGTTTTATGGTGCGCAACATCACGCGCGAAGGTGCAATTGAAGTCATCCCGATCGGCAACGTCCGTCAACTCGCACGTTTTATGCAGCCAGTACGTATCACCACCCAACAGGGCAATAAAGTTCATGGCCTATTGGATGCAGAACTCCATGGCGGTGAATCACGCAACCTGTGCGTTGATATTGGTGCAACCTCCGCCGAGGAAGTGAACAACAGCGGTGTAAGAATCGGCGACCGTGTTACCTATGATAGTGATTTCAAAATATTGACGCCAAACTCCAGAATCATGGGTAAGGCTTTCGACGACCGGCTCGGATGTTACCTGCTGATCGAATTGTTGCACGCATTGTGCAATGTAGAGCTAAACGCGGAAATCTGGCTCGTGGCTTCTTCAAGCGAAGAGGTTGGAATGCGTGGTGGTAAAACAGCGGCCAATATCATCGAACCCGATTTAGCGTTGATTCTCGATACCGCCTGCTGGGCGAAAAACTTTGATTATGGCGCTGCCAACCATCGCCAGATTGGTCAAGGGCCAATGTTGGTAATGTACGATAAAACGATGATCCCCTCCCCTCGTCTTCTGGGTTTTATCCAAGATATCGCGTTGCAGCATCATATCCCGCTACAAACAGATATGTTCAGCAACGGGGGCACCGACGGAGGCAATGTGCATCTGTGTGGACGTGGTATCCCAACGGCGGTTTTAGGCGCGCCTACGCGTCATGGACACTGCGCAGCTTCTATCGCTGATTTGCGCGATCTTGAGCAAACCCAACAACTGTTAATGGCTTTGATAAAGCAGCTAAATTCAGATTCAGTGCAACACCTGACGGATTTTTCGCATTAATTCGGCTTCAGAAAAGGATTTACCATCATGTTAAAGATAGAGTTTCTCTGCCCTCTGCCTAACGGTCTGCACGCCCGTCCTGCCTATGAGCTTAAAGAACAGTGCAGCCTGTTTGATAGTGAGATTATCTTTATTAACCAAAGGGTAGCGCACCGTGCCGATGCTAAAAGTTCATTGGCACTGATCGGCACGGGGACATTATTCAATGACGCCTGTCAGCTAGAAATTCATGGTCATGATGAAGAAAAGGCTTATCGTGCACTAGACCTTTATATCAAACAACGTTTTGCCGATAGTGATAGCGAACCCGAACCCGCCGCCGTGGCCACTTCGCGCGCGCTGCCGCGCTCTCTTTCTCGCTTTCAGCCCTCGCTGATTCAAGGCTATGGCTTATCAGACGGCCTTGGGCATGGTGCACTTTTTATCTATCGCCACACTAGCCTTGATGTGTACAAGTCACAACCCGCCACCGTGCAAGATTTACTCTTACTTGAACACAGCATCATCACCTTAGCCGAACAGCTAAACCAACAGCTGGCAAGCTTGAAGGGACAAAGTAAAACCATCATCAATGCGCATCTGTCTTTAATTCAGGACAAAGAGTTTAGCCAAAATATTGTGCGCCATCTGAACCAACGTAAATGCAGTTTAGCCGTTGCCGCCATTGAGAATATGGAAGAGGTATGCGGAAAATTAGCCAATTCAGCCAGCGAATATCTACGGGAGCGCGTACAGGATATTCGTGACATCACAGCACAGTTGTTACAGGTCGCGTACCCAACCATTAACTTGGGGACGCCCTTAACACTACATAAGCCGACGATTATTGCCGCCGACGATATTACACCCAGCCAATTTTTAAGCTTGGATCGGCAATATCTACAGGGCATGGTTTTAGCCCAAACGGGTCGCACATCGCATACGCTGATCCTCGCCCGCTCATTTGGCATCCCGGTCTTATCCGGCATCGAACTGGAAGCCTTACAACAGCTAGATGATAAAGATGTATTTATTGATGCTCAGTTTGGCGTTTTGGTTACTGAGCCTAACGACGACGTGCGCCATTACTTTGCCGTTGCCATGCAGCTCGAAGAAAAAAATCGAATTCGGCAGCTCCAAATGGCTGACTTACCGGCGGTGACGCGCGATGGTCGCTGTTTAGAGATTGGCGCAAATATTGGCACCGCTCAGGAAGCGCCTGCGGCATTTACCCACGGCGCAGAGGGCGTCGGCTTATTCCGTACCGAAATGCTGTTTATGGATCGTGACAAAGCGCCTGATGAACAAGAGCAGTTCGAAGCCTATCAGCAAGTGTTAATGAATGCGGACAACCACCCAGTCATTTTCCGAACCATGGACATCGGTGGCGATAAAAAAATCAGCTATCTCAATATCCCGCAGGAAGAAAATCCCTTTCTTGGCTATCGCGCCGTGCGTATTTATCCAGAGTTCACCGAGCTATTCACTATTCAACTACGCGCTATTTTGCGTGCAGCCACCGTGGGCTATGCTCGTTTAATGATCCCGATGGTGCACACGCTAGATGAGATTTTATGGGTCAAACAGCAAATCAGTGCAGCCCAGCAATCGCTGAAAAACGAAGGGTTACGTTACGCAGAAACCATTGAGCTCGGCATTATGGTCGAAGTGCCTTCTGTGTGTTTTATCATCGATCATTTCTGCGATGAAGTTGATTTCTTCAGCGTGGGCTCCAATGACATGACACAGTACCTCTATGCCGTGGATCGCAATAATCAGCGCGTCGCCCATCTCTATAACCCTATCACGCCGTCATTCTTACGCATGCTGCGCCAGATTATTGATGTTGCTCACCGCCGCGAGCGTTGGGTTGGTCTATGTGGGGAACTCGGTGGCGAAACTCGCTATCTGCCGCTGCTCATTGGTCTTGGCCTCGATGAACTGAGCATGAGCAGTGCACGTATTCCGGCGGTCAAAGAGCTCGCTCGAAAACTTAATGCTCAAGAATGCATTACCTTGGCCAATCATGCTTGTGAGTGCAAATCAGCGGAAGAGATAGAGATCTTGCTCGATTCATTGGCGATCCCTGCAGATCAGAAACCGTTACTCGCTCTTGAAAACATCATCGTTCCTGCCCACATGACGCGCAAAGAGCAAGTTATTCAGTACCTGTGCGGCAATCTAGCCATGCAAGATCGTACAGATAATCCTATTGAACTCGAGGAGGATATTTGGCAGCGCGAAGATATTGTCACCACCGGCGTCGGTTTTGGTTTTGCTATTCCGCATACTAAATCGCCTCATATTAAGCACTCCAGCATCAGTATTGCTCGGCTGGAGCAAGAAATTGACTGGCAATCGGAAATGGGCAACGTCGATTTCGTTATTATGCTCACGCTAGGCGCTCAAGACAGCGTTAGCCATGTAAAAGTGTTTTCTCAGCTCGCTCGCAAATTAGTGAAAAAAGAATTTCGCGATGCGATGCGTTCGGCAACAGATGCCAGCGCGATTTTGGCGTTACTGCAGGCAGAGCTAACGTTTTAAACTGATAAAAACTGCTTTCTGTATTCTGAAGGCGTTAAACCAAACTGCCGTTTAAACAAACGACAAAAATAGTTGCCGTCGCTGTAACCACAGCGGCGAGCAACCTCATTTACATTCAAATGATACTTCTGCAAAATCATCTTGGCTTTCCCTAACCGCACCCAGTGCAAATAATCAATAAAACTCATATTTCCCTCCAATTGAAAAATACGAGACAAATGATTTGCCGTTATATTGAAAATAGCGGCCGTACTCTCACGGCTTAATGCACCCGCATAATTATCCTGAATATACGTACAGATGCTTTTATAGAGAAAAGCCCCACGCTGTATCTTATTGACAGAGGGCAAACTGAGTTGGCTATGACATACATGCAGCAGGCTTAACACCAGATATCGACTCACATTAGGATCTGTGACTCTCGCGCCTAAATAGCTTAATGCTTGTAAAATATGTTCCAGTTCACCGGCATTTTGCTGGGGAACCTCCAATTTACGCAACCGATGAAATCCTGCAGACGCAGCACGTTTATCAAAGAAGCTAAAGCCAATGTATGACGGAGTAAAAAGCAGGCTCAATAATAAAACGTCTTTCTCCCATGTTGGCTGGCTGCTGCTATATGCAGGGATGAAAAGAAGATCGCCATGCGTTAGCGTTCCATGCCTCAGCTCATCGTCATTCAACCGCGCACGGGTGGTATAGGTTCCGCGCAGAACAATGTCGAGACGCGGAAATTTTACCGCAAGGCCACCCATACTCGGCAGATGGCCTTGACTATCCTGATAACGTTGAGCAAAAAACGTATGTTTAAGCTGTTGTGGATTCAACACCAGCCCGCTCAAGAGTTCAGTAAAAAAAACCTGTTCCGTCAGAGACATATTCCCTCGTTATCGGGCGCGGTATCGTCAGTACTCCTTACCGTACTCACCCCATCAGGCATCCGCTTCGGCTTTCTTCACCGGCACACACATTTCAAAATCCCAGATGCCACTTTCAGTGCCATCATTGTGGTATTTTTCAAAACAGGGCGCATTGATCGGCACGTAGCCGCTACGAGGCAACACTTCGTTGAAAAACTCCATCCAAGGCCGACCAAAATCGCCGTCCTCAACGTGAGCCTGCGCGACGGCGTAAAGCCCACCTTTTAAGGTATCGATTCGCACGCCTTCGCTGTTCGCGGGTAAAACGAAATCAGGTTCAACGGAGATCACCGTATCAACGCGCATCTCTTCCGGCGGCACTTCTTCAGGATTGTCATAATAAATAGCCATCCAGTCGCCATTCTCTGGAATATTGTTATTTTCGATCCACTGATATAGCTTTTGGAATCCCTTGCCAACGTTTTGGTCAAGCGGCCCAACCATTCGAATGCCGGCAAAAACACGCTCAGCGCGCTGCTCTACTATCATCTCCATCGTAACGCCCTCTGTTTAACCATAAAGAGTGAACAAGAAACAACTGTATCCATAAACAGTATTACCAATGATGACAAAAAAGCCAACTTCATATGTTCGCTTCTGTGATTGACTGCGCTTATTTGAATAATCCTCACGCCGTACATCATGCGCAAGCAGCGTCACTACTTCAGCGTGAAGCTTTGCATCAACATCACCGGTTCAGTTCTGAGCTGATCTTTCATCGCGAGCTTCACCGTCCAAACGCCTTTAGGATCCTTCTCTTCGCCCATAAAACCAACGGCAGCATTGGTCATGTAAATCATCTCTGGAGCGCCCCCTAAAACACCATGGAAGCAAGGACGATTCTTTTCAGTCATCGCCACGGTGCCATCTGGCTGAATTATCTGGATATCGCAACTGATATTAACAACATGTAGTGGATTACTTTTCGGATTAGAAAAGAAGCTGAGAATATAGATTGTCTCACCCACTTTTGCTTCATTAACCTTTTTATAAAAAGGGGACGTGCCTGAAGGCGTATTCCATTTTTCCTCCCAGTCGGCGTCTGGGGTGATGATCATCATTCCGCCAAAACCGTCCACTGAACGCCTTGATGCCGTATCCGTTGCGGGGCAGTTATTCTTATCCTTCCAACCGTATGATTGGCTAAAAGACGCCGATGAAAGGCCAAGAAAAAGCGTGGTCACCAGAAACGCTATACGTAATTTCATCAATAAATCTCCTTGTTAATTTGGCCACCGTCAGCCAAGTGTTCCCTACGTTGAGAAATTATAGCGCTGCGCTATGCGGAAAGATTTTATTCATTTACCCCAAGTGCTTATCGTCATTTATTCATAGCGACTACAGGTCACTACCGCGCTGATCCACAAAGAACTGGCGAGCTTACAAATAGTTACATTGGTTTTTATGCACAAAAAAGAAACACCCACCGACATCACACTTTTCTTTGCTAATAACTTGTAAAAAAAATGCAAACAAAAACACAGGAAGTAGCACATGACATCATCTGCCTCAGCGCCTTCACAGGCCAACGCCCGAACCGTATTCCGCGTAACCAGCGGTAATTTTCTCGAGATGTATGATTTTATGGTATTTGGCTACTATGCCAGCGCCATTGCCGACACCTTTTTTCCGACTCAAAGCCCCTTCGCCTCGCTGATGTTAACGCTGATGACCTTCGGCGCTGGCTTCTTGATGCGGCCACTGGGAGCCATCGTGTTAGGCGCTTACATTGATCATCATGGACGCCGTCGTGGTCTGCTGATTACGTTAGGATTAATGGCACTTGGCACGCTGACCATCGCCTGTACGCCGTCCTATCACAGCATTGGCATGGCCGCACCGCTTCTCATTCTGGCTGGACGTTTACTTCAAGGGTTTTCTGCGGGTGTGGAACTGGGAGGCGTGTCCGTTTATCTGTCTGAAATCGCGCCAAAAAACCGCAAAGGCTTTTACGTCAGTTGGCAATCTGGTAGCCAGCAAATTGCCGTGATTTTTGCCGCACTGCTCGGGGTGGCGCTGAATCAGTATTTAGGCAAAAGCGTGATGACTGAGTGGGGATGGCGTATTCCATTTATCGTCGGCTGCTTGATCGTGCCTTTCCTGTTTTATATCCGCCGTATGCTTGAAGAAACAGAAGCCTTTAACCAACGCAAACATCGCCCTAGCATGAGTGAGATCACTCGCTCAGTCGCCAGTAACTGGCAGTTGGTATTGGTTGGCATGTTTATGGTGGTAACAACCACGGTATCGTTCTATCTGATCACCGCATTCACCCCAACCTACGGTAAAACCGTGCTGCAGTTCACCGCACAGCAAAGTTTCTTGGTGACACTGTTGGTCGGCCTGTCCAACCTGTTCTGGCTGCCCGTAATGGGAGCATTGTCAGATAAAGTAGGGCGTCGTCCGCTGCTCTTGCTGTTTAGCGCATTAATGCTGCTGACGTCCTATCCTTCTCTGAGTTGGTTGGTCGCTCATCCTAGTTTTGCCCACTTGGTGGAGGTTGAACTGTGGCTGTCATTTATGTACGCCAGCTATAACGGCGCAATGGTGGTGTGTTTAACCGAAATTATGCCAGCCGAAGTGCGAGCATCGGGTTTCTCCATGGCCTATAGCTTAGCCACTGCCATTTTTGGCGGTTTCACTCCAGCAATTTCCAGCTATCTGATCCACGCTACGGGTGATAAGGCCATGCCAGGATTATGGCTTTCTGCTGCAGCAGCCTGCGGGCTGGTGGCCGCGATTGCTCTGCCAGCGATTCAAAAATTGAATCACCAACGCGCGGTGATAGCGCCGAACAACGGTGTCGCGACGCCGAAATAATTGCACGACGTAGAATGACAGAATAATACCTATGTCCCGACCTTCTTACCGGAAAGTCGGGATTTTGCTTCATAGCGGCCAGAGCCATGCCGCACCGCGTACGCCGCTCGAATCACCGTGTTTAGCCTTTCTCACCGGCGTTTGACACTCACGTCCAAATACCCACGAAGAAATCAGCGGTGGAACTGTGGTGTATAAGCGGTCAACGTTGCTCATTCCGCCACCCAATACCACAACGTCAGGATCGATGATATTAATCACATGAGCTAAAGACTTAGCCAACCGTTGTTCATAGCGCGCTATTGCCTTTTCCGCACGAGGATCGCCTTGGCGCGAGAGCGACATAATCTCTGCGCCAATGCGTTTTTCCCCACCTAAACGCTGATAGTCGGTTTCAAAGCCAGTGCCGGAGATAAACGTCTCAATGCAGCCTGATTTTCCGCAATAACATGCAACCTCTTTCTGGTACTGCCACTCATCTTCATTGAGCCACGGTAACGGATTATGCCCCCACTCTCCTGCGATACCGTTGCCACCCGCGTGAACCCGCCCATCAATAGCAATACCCGATCCGCAGCCCGTGCCGATAATCACCGCAAACACCAGATGGGCACCGGCGGCGGCACCGTCCGTGGCTTCCGATACGGCAAGACAGTTAGCATCATTGGCAAGGCGAACCTCTCGCGATAGACGAGCGCAGAGATCTTTGTCGAGCGGCTTACCATTCAGCCATGTGGAGTTTGCATTTTTTACTAGCCCAGTAAACGGCGATAGCGTCCCCGGGATTCCCACCCCAACGCTGCCTCGCTGGCCGGTTTTTTCTTCGGCTAACTCCACCAGCCCAGCAATAGCTTCAACGGTTTGCGCATAGTCATCCCGTGGCGTAGCAATACGATGGCGAAACAGCTCTCGCCCATCGTTTTCCAGCGCGATGACTTCAATTTTAGTACCGCCTAAATCTATACCAATACGCACATTGCCCCCTCGCAAAACGGATAGTTGATCAGGGCTAGTGTGCAGAATTTCTCAAATAATTAATACTACAGCCGCCCCTCTTTATTCGTTATCATGCGCCCTGTTTAATGCTTATTTTTGTATACCCCAAATAATTCAAGTTGTGGGTCGGCGGCAAACTTATCAATCCTCTGGAGCTGACTAAAGCCAGTGACTGGGGTGAGTAAATGCAGCCCCCTGCCCCACAACGTGAAGTATGACGGGCATAAGCTCACATTGCTAAAACATGGCGCGCGATGCGTCACGATCAGGGACAACGCTAATGCTATGGTTTAAGAATTTATTGGTTTACCGTCTGAGCCGCGACGTTCATCTGGTTCCAGATGAAGTGGAAAAACAGCTGGGTTCTATGGCTTTCACGCCCTGCGGTAGCCAAGATATGGCAAAAACGGGCTGGGTTTCACCGATGGGTTCTCACAGCGATGCTCTGACTCATTACGTCAACGATCAAATCCTGCTATGCGCCCGCAAAGAAGAAAAAATCCTGCCGTCGCCGGTATTAAAACAGGCGCTTCAAGCCAAAATTGAGAAGTTGGAAGGCGAACAGGGCCGTAAGCTAAAGAAAACGGAAAAAGACTCGCTGAAAGACGAAGTGCTGCATACCTTACTGCCGCGCGCGTTTAGCCGTTTCAGCCAAACGTGGCTGTGGATCGATATGGCTAACGGCCTGATTATGGTTGACGCCGCGAGTCCAAAGAAAGCGGAAGATACGCTGGCGCTGTTGCGTAAAAGCTTGGGTTCATTGCCAGTGGTACCATTAACCATGGAAAGCCCAATTGAGCTTACCCTGACCGAATGGGTACGCTCAGGCGAAGTTCCCGCAGGCTTTACGCTGCAAGACGAAGCCGAGCTGAAAGCTATTCTGGAAGAAGGCGGCGTCATCCGCTGTAAAAAACAGGATCTGGTATCCGACGAGATTGCGGTACATATCGAAGCCGGAAAACTCGTCACCAAGCTGGCTTTGGACTGGCAGGAGCGTATTCAACTGGTGCTGTCAGATGACGGCTCGCTGAAGCGTTTGAAATTCTCTGAGACAATTCGCGACCAAAACGAAGATATCGATCGCGATGATTACGCTCAGCGTTTTGATGCCGACTTTATTCTGATGACCAGCGAACTGGCTGCATTGATCAAAAACTTGGTCGAAGCGCTAGGCGGTGAGTCAGAGAAGTAAATCGCGGAAACAAGAACGGGCTGAATTAAACTTCAGCCCGTTAGTTTATACCCAAATTAGCCGATGCGGCTTCAAGAGCAATACGTGTTATTTAGAGCTGCTAGCTCAAATACTTACACAGATACGACGTTGGCTCTGCCACCTGCAAGTTAAACTCACTATGACCCGGCACAAAGAAGGTTTCTCCTGATGAGAACACCTGCCAATCAGGCGCACCCGGAATCAACACACGCAGAGCACCTGTAATGACCGTCATCTCTTCCGGTTTATCGGTTGAGAAGGTGTATTCCCCTGCGTCCATTACGCCAATGCTTTGACGCCCAATGCTGCCACTGTCAAAACCAATCGACTTTACTTTACCAGCAAAATACTCATTTACATTCAACATACTATGGCACCTGTATTGAGAAGGGGTTACTGCATATTGGATGAAAAAACCGGTGCTGTCACTGACTTAGTTCACACTGTGAGAGGCCAGCGAAAGTTATCGCCTCAAGCGCTCACTTACTGAACGTTTAGTAGGCGCTGGCGTCGGTAATTAGCGCAATTTGCGACTGGCTCAGCGTTAAACGCGCCGCCAACGCTAATTCCTCTAGCTGCTTTAATGACGTCGCGCTTGCAATCGGCGCCGTTATCCCCGGCTGAGCAATCTGCCATGCCAGTGCAACGGCAACCGGTGAAGCATCAACCTCATGAGCCACCTGCTCTAGCGCATCGAGAATACCTAATCCCCGATGGTTGAGATATTTCGCCACAATGCCATCGCCACGCGCACTCTTATGCGCATCCTCGGCGCTGCGGTATTTACCTGATAGGAAGCCGCTCGCCAGTGCATAATAGTTAATGACGCCCAAATGCTCTTTTTGCACGAGGGGAGCCAGTTCGAGCTCAAAGTTCTGACGGTCATACAGATTATATTCCGGCTGAATCGTCTCATAGCGGGCTAACCCCAGTTCAGCGCTCACTTCCAACGCTTTCGCCAAGCGCTCTGCACTGTAGTTGGAGGCACCAATAGCGCGTACCTTACCTTCTTTGATTAACGCATCGAAAGCATTCATGGTTTCCGCTAACGGCGTATCGCGATCGTCATCATGTGACTGATAGAGGTCGATATAGTCCGTTTTCAGACGGCGTAAAGAAGCTTCTACGGCTTCGCGAATATAACGCGCCGATAGCCCTTTGCGCTGTTCCCCCATCGGTTTGCCTACTTTCGTGGCAAGAATAATGTGATCGCGTTTGCCACTTTTCTGTAGCCAGTTGCCAATAATCGTTTCAGATTCGCCGCCCCTATTTCCCGGCACCCATGATGAGTAAACATCAGCGGTATCAATGAAGTTCAACTGATGCTCCAACAAAGCGTCGAGTAGGCTAAAGGACGTGGCCTGATCGACCGTCCAACCAAACACGTTGCCACCAAATGTCAGGGTAGGCACTCGAATGCCAGAGCGGCCCAGTTCGCGTAGTTTCATTGCAGTCTCCTGTCTTAAGGTTTGTGAAAACGACGTTGATAACGAATACTATTAACACTAATTATTCACTGTGGCGAAATACCTTAAATAATTCGAATGGTATGGGCCGGCAAGTGAGCTCCCCTCGATGAGCTTACTCTCGTCAGTGATTCGGGTAAGTAAACGTAGCCAACAAAAAGACAACTTGAAGTATGACAGGGTGACAAATCAGTCTAATTACAGAAAGGTCTTACTCTCGCTGACCTATCTTCCACATTTCCTTCATTTTTAGATCGAGCCTAAGGCCTAGAATAGTAAACTGTGATGAGTAACTAATTTTTGTTGGTGATTGGGCCACTACGCCCAATATTTATATTTGCGCATAAGCGCGGATATTTCTCTGGAGAATTCTGTCTGCAATGAGTGCTTTCAATAAACCGACCTCCCGTAAACGCCTTTGGTGGGCGATAGCCATTCTCGTTGTGGCTGGTGTGATTGTTTGGCATTACACCAGCAGCGGCAACGCTGACAAACCTGTCGCGGGCGCAGAACAGGCACAGAAAGGCAGAACAGGTGGAAAAGCAGGTGGACGCCGTGGCGGCAGTGGAATGCTAGCCCCGGTGCAAGCCTCGGAAACGCGCACGTCCAATGTGCCTAACTACTTAACAGGTTTAGGCACGGTAACCGCTGCAAATACCGTCACCGTCCGTAGTCGCGTTGATGGGCAACTGATGAAAATCCACTTCACCGAAGGCCAACAGGTGAAAGCGGGAGATTTATTGGCGGAAATCGATCCGCGTCCGTTTCAGGTGCAGTTAGCTCAAGCACAGGGCCAGTTGGCCAAAGACCAAGCTATTTTAGCTAACGCTCGACGCGATCTAGCGCGTTATCAAAAGCTGAGCAAAACCAATATGGTTTCTCAGCAAGAGTTGGATACTCAGGCATCGTTAGTGACCCAGACTCAGGGCAGCATTGTGGCCGATCAGGGCGCCGTTGACAGCGCCAAACTACAGCTGACCTATAGCCGCATCACCGCACCGATTGATGGACGTGTCGGTTTGAAGCTGGTCGATGAAGGTAACTATATCACCAGCGGTGATACCACCGGCTTAGTGGTGCTTACCCAGACACATCCTATTGATGTGGTTTTCACTCTGCCTGAAAGCAATATCGCCAGCATTCAGCAGGCACAAAAAGAAAACGGTAAGTTAGAAGTGGAAGCATGGGACCGCACCAATCAGCACTTACTCACTACCGGCACCTTGCTGAGCATGGATAACCAGATCGACACCAGCACCGGCACCATCAAAATTAAAGCCCGTTTTGATAACCAAGACGACACGCTATTCCCTAATCAGTTTGTTAACGTTCGTTTGAAAGTATCGACTCAAAGTGACGCCGTGGTGGCTCCTGCCGCAGCGGTACAGATGGGGAATGAAGGTAGCTTTGTGTGGGTGCTAAACGATAAAAATCAGGTCAGCAAGCACGCCGTATCCGTAGGCACCCGTGACGCATCAGAAGTGGTGATTACCGGTGGGCTTTCTGCCGGTGAGCGAGTGGTTACTGACGGTATCGATCAGCTTACGGAAGGTGCAACCGTTGAGGTCATTGCGCCGCACACAGAAAATGCGGCTCAGACTCAGGCCACCAGCGGTAAAGATAAAGATATTCCAGCTAAGCAGACCACTGGTAAACAGGACAAGTCATAATGCAACACATGCCTGTCGGTTCTGAAGAGCCTAAAAACGAGATCCCCTCCACCGGCGGGCCTTCTCGCCTGTTTATTCTCCGCCCAGTTGCTACCACGCTGCTGATGGTGGCCATTCTGCTAGCCGGTATTGTGGGTTATCGCTCACTTTCGGTTTCTGCCTTGCCAGAAGTAGACTATCCGACCATTCAAGTTGTAACGCTCTATCCGGGTGCCAGCCCTGACGTAACCACGTCTGCCATTACCGCACCGTTAGAACGTCAGTTTGGGCAAATGTCGGGGCTGAAACAGATGGCCTCGCAAAGCTCAGGCGGCGCATCGGTGATCACCTTACAGTTCCAACTCAGCCTGTCGCTTGATGTCGCTGAGCAGGAAGTTCAGGCGGCCATTAACGCGGCGACCAACCTTCTTCCTAACGATCTGCCCTATCCGCCGATTTACAGCAAGGTTAACCCTGCCGATCCTCCGATCATGACTATCGCCGTCACCTCCGACGCCGTCGCCATGACGCAGGTGGAAGACATGGTGGAAACGCGCATTTCGCAGAAAATTTCGCAGGTCAGCGGCGTTGGCCTCGTGACTATTTCCGGCGGGCAGCGCCCCGCCGTTCGAGTACGTTTAAATGCACCGGCGGTCGCGGCTTACGGTTTAGACAGTGAAACCATTCGTACTGCCATTGCCAACGCCAACGTTAACTCCGCCAAAGGGAGTTTCGACGGCCCGACGCGCTCG
This sequence comes from Hafnia sp. HMSC23F03, assembly GCF_001816025.1. NCBI lineage: Bacteria > Pseudomonadati > Pseudomonadota > Gammaproteobacteria > Enterobacterales > Hafniaceae > Hafnia > Hafnia sp. HMSC23F03. Next base: position 72,619 of record NZ_KV824246.1, read on the forward strand.
GTTACGCTATCCGCCAATGACCAAATGAAGTCGGCGGAAGACTACCGCGATCTGATAGTGGCTTACTCCAACGGTGCGCCGGTGCGTTTAAGCGACGTGGCAACCATTGAGCAAGCGGCAGAAAATACCAAACTGGCAGCTTGGGCAGACAAAAAACCCGCCATTATTTTGAACGTTCAACGCCAGCCAGGCGCTAACGTCATCACCACCGCTGACAGCATTCAGGCGTTACTGCCACAGCTGACGGAAAGTTTACCGAAATCAGTTAAGCTCACGGTGTTAACCGATCGCACCGAAACCATTCGCGCCTCCGTGAGCGATGTGCAAACTGAGTTACTGCTCGCCATCGCGCTGGTGGTCATGGTGATTTACCTGTTCCTGCGCAACGTTCCGGCCACGATTATTCCCAGCGTCGCCGTACCGCTATCGTTGGTGGGCACATTCGCTGTCATGTACTTTCTTAATTTTTCGATCAACAACCTCACGCTGATGGCGCTGACCATTGCCACGGGATTCGTGGTGGATGATGCGATTGTGGTGATCGAAAACATCTCTCGCTATATCGAAAAAGGGGAAAAGCCGCTCGACGCCGCATTGAAAGGCGCAGGGGAAATCGGTTTTACCATCATCTCGTTAACCTTCTCACTGATCGCCGTACTCATCCCGCTGCTGTTTATGGGTGATATTATTGGCCGTCTATTCCGTGAGTTTGCGGTCACGCTAGCGGTGGCAATCCTCATTTCAGCGGTGGTTTCTCTAACGCTAACGCCAATGATGTGCGCCCGCATGCTCAGCCACGAATCGTTGCGTAAGCAGAACCGTTTCTCCCGCGCCAGCGAGCGTTTCTTTGAGCGCGTAATTGCCAAATACGGCGAATGGCTGAAGGTCGTATTGAATCATCCAATGCTGACGCTAGGCGTTGCACTCAGCACATTGGTGTTGACCGTTTTACTGTACATTTTTATCCCTAAAGGATTTTTCCCAATTCAGGATAACGGCCTGATTCAAGGGACGGTGCAGGCTCCGCAGTCCGTTTCCTTTAGCGAAATGGCGCAGCGCCAGCAAAAACTGGCGGCTGAGATTTTGAAAGATCCTGACGTTGCGAGTCTAAGCTCCTTTATCGGCGTGGATGGGACCAACGCAACGCTAAATAGCGGACGTTTGCAGATCAATCTCAAGCCGTTAGATGAACGTAAAGATCGCGTACAACAGATCATCCCGCGCCTGCAAACCCTGGCCGACAAAATTCCGGGGATTAAGCTGTACCTCCAACCGGTGCAGGATCTCACTATCGATACGCAGGTGAGCCGTACCCAGTATCAATTCACGCTGCAGGCCATGTCGTTGGATCAGCTCAGCGCATGGGTGCCAAAGCTGATCGGTGCACTGCAAGAATCTCCCATGCTCAAAGACGTGAGCAGTGACTGGCAAGATCAAGGTCTGGTCGCTTTTGTCAACGTCAACCGTGATACGGCAAGCCGCTTAGGCGTTACTATGGCTGACGTTGATAACGCGCTGTACAACGCTTTCGGTCAACGCCTGATTTCGACCATTTATACTCAGGCCAACCAATATCGCGTAGTTCTAGAACATAATCAGGATCATACCGACGGCTTAACCGCCTTTAACGATCTGTATTTGACCAGTGCAGACGGTAAAAACGTTCCGCTGAACACCATCGCGACTATTGAAGAGCGCTTCGGGCCGCTGTCGATTAACCATGTCGATCAGTTCCCATCAACGACGGTGTCGTTTAACGTTGCCGATGGCTACTCGCTAGAGCAAGCGATGAAAACCATCACTAGCACTGAGCAACAGCTCAATATGCCGGTAGATATCACCACTCATTTCCAAGGCGCCACGCTGGCGTTTGAATCTGCCTTGGGTAACACGTTGTGGCTGATTGTGGCGGCAATTGTGGCAATGTACATCGTGCTGGGTGTGCTGTATGAAAGCTTTATCCATCCTGTCACCATCCTCTCGACGCTGCCTACCGCCGGTGTGGGGGCGCTGCTCGCGCTGATTATGGCCGGCAGTGAGCTGGATGTCATTGCCATTATCGGCATCATTTTGCTGATTGGTATCGTGAAGAAAAATGCCATCATGATGATCGACTTCGCGCTTGCCGCCGAGCGTGAACAGGGGATGGCACCTTATGATGCAATTTATCAGGCCTGCCTACTGCGCTTCCGCCCTATTCTGATGACGACGCTCGCGGCCTTGCTCGGCGCATTGCCGCTGATGTTAAGCACCGGCGTGGGGGCAGAACTGCGCCAGCCGCTGGGGATTTGTATGGTCGGCGGCCTAGTGATGAGCCAGGTTCTAACGCTGTTTACCACGCCGGTGATCTACCTGCTCTTTGATAAGGTTTCAAGAAATACGCATCCCGCGAAAGATCCACAGGAGAGCACCCAGTGAGATTCTCGCCGTCTAAAGGTTTCTTCGCCTTATTCATCAATCGGCCGGTCGCCACCACGCTGCTGACGCTGGCGATCACCCTATGCGGGATTTTAGGCTTCAAGCTATTACCTATTGCTCCGCTACCGCAGGTGGATTATCCGGTCATTATGGTAAGCGCCTCTTTGCCGGGCGCATCGCCAGAAACCATGGCGTCGTCGGTTGCCACGCCGTTGGAACGCTCACTTGGCCGTATTGCCGGTATCAGCGAGATGACGTCCTCCAGCTCGCTGGGGAGCACTCGCATCATTATCCAGTTTGATTTTAATCGCGATATCAACGGTGCCGCTCGTGATGTACAGGCAGCCATTAACGCGGCGCAAAGCTTACTGCCATCGGGAATGCCAAGCCGCCCTAGCTATCGTAAGGCGAATCCGTCTGACGCGCCGATTATGATCATGACGCTTACGTCAGACACCTACGATCAGGCAAAGCTTTACGATATTGCCTCGACTCAGCTGGCGCAAAAAATCGCGCAGGTTGACGGCGTTGGCGACGTTTCCGTTGGGGGGAGTTCACTGCCTGCTGTGCGGATCGAGCTCAATCCTGAAGCCTTATTTAATCAGGGCGTTTCGCTCGATAGCGTGCGAACGTCGATTGCCAACGCCAACGTTCGCCGTCCACAGGGGGCGATCGAAAAGAACGATAAACGCTGGCAGGTACAAGCTAACGATGAGATTAAAACCGCGCAGGATTACCAGCCGTTAATTATTCATTACAACAACGGCTCCGCGGTACGTCTAAGCGACGTGGCTAACGTGAAGGATTCGGTCGAAAACGTGCGTAATGCCGGTATGACCAATGCTAAACCCGCCATTCTGATCATGATCCGTCGCAGCGCTGATGCCAACATTATTGAAACCGTCGATCGCATACGCGAACAGATCCCCGAGTTTCGTGCTCTGATCCCTGCGTCCATCGATCTGCAGGTGGCTCAAGATCGTTCACCTACGATCCGCGCCTCGCTTGACGAAGTAGAAAGTTCGCTGGCGATCGCCGTGGGATTGGTGATCATGGTGGTGTTCTTGTTCCTGCGTTCGGGCCGCGCCACGCTGATCCCTGCCGTTGCCGTACCGGTTTCATTGATCGGCACCTTTGCCGCTATGTATCTGTGCGATTTTAGCCTGAATAACCTATCGCTGATGGCGCTCACCATTGCGACCGGTTTTGTCGTGGATGATGCCATCGTCGTGCTGGAAAACATTTCTCGCCACGTTGAGGCAGGAATGAAACCGAAAAAAGCTGCGCTCATCGGCGCACGAGAAGTGGGCTTCACCGTGCTGTCGATGAGTCTGTCGTTGGTCGCAGTCTTCATTCCATTGCTGTTAATGAGCGGATTGCCAGGGCGTCTATTCCGTGAGTTTTCGGTTACGCTCTCCGTGGCGATCGGCATCTCACTGGTGGTATCCCTGACATTAACCCCCATGATGTGTGCCTATCTGCTTAAGCAGCGCCCTTCGCGCCATCAGGAACGTATTCGTGGCTTCGGCAAGCTGCTGCTAAAACTCCAGCAAGGCTATGGCAAAAGTTTAAGCTGGGTGCTGGATCACGCGCGCTGGGTGCTACTGATCCTGATAGCGACGATTGGGTTAAACGTCTGGCTGTATATTTCCATCCCCAAAACGTTCTTCCCAGAACAGGACGTTGGTCGTTTGATGGGCTTTATTCAAGCTGACCAAAGCATTTCATTTCAGGCAATGCGCGGTAAGCTGCAAGACTTCATGAAAATCGTGCGTAACGATCCAGACGTGGATAACGTGACCGGCTTTACCGGTGGTTCAAGCACTAACAGCGGCATGATGTTTATCTCATTGAAACCATTGAGCGAACGTAAAGACAGCGCCCAACAGGTTATCGCTCGCCTACGAGGAAAACTAGCCAAAGAACCCGGTGCCAATCTGTTTTTAATGGCAGAGCAAGATATTCGCGTTGGTGGCCGTCAGGGAAATGCGAGCTATCAATACACGCTGCTTTCCGACGATCTCAGCGAGCTACGCAAGTGGGAACCTAAGATCCGTGCCGCATTCGCCAAGCTGCCCGAACTCGCTGATGTCAGCTCTGATCAGCAGGACAAAGGCTCAGAGCTGGCGCTGATCTACGATCGTGAAAACATGGCGCGGTTGGGTATCAACGTTGCCGACGCTAACGACTTGCTGAATAACGCCTTCGGCCAACGGCAGATTTCGACTATTTATCAACCACTCAATCAATATCACGTGGTGATGGAGGTCGCGCCGGAGTATACGCAGGATGAAAGTTCGCTGGACAAAATGTTTGTGATTAACAGCGATGGCAAGGCCATCCCACTATCCTATTTTGCCAAGTGGCAACCAGCCAATGCCCCACTGTCGGTCAACCATCAAGGCTTAACCGCGGCGTCAACCATCTCCTTCAACCTGCCTGAAGGCAAAGCGCTGTCAGATGCCTCTGCCGCCATCGAGCGCACCATGACGGCATTAGGTGTGCCGAATACGGTACGCGGCACTTTCGCCGGTACTGCTCAGGTCTTTCAGGATACGCAAAATTCGCAGATCGTTTTGATTCTGGCCGCCATCGCAACGGTGTATATCGTGCTAGGCATATTGTATGAAAGCTATGTGCACCCGCTGACCATTCTGTCGACGCTGCCTTCAGCGGGCATCGGGGCACTATTAGCATTGGAAATGTTTGGCGCGCCCTTTAGCCTGATTGCCCTGATTGGCATTATGCTGTTGATAGGTATAGTGAAAAAGAACGCTATCATGATGGTCGATTTTGCCCTTGAGGCCGAACGCAACGGCGGTATGAGCGCACGTGACGCGATATTCCAAGCCAGCTTACTGCGTTTCCGCCCAATAATGATGACCACGTTGGCGGCGCTGTTTGGCGCTCTGCCGTTAGCATTTAGCAGCGGCGATGGCGCAGAACTGCGTCAGCCGCTGGGGATAACCATTGCTGGTGGTCTGATCATGAGCCAGCTATTAACGCTCTACACGACGCCGGTGGTCTATCTCTATTTTGACCGACTGCGCAGCCGTTTTAGTAAAGTAAAAACGCTGAAACCGCTGCCGAGATAGATCTCATACAGCGGCACATTACCGGACAGCTGAGCGGAAAACGGCGGAGGCATGCCCCTTGCCTAAATTATTGTTTAAACAATCGGAGTTTTATCCATGCCTGAACAATCCGCCTCGGTTCGCTGGCAGCTATGGATTGTCGCCTTTGGCTTCTTCATGCAAACGTTGGATACCACCATCGTTAACACCGCGCTGCCCGCAATGGCAGCCAGTCTCGGCGAAAGTCCGCTGCGCATGCAGTCGGTGGTGGTCGCCTATGTATTGACCGTGGCGGTAATGCTACCGGCCAGCGGCTGGCTTGCCGATCGGGTGGGCGTAAAGCGCGTTTTTTTCAGCGCTATCGTCCTGTTTACGCTCGGTTCGCTGTTTTGTGCGCAGGCTGAAACCCTCAACCAATTGCTGATGGCTCGTGTATTACAAGGCGTCGGCGGAGCCATGATGGTTCCGGTGGGGCGTTTGACCGTCATGAAAATTGTGCCACGCAGCCAATATATGGCAGCGATGACGTTTGTCACCCTCCCCGGCCAAATCGGTCCACTGGTCGGCCCGGCGTTGGGTGGTTTTCTGGTGCAATACGCCAGTTGGCACTGGATCTTTCTGATTAACTTACCGGTGGGAATTGTGGGTGCAATCGCCACCCTGTGGCTAATGCCTAACTACAGCATGCAAACTCGTCGCTTTGACATTCGAGGTTTTGTCATGCTGGCGATGGGTATGGCAACGCTCACGTTGGCACTCGACGGCCACAAAGGGCTCGGGCTAGATACCAATATGATTTATGGTTTGGTACTTTCTGGCGGAATCGCATTAGCCAGTTATTATTGGCACGCCAAACGCAGCGACGCCCCGCTGTTTAGCCTAGATCTGATGAAAACACCGACCTTTTCACTGGGGCTCAGCGGCAGCTTTCTAGGACGCATCGGCAGCGGAATGTTGCCCTTCATGACGCCGATATTTCTGCAAATCGGCATGGGGTTCTCGCCGTTCCACGCCGGGCTAATGATGATCCCAATGATCATCGGCAGTATGGGCATGAAGCGTATCGTGGTGCGAGTGGTGAATCAGTTCGGCTACCGGCGCGTATTGGTCTGCGCCACGCTGGCGTTAGCGGCCGTCAGTTTGGCTCTGCCGTTCAGCGCGATGTATATCAGTCTATGGGTGATCCCCGTGGTGCTATTTTTCCAAGGCATGATCAATGCCATGCGCTTTTCATCCATGAATACGCTGACCCTCAAAGATTTACCTGATGAACTCGCCAGCAGCGGCAACAGTCTGTTATCGATGATCATGCAACTCTCAATGAGCCTTGGTGTAAGCATTGCAGGTCTGCTGTTGGGCTTGTTCTCTCATCATCAAATCACCGCTGACAGCGCGGCGATCCATCAGGCATTTTTGCTCACTTATGGCTGTATCGCGCTGATTATCGCCCTTCCCGCGCTGGTGTTTTTACGTGTACCGGACGACACCTTAGAAAACAACACCCTTGAACGTACCGCGCGTCGCCGCAAGGAGAACTCATGAAACTTGGCATTACTGGCAAACTGTTTCTTGCCATCTTCTCCACCTGCATTCTAGTGCTGATCACCATGCACTGGGGCGTTCGGGTCAGTTTCGAGCGCGGCTTTATTGACTACATTAAACACGGCAATGAGCAACGTGTTCGCCTGCTCGCCGCCGAACTGGAAGAACGCTACGCGCAGGCCGGAAACTGGCGTTTTTTGCGCCATAATGACCGCGTGATTTTCCAGATTATGCATAACATTGAACAAAGCAACGAAGGTAACGATACGCTCCCCCCACACGGCTGGCGCACACCGTTTTGGGTAATTGATAGCCGCAACCGTAAAATGGTGGGGCCGCCGGGCGACATTCCAAGTGAAGGCACACGCCAACCCGTGATGTATCAGGGCCAGACCGTCGGCTGGGTCCTCACGACGCCACCAGAACGTTTAACGCGTAATACCGATATTAATTTTGACCTTCAGCAAAGACGCACCAGTTGGCTCATTGTTGCGCTAGCAACATTGCTCGCGGCGGCGGTGACATGGGCGCTGTCCCGCAGCATGCTGGCTCCAGTGAAGCGGTTGGTCAACGCCATGCACAAATTGGCAGCAGGAAATTTCTCGACGCGCGTTGAAGTGGAGTCACGCGACGAATTAGGTAAACTGGCACAGGATTTTAACCAGCTCGCGATTACGCTTGAAAAAAACGAGCATATGCGCCGAGCATTAATGGCTGATGTTTCACACGAACTACGCACACCGCTGGCGGTGCTGCGTGGAGAATTGGAGGCGATGCAGGATGGCGTGCGCCAGATGACGCAGGATTCGCTCGCGTCGTTGCAAGCCGAAGTAGAAACGTTAACCAAATTGGTCAATGACCTGCATCAGCTCTCTATGTCCGACGCCGGTGCCTTGGCCTATCGCAAACAGCACATTGATGTGATTCATCTGGTTCAGTTGGCTGCCAGTGCATTTCATGATCGCTTTAATTTAAAAAATATCACGCTCTCGCTCGATTTACCGGAGAAAGCCTGCGTATTTGGTGATCCCGACCGTTTATTGCAACTCTTCAATAATCTGTTCGAAAATAGCCTGCGCTACACTGACGGCAATGGGCAATTGCAGGTTAAAGGACAAATCAGCGATACCTCTCTTCAACTCTACTGGCAAGATAGCGCCCCCGGCGTGACCGACGAGCAACTTGAAAAGATATTCGAACGTTTTTACCGCGCGGAAGGCTCGCGGAACCGCGCCAGCGGCGGCTCAGGCCTCGGCTTATCGATTTGCCAAAATATTGTTGAAGCACATAGCGGCGTAATGGTCGCAGAGCATTCTCCACTGGGAGGCTTAACCATCAGCCTGCAATTGCCGCTTGATACGGAAAACTATAAAAGGTAATTGATATGAACAGTATCACTGGAAGTATGGCCATCGACCCATCAGGGCAACATGTATTGATCGTTGAAGACGAACCCAAGCTGGGTCAGCTCCTCATCGATTATCTCACCGCTGGCGGCTACCAGCCCCATCTCTTGGCTGATGGCAACGCGGTGCTGCCGTATGTGCATCAAACACCGCCGGATTTGATTCTGCTGGATTTGATGCTGCCGGGTACCGATGGGCTCACGTTATGCCGTGAAATCCGCCGTTTCTCCGACGTCCCTATCGTCATGGTGACCGCTAAAATTGAAGAAATAGACCGCCTATTGGGATTAGAAATTGGCGCGGATGATTACATCTGTAAGCCATATAGCCCGAGAGAGGTCGTCGCACGCGTGAAAACTATCCTGCGGCGCTGTGTACGCAGAACCGAAGCCAATGCAGAACCGATGTTAATCATCGATGAAAATCGCTATCAAGCCAGCTTCCAAGATCAATTACTGGACTTAACGCCCGCCGAATTCAGGCTATTAAAAACGCTAGCGACTCAACCCGGTACGGTACTGTCTCGCGAACAGTTGCTGAACCATCTTTATGACGACTATCGAGTGGTGACCGATCGCACCGTAGACAGTCATATTAAAAATCTGCGCCGTAAACTCGAACAGCTTGAAAACGGCGAGCCGTTTATTCGTTCGGTCTATGGCATCGGTTATCGTTGGGAAGGCACACCGTGTAAAGTGCTGTAAAAATTAACTCTGGCTCCCGCGTCATCGCGGGAGCACGACGTTTATCGACCTCGCCCTCTCCTGCAAATATTCAGCCATTGTCTATACTTACCTTGATTTATTTAGCATGAAAAGTATCCACGCTCATTAGCGCAGTTAATTGAATACGGCTATGTAGATTTAAGGAGATACCCATGGCAATCGGCTATTACGAAATTAAAAAAGCGAAGAACGGACAGTTCCACTTTAATCTGAAAGCAAGCAATGGTGAGATTATTCTCTCCAGCGAGATGTATGCCAGCAAGGCATCCGCCGATAACGGCATCGCCTCAGTGCAGGCTAATTCACCCGACGAAGCACAGTTTGAGATAAAAAATAGCAGCAGCGATCAACCCTATTTTGTTCTCAAAGCGAAAAACCATCAGGTGATTGGCACTAGCGAAATGTATAGCTCTGAAAGCGCCGCCAAGAAAGGGATTCAGTCGGTAGTGAAAAACGGTGCGACAACAGACATTAGGGATTTGACGCACGGTTGAAGCATGGCGGCTAACGCGAATTAATCTTTTGTAACCAGTGTAAAGGTCTACTCACCTATAGCTCCCCAACCCCGCCAGAGCATCCCTGTAACGGCGGGGCTACCAAAACTTCCTCCCCATTGAGAGTTTTTCCTCAAAATCAGACTTACGTAGCCAACGTTAAAAACAAAAATGTTTTTTTCTATCGTCCTATAACCATATTCTTTGCAACTGATTATTCTTCTCGTGAGACTCTAACTAAAAACTCATTGTAATAATTCATCTTATCCATTGCATGTAAAGACCTTGTCTTTATGAGGTTTATTCAGTATTTATGACTATCTATAAACCCGTTTTAAAGAATGTATCTTTGCAGCCTAAAATTAAGGGGAGACTACTCTAATCGCAATGCATGAGAATTATTTATCAATATACCCATCTACAAATAGCACCCCCACCATAAATCTCACATTTAAAATTTAAAATCGATTTTTAAAAACGATTTTGTTTAAAATCCTTTTGCTTTTTTTTGTTTTTCACCGAATCACTATGATAACCATCACACTAACCGGGTATTAAATCACGTAGATTTTTCTCATGAGGTGACAGCGATGATTTTAAAAGAAGAACGACAAAAAAAGATCATAAGCATTTTAAACAATGATGGATTTGTAAAGGTCACGCAGCTAGCGGACCAACTCTCTGTTACGAAAGAAACCATCCGCGCCGATCTTAATTTTCTTGCTAAAAAAGGAATACTAACTCGATGTCACGGTGGTGCTTTTCTAGAGTTCTCATCACTAGAAAAACTCGCCATAAAAGAAATGATTCAATATTTAGAGTGTGTAGATAGCTCTAAGAAAACTTCGGATGAATATATGACGACTAGCAAAATATGTGTTTTGGGTTCTTTTAATGTGGATATGATTAGCTATCTCCCACGACTTCCTGTCGCTGGTGAATCGCTGCTAACCAATAAATTTATTTTTTCTCCTGGAGGAAAAGGAGCCAACCAAGCATTAGCGGCAAGTTTTTCAAATTCGCAGGTTCATTTCATAACTAAAATAGGCCATGACCAGTTCAGTGATTTTGCTCTAAATTATATATCATCATCAAGAATAACATCATCCTGTATTTATAGGACTGATAGCAATCAAACAGGAACTGCGTCAATTTTTGTCTCAGAAGACACTGGTGACAATATGATATCCATTTTCCCCGGCGCTAACATGGATATCACAAAGGATGAGGTTCGCCTACAAACGGATAAAATAATAAACGCTTCAGTCATCCTTATTCAACTTGAAACCAACATTGAAGCACTAAGGGAAATCATTAACATCGGCACTAGCCATAATATTCCAATAATACTGAACCCTGCACCTTATAACGAAGTTTCTTTATCCATCATGAAGGATATTTATTTATTAACGCCTAATGAAACCGAGGCAAGTTTGATTTCAGGCGTGACAATTACCGATATTAAATCGGCCAAAGAAGCCGCTATATTGATCCACCAACTTGGTGTTCAGAAAGTGGTTATAACACTGGGAAAAAATGGCGCAATTGCCTATGACGGAAAAGAATGCATCCACTCGCCCGCTTATTTATCTATTGTCAAAAATACAGCGGGCGCTGGTGATGCATTCAATGGTGCATTATCAGCATCGCTAGCGCGAGGAGAATCATTGAAATATGCCTTACAGTATGCTTCGGCATTCGCTTCACTGGCTGTAGAAACAGAGAATGCTTCCGACATGCCAGAGCATACAAAAGTTATGGCCAGAATTCGACAAAGTCGATATGCCCAATCTTATATTTAAATAATCATTACTGTTGAGGCACTCAAATGAAAATCATGTTTATTGGTGAATCTTGGCATATTCATATGATTCACTCCAAAGGTTACGATAGCTTTACTTCTAGTAAATATGAAGAAGGAGCTACTTTTCTTTTAGATTGCTTAAGAAAAAGAAATATTACTATTGATTATATTCCAGCTCATGTTGTGCAGACTCAATTTCCGAAAACACTTGAAGAGCTGAATAAGTATGACGCGATAGTTATTAGTGATATCGGCAGCAATACATTTTTGTTGCAAAATGAAACTTTCTACACTCTTAAAATAATCCCTAATGCATTATCACTCATTAAAGAATATGTTGCTCAAGGCGGCGGACTTCTTATGATAGGTGGATATTTATCCTTCATGGGAATTGAGGGCAAAGCCAATTATAAAAACACTATTTTAAGTGAGGTCCTTCCAATCCAAATGTTGGATTATGATGATAGAGTCGAAACACCAGAGGGAATTACCCCAAACATAAAAAATCCTGAACATGCCGTTGTAAAAGATATAAATAACTGGCCTATTTTCCTTGGTTATAACAAAACAGTTGAAAAAGAAAATACGGATGTTGTTGCAACAATCGGCGGAGATCCGCTCTTAGTTTTTGGTCAATACTCAAAAGGGAAAACGGCGTGTTTCACCAGTGATTGCTCTCCTCATTGGGGAAGCAAACAGTTTATGGCTTGGGAATACTATGATGAACTGTGGGTAAGAATCTTAACTAACATATCTCGATAAAAATATAACTCACAACGGTGTGATAAAATCTCACCGTTGCTCACTATTGATTCAAATCATCACAACATAAATATTATTAGGATGAAATCAAATGAGTTCAATAAAAAAATTAACGACACCACTACTGATGGCCGCAACAATACTGGCGGGAATGCTTTCTCCAATGCAATCCGCAGTCAATGGTAAGCTCGGTGAATTTTTACAAGATGGCAATGCCAGCGCAGTTATTTCATTTGGCAGCGGCCTAATATTGATGTTTGTTGTTATTCTATCCCGTAGCAGTACGCGAAAACAATTTCTGAGTATCCCTACCCTAATAAAAAATAGAACAATACCATTATGGAATTGGTTTGCTGGGTTGTGCGGAGCCATGGTGGTATTTTCTGAAGGCGCATCTGCCAGCGCCTTAGGCGTTGCTACATTCCAAACTGCGTTGATATGTGCATTGCTAATATCTGGATTATTATGCGATAGATTTGGCATTGGCGTCGATGAGAAAAAATATTTCTCCCCCGCACGTATTTTGGGTGCGGTATTTGCCGCAATTGCTACCGTATTAGTAGTATCACCTCAATGGCATACTCCCTCTTTCTTAGCATTGGCTGTTTTACCGTTTCTCGCAGGATTATTAGCCGGTTGGCAACCTGCTGGTAACTTAAAAGTTTCAGAAGCAACGGGCTCCATGCTGGTCTCTATTACGTGGAACTTTATCGTTGGGTTTACTGTTTTAACCGTTGCATTGCTTATACGCATCTGGGCTGGGCATGTTTCTTTCTTCTTACCACATGATTGGTACATGTACTTAGGTGGGCCTTTAGGACTTCTTTCCATTGCATTAATGGCATTACTGGTTCGAGGACTCGGTTTACTGATGCTTGGCGTTGCCTCAACGGCAGGACAGCTTTTAGGATCATTAATTATCGATATCCCTCTGGGCAACCATATCTATTTTGTGACGTTACTTGGGACTGTATTTGCACTCATAGGTGCCATTATTACCACTCTCCCTGAACGCAAAAAAACGCTTATTAATTGTTCGGAGGGAAAGTAAATGAAAGGCTATCTTCAAACTGTTACTGGATTAGTCAGAAAAGAGGATATGGGACTGACATTACCCCATGAGCATTTATTCAACGATCTATCCTCCGTCGTGGATGAGCCCTTCTATCCTTTCTCTCCACTTTTGGCACAGCAAAAGGTTGCACCCAATATGCAATGGGGGCTGAAGTTTGATCCCTATTGCTGTACAGATAATATGGTGCAGAAAGACATCGATGATGTCATTTTCGAAATTAACAATTTTCAGAGTTTAGGCGGGAGAACAATTGTTGATGCAACAGGTTCAAAAGCCATAGGACGTAATGCTGAAAATTTGCGCACTGTCGCGCAAATAACAGGTATGAATATCGTTGCATCAACTGGGCTTTATTTAGAGAAGTTTGAATCGAGGCGCGTCAGTGAAGATATTGATAAGTTAGCTCGTTTTCTCGAAAACGAATTAAGTATCGGCATTGAGGAGACAGGAATCAAAGCCGGCATGATTGGTGAGATTGGCGTTTCACCTCATTTCACTTTAGGTGAAAAAAATAGCCTACGGGCGGCGTCATTAGCTCAACGTAATCAGCCTCACATCGCCATGAATATACATATGCCAGGCTGGGAGAGACGTGGAGATGAAGTACTCGACCTCGTCATTACCGAAATGGGGGTTTCACCAAACAAAGTTTCCTTGGCACATTCAGACCCTTCAGGCGAAGACCTAGATTATCAGCGTCGTCTACTCGACCGTGGCGTCTGGCTTGAGTTCGATATGATTGGGCTGGATATTTCGTTCCCTAAAGAAGGCATTGCACCCACGGTAAACGACACAGTTAATGCTGTTTATCGACTCATTCAATTAGGCTACCAAGATCAGTTAGTATTCAGCCACGATGTGTTTTTAAAGCAGATGTGGGCAAAGAATGGCGGTAATGGCTGGGGATTTGTACCTAACGTATTCCTTGCACTATTAGCCCAGAAAGGGGTTGCCCCACACATTATCCGGCAACTCTGCGTTGATAATCCGGCTAATTTATTGACGTAACCAGTTAAGGATAAAACCACCACCCACCAGTCTTACTAAAATATTTCCCACTCAAGTGAGACTGGCTGGGTGGCTAGTCGGATCGCAATGCCAATGTTTACGCGGCAGCGGTTTTATCTACGCGCGATTATAAATCTGCGCCTGAAGTCTTAAACGTAAGATATGCCATTGACACCATCAGATACCCACAGCATTTGTGCGGAACCGCTGAACCCTCTATAATGCCCGCCTTCACTGTACCTGCGGGTACAGACTGACTTGTGATCAGACCTTTAAAGAGAAATACAAACCTATGTTTACTCCGGAATTACTCTCTCCGGCCGGTACGCTGAAAAACATGCGTTATGCGTTCGCCTATGGCGCAGATGCAGTTTATGCCGGTCAGCCTCGTTACAGCCTGCGTGTGCGTAACAACGAATTCAACCATGAGAATCTGGCTCAGGGCATCAATGAAGCTCACGCTCTGGGGAAAAAGTTCTATGTGGTGGTGAATATTGCACCACACAATGCCAAATTGAAAACCTTCCTGCGTGACCTAAAGCCCGTCATTGAGATGGGGCCTGACGCGCTGATTATGTCAGACCCTGGCTTGATTTCGATGGTGCGCGAAGCTTTCCCCGAGATGGCGATTCACCTTTCCGTGCAGGCCAACGCGGTTAACTGGGCGACGGTGAAATTCTGGAAACAAATGGGACTAACCCGCGTGATCTTGTCGCGCGAACTTTCTCTGGAAGAAATTGAAGAGATCCGCCAGCAGGTTCCTGATATGGAGCTGGAAATCTTCGTGCACGGCGCATTATGCATGGCCTACTCTGGCCGCTGCCTGCTGTCGGGCTATATCAATAAGCGCGATCCCAATCAGGGAACCTGTACTAACGCCTGCCGCTGGGAATACAAAGTACAGGAAGGCAAAGAAGACGCCGTTGGCAATATCGTACACGTCCACGAACCAATCCCTGTGACCGAAGTACCGGCAGTTGAACCCACGCTGGGTATCGGTGCGCCGACGGACAAAGTGTTTATGCTGGAAGAAGCAATGCGCCCTGGTGAATACATGAGTGCGTTTGAGGACGAACACGGCACTTACATCATGAACTCCAAAGATCTGCGGGCTATCCAACACGTTGAACGCTTGACTCAGATGGGTGTTCATTCGCTGAAAATCGAAGGCCGTACTAAATCTTTCTATTACGTTGCACGTACCGCTCAGGTCTATCGCCGTGCAATTGATGATGCTGTTGCAGGTAAACCTTTCGACCCAACGTTGCTGACGACACTAGAAGCACTGGCGCATCGTGGCTATACCGAAGGTTTCTTACGTCGCCATGTACATGAAGATCAGCAAAATTATGACTATGGTTACTCCGTCTCTGATAGCCAGCAGTTTGTTGGTGAGCTTACCGGCGTCCGCCGTGATGGTTATGCAGAAGTCGTGGTGAAGAATAAGTTCTCACTCGGAGACAGTGTTGAGATGATGACGCCAAAAGGCAATATTCACTTCACATTGGAAGCCATGCAGAACAAGAAAGGCGAGCCGACCGATGTCGCGCCAGGAAATGGGCATATCGTTTACATCCCTGTACCTGAGGATTTAGATTTGGAGTTCGCGCTGCTAATGCGTAATTTGCAAGGCACGGATACTCGTAATCCGCACTCTGCTTCATAATACTCATCTAGGCGTAGCTGATTCTTAAAAAGCTGCGCTTCTTTATCTATTTTTTGTCATTAATATTTCGAATATAAGATTAAGATCACACTTAATCTTATCTCATATCGATATTATTGAGTGGCAAAAAGATATAACGAAAAAGCAATACTAGGAACCACCTCCTTGCCAGCCCAATCTCCCTTGGGCTGGTTTTCTTTTTTGTACAAATACTCTCACCCCTAAACTCTCCTTTATAAAAACAATTCCCACCAACTCAAAGAAATCAAATAAAATCGTTAAAAATCAATAATAAAACAGATTTAATTCGTTTTGCATTTAGTTAATTTCGTTAAGTGATTTATTATTATGATTAACCATAAGAAAAAAACAGCTGAATAGGAGTATATATCATCAACATGATGATTCATAATTTCCCAGACGATTAACCCTCCCATTAATTAATTAAAAACACGCATAATCTATTTAGCCAATGCCTTTATTTCTACAGACTGAAACCTTTCAGCTTGAGAAAGTCCTCTATATTTACCAATGAGAGCGGTTTCATTATTATTTATTAATATGAATAATTTTATCGGTAAACCATAAGAACCATCTATGTTATAACAATGTAAGTATTAATATTTTTACCCGTTTCAGGAGATCACTCATGCATCAACAACACTCCGCGCTCATCATC
Organism: Hafnia sp. HMSC23F03; assembly: GCF_001816025.1. Lineage (NCBI taxonomy): Bacteria > Pseudomonadati > Pseudomonadota > Gammaproteobacteria > Enterobacterales > Hafniaceae > Hafnia > Hafnia sp. HMSC23F03. The sequence continues at coordinate 89,272 of NZ_KV824246.1, forward strand.
TTGAATGGTAAAGGTGCTGGAAATGAGGAAGTACGCGAAGCAATTGATGGGCTGCGTACTGCAGGTCATACGCTACATGTTCGCGTCACTTGGGAGCACGGTGATGCGAAGCGCTATGTGGCTGAAGCTGTTGAGCTTGGCGTTGAAACCCTTGTGGCTGGCGGTGGCGATGGCACTATTAACGAGGTCTCTGATGCGCTAAGTCAGCATAGTGAATCATCGCGTCCTGTATTAGCCGTATTACCACTCGGTACTGCCAATGATTTTGCGACTGCCTGCTTAATTCCAGAAAATCCGCAGTCTGCACTTCAGCTCGCTTTACAGGGACGAGCAGTCCCCATCGACTTCGCCCGTGTCAATGGAAAGCGCGTCTTCATCAACATGGCGACGGGGGGATTTGGTACCAAAATCACGACTGAAACCCCTGAAAAATTGAAATCAGTGCTCGGTGGAGCCTCCTACTTCCTACACGGCATCTTACGCATGGATACGCTAAAAGCGGATTTCTGCCAAATATCCGGCCCTAACTTCAACTGGGAAGGAAAAGCACTGATTGTCGCTGTCGGCAATGGTCGTCAGGCCGGAGGTGGACAACCGCTGTGTCCAGAAGCACGCATTAACGATGGAAAACTCGAACTACGCGTACTCACTTCTGACGAGTTATTACCGGCACTTCTTGAAAGCTTACTCAAGGGCGAAAGCAATAAAAATGTCATCGAAGCCTCACTACCTTGGCTGGAGATCAGTGCACCTCACGACATGACACTCAATCTAGACGGCGAGCCGCTAAGCGCCAAACAGTTCCGCATTGAAATTGAACCCGACGCAATAAACCTTCGCCTTCCTCCAAACTGCCCGTTAATCGGATAAGTTAATACGATTTATTGACTCCGCAGCGCTCTCCTTCTAGGGGAGCGCTCTCTCTTTGCATCACCACAGTCCCTCCGTGAGCCCTCCTTTCTCATCAAAAAACGTGATCTCCGCGTGCACTTTTTGAACTAAATACTTGTATGGTAGTTATATCAGATCTATGTTTCCGACATCGAAACGCTCGCAAAGCAAGTCCAGAAAACAGTGGTGAGGGAGTTCAAAATGAAGATCGTTAAGGCCGAAGTATTCGTAACTTGTCCAGGACGTAATTTTGTCACGGTAAAAATCACTACCGATCAAGGACTCACAGGCATCGGCGATGCAACGCTCAACGGCCGCGAATTGCCGGTAGCGTCTTATTTACAAGATCATGTTTGCCCGCAGTTGATCGGCCGTGATGCTCACCGGATCGAAGATATCTGGCAGTTTTTCTACAAAGGTGCCTACTGGCGCCGTGGCCCTGTAACGATGTCCGCGATTTCTGCCGTCGATATGGCGCTGTGGGATATCAAAGCCAAAGCCGCCAATATGCCGCTATATCAGTTACTTGGCGGGGCATCTCGCGAAGGCGTCATGGTTTACTGCCACACGACCGGCCACTCGATTGATGACGTACTTGAAGATTATGCCAAGCACAAAGAGATGGGATTCAAAGCTATTCGCGTCCAGTGTGGCGTTCCAGGAATGAAAACCACCTACGGCATGTCAAAAGGAAAAGGGTTAGCCTACGAACCGGCAACCAAAGGAAACTGGCCGGAAGAGCAACTGTGGTCAACAGAAAAATATCTCGATTTCACACCGAAACTATTTGAAGCCGTGCGCTCTCGATTTGGCTTTGAAGAACATCTGCTGCACGACATGCACCATCGTTTAACGCCTATTGAAGCAGCGCGCTTTGGTAAAAGCATCGAGGATTACCGCCTCTTCTGGATGGAAGATCCTACCCCCGCAGAAAACCAAGAGAGCTTCCGTCTCATTCGTCAGCACACCGTCACCCCGATTGCCGTTGGTGAGGTCTTCAACAGCATTTGGGACTGCAAACAGTTGATCGAAGAGCAGCTAATCGATTATATCCGCGCCACGATTACCCACGCCGGTGGCATTACCGGTATGCGCCGTATCGCAGATTTCGCCTCACTGTACCAAGTTCGTACCGGCTCGCATGGCCCTTCTGATTTGTCGCCAATCTGTATGGCTGCGGCACTGCACTTTGATCTCTGGGTACCTAACTTCGGTGTTCAGGAATACATGGGATATTCCGAGCAAATGCTGGAAGTCTTCCCACATAGCTGGACATTCGACAACGGTTACATGCACCCAGGGGAGAAACCCGGTTTAGGCATCGAATTCGATGAAAAACTGGCCGCCAAATATCCGTATGAACCGGCATATTTACCGGTCGCTCGCTTAGAAGACGGCACTCTGTGGAACTGGTAAATAAGAGGACTTATTGATGAAAAGCGTTGTAATACAGCAGCCAGAACAATTAGCGATCGAAGATCGTCCGATCCCCCAGCCACAGGCAGGAGAAGTACGTATCCGCGTATGTAGTGCGGGGATCTGCGGCTCAGACGTACATATTTTTCGTGGGCATAATCCGTTCGCCAAATATCCTCGTGTTATTGGTCATGAATTTTTTGGCATCATTGATGCCGTTGGCGAAGGCGTAGAAAACACACGCATCGGTGAACGCGTGGTTGCCGATCCGGTTGTTAACTGTGGTCATTGCTATCCCTGTTCTATTGGGCGACCGAACGTCTGTACCGAGTTGCAGGTGATCGGCGTCCACCGCGACGGTGGCTTTAGCGAATATGCCTGTGTCCCCGCCCGCAATGCATATTTAGTGCCCATCCGCATTCCCGATGCGGAAGCCACGATGATTGAACCGTTCTCTATTGCAGCAAACATATGTGCGCAGGTTAAGCCGCAACCTAATGATATTGCACTGGTTTACGGCGCGGGGCCAATGGGGCTGACCGTCATACAAGCCCTGCGCGGCGTTTATGGCGTAGCAAAAATTATCGTAGCCGATCGTATTTCAGAGCGTCTGCAAATGGCGCAAGACAACGGAGCCGATCGCCTAATAAACAACACCAATGTCGATGTCTCGGACGTATTAGCACAGGAAAATATCCGCCCAACATTAATTATTGATGCCGCATGCCATCCGTCGATTTTGCCTCAGGCTATTGCGTTGGCCTCACCTGCCGCACGTATCGGCATCATGGGGTTCTCATCCGAACCATGCGTACTGAATCAACAAAGTATCACCAGTAAGGAAATCGCGATCTTCAGCTCACGCCTAAACAGCGCACGTTTTCCACAGGTCATTGAGTGGATGACGGAGAAAAAAATTCATCCAGAAAAGCTGATTACCCATAGCTTCCCGCTTGAACAAGTTAGAGATGCATTAGTGCTGTTTGAACAAGATCAGAAAACCTGCTGCAAAGTACTTTTAAGTTTTCATCAGTAAGTCAGAGCGACTAATCCGTTAAATGCGAACCCGCTAAATGCGTGCCCCATAGGTGGCACGCGCCCTACAACATAATAATAACTGCGTGGAGTACTTATGTTTAAGAACTTGCGTTGGACAATCGTTTTTTTGTTATTTTTAGTTTACATGATCAACTACTTAGATCGTGTCGCACTTTCCATTACATTGCCGATGATCGAACAAGATCTCTCGCTCAATGCTGAACAGTTCGGGATTATTTTTGGCAGTTTCTTCTTTGGGTACGCCGTATTTAATTTTATCGGTGGCCTTGCAGTAGACAAATTCGGGCCTATGCTGGTGCTCGGCGTCGCGGTTGGTTTGTGGTCAATATTCTGCGGCTTCACCGCCCTCGCCTCTGGTTTCTATTCCATGCTGATCCTTCGTGTACTTTTCGGCATGGCTGAAGGCCCGATTTGTTCATCAGCTAACAAAATGATCAACGGTTGGTTTCCTCGCAAACAGGCTGCAACCGCAATGGGATTACTCAGTGCCGGTTCTCCCTTGGGTGGCGCAGTCGCTGGCCCAATTGTCGGCTATCTGGCACTGGCCTTCGGTTGGCGTCCTGCATTTATGATCATCTGCGCTATCGGCATTGTCTGGATGCTAATCTGGTTCTTCGTGGTATCCGATTCTCCAGAGAAAAGCCGTCACGCCAGCCAAGCTGAACGCGCGTTAATTGCACAGCAGAAACACGAAGAAGCCACAACGGACACCAACCAGCAGCCCGGCCATTCGCTCATGTTCTATATGAAGCAGCCAATTATTCTGGTCACCGCTTTTGCTTTCTTTTGCTACAACTACATCTTGTTCTTCTTCCTAAGCTGGTTTCCCTCTTATCTGGTTCAGGCGCACGGCCTGAACATCAAAGAGATGAGCATTACCACCGTTATTCCGTGGATCGTCGGCTTCATTGGATTAGCGTTGGGCGGCATCATTTCTGACAAAATTTACCGTATGACGGGCAAGTTGCTGCTTTCACGCAAAATTGTGCTGGTTGTGTGTCTACTCGCATCCGCTATCTGTGTCGCGCTGGCTGGAACCGTCACTCAGGTTATACCGGCCGTGATACTGATGTCGGTTTCCATTTTCTTCCTATACGTCACCGGTTCGATTTACTGGGCGATTATTCAAGACGTGGTGCATAAATCACGTATCGGTGGTGCCAGCGGCTTTATTCATCTTATCGGCAGCATATCCGGCATTGTGGGGCCAATCGTGACCGGGTTTATCGTGCAAAACACCGGTAAATTCGATAGCGCATTTATTCTGGCGGGTGGTGTCGCCGCGCTCGGCGCAATTTTAGTGCTGTTTGTTATCCGGCCTTCACGTTCTGAACCGGAATTAGCCGCTCATATTTAGCAGCCAAGTTTAAAAGCCTGTGTAGATAAATATCCGCGTTTATCTATACCCTAAATAATTCAAGTTGTATTGAGGCGGCAAGTGTGCGAGCCCCGATGAGCTTACTCTAGTCAGTGATTCGGGTA
>NZ_KV824246.1:94139-151727 GCF_001816025.1 Hafnia sp. HMSC23F03
CGATGAGCTTACTCTAGTCAGTGATTCGGGTAAGTGAACATAGCCAACAAAAATACAGCTTGAAGTATGACGGGTATACACAGAATCGAATTCATATCGACATTAACCAGTAAAGGATTTTATATGTCGCGTATCACTCGAAAAATAACCATCCCCGTCAGTATTGGTTATGGACTTACCGATATTATGGGCGGTGGCGCTTTCACTATCATTGGTGCATGGCTGTTGTTCTTCTATACCACTTTCGTTGGGTTAACCCCCATTGAAGCAGCCTCAATTGTAGCGATTGCGCGCATTGTCGATGCGATAGTCAGTTTATTTATGGGTAGCTTTACCGATCACTTCTATAAAACCTATTTAGGCAAAAAATTTGGTCGCCGCCGTTTTTTCCTGTTAATTGGTGCTCCGCTGATGCTGGTGTACTCGTTGCTATGGATAACGGGAATGAACTACTGGTTTTATCTCACGATCTATCTCGCTTTTGAAATTATCGCCGCTATCGTGTTGATCCCTTGGGAAACATTACCCTCTGAGATGACTAAAGATTTCAACGCCAGAACTAAACTCTCCACCTGCCGGATGTTTATTTCAGCGTTAGGTACTTTTTTAGCGACTTTTATTCCTAGTTTGCTGATTAAACATTTTGGTGAAGGAAATGCCAATGCTTACTTATTCAACGGAATCGCCTTTTCGATTGTCTTTATGGTATGCGTATTTATTTCTTGGAAGGTCACATGGGAACGTGAACTGACGCCTGAAATGTATGCAGAACTGGAGAAATCTCAAATAAAAAGATCGGCCAAGGAGAAAATAAAAGCGGTAGGAAATTTATTTAAAGACTATATTTCAACCTTAAAAGTGAGAGCCTTCAGAAAACACCTATCCATTTATCTACTCTCATTCACCGCCAAAGATGTCTATAACACCGTTTTCGTATTCTTCTGTGTCTATTGTTTAAGTATTTCCTCGTCATTTGCCGCAAGTCTACTTTCTCTGAGCATTGTTGGATTACCTGTCACCCTGCTCGCTGGGGTTGCCATGATTCAATATGGCCCTGCTAAGCTGTATGTTTTCGCCTATTCAATCATGCTTCTCTGTCTTGGGGGATTGCTCTGCGTCTATCTGTTCCCAATATTAAATCAGGCCATTGTCCTTATTGCGCTAGCGGCATTCTATCAGGTTGGCCGCTGCATATTAGAATTCACCCCGTGGAACGTTTTCCCATTCATTCCTGATGTGGACGAAATGATCACACGCCAACGCCGAGAAGGGCTATTTGCCGCTGTAATGACCTTCTCACGCAAAACCACCGTCGCTATCGCCACTTTTATCGTTGGCATCCTGCTGCAAACTGGCGGTTTTGTAAAAGGCAGCTTGGTACAGCCCCCTGAGGCAACTCATACCATCGCCATGGTGTTATTTATCGGCACCACGTTGCTGTTGGTCGGCGCACTCGTTCAGGCGCTTTCGTTCCGCCTAAATAAGACCACCCACAAAATTCTCGTGGATGAAATCGATCGCCTAAAAGCCGGTGGGTCAAAACTCAGCGTGGAGGCAAAAACCAGAAGCGTTATAGAGGATCTCACCGGCTATCGCTACGACACGCTGTGGTGTGGAGAGCCCAATAACGCCACTCAAGATGTCGCGGTTCCTGAGTTAACAATCCCAGCATCACTTCGTCAAGATTAATGGATATCACTATGAAACAGACCTTATTGCAGGCTAACGCCGTCGTTCCCACCTACTCTCGCGAACGACTGACTCCGCGCATTGCACATATTGGCTTTGGTGCCTTTCATCGTGCACATCAAGCGGTCTATGCCGATCGGTTAGCTGCCGAACACGGCAGCGACTGGGGATACTGCGAGATCAACCTAATTGGCGGCGAGCAACAGATCCAAGACTTGCACCAGCAGGATAACTTATTCAGCGTCGCAGAAATGTCAGAGCAAGGTTGGCAATGTCGGGTAGTGGGCGTGGTTCGCGAAGCATTACATGCGCAAATTGACGGTATTGATGCCGTTCTTGACGCTCTCTGCCAGCCGGAAATTGCCATTGTCTCTCTGACAATCACGGAAAAAGGCTACTGCCACTATCCCGCCAGCGGCGTGCTTAATCTTGAACATCCGTTGATCATTCATGATATTGCGCACCCACAGCATCCACTCTCTGCCGCAGGCGTTATCGTCGCCGCGTTGGCTAAACGTCGCGCCGCTCATTTGCCCGCATTTACCGTGATGTCATGTGACAATATGCCGGAAAATGGTCATGTCACCCACAATGTCATTTGTGGATTAGCCGCTGCCCAGTCGCCAGATTTGGCTGAGTGGATCGAGAAAAATGTGACTTTCCCGTCAACCATGGTCGATCGCATCGTTCCGGCAGTCACTACCGCAACGTTAGCGCAGATAGAACAACAGTTAGGCATGGCCGATCCCGTTGGCGTAGCCTGTGAGCCATTTCGCCAATGGGTCATCGAAGACAATTTCGTCGCAGGTCGCCCCGCATGGGAAAAAGTGGGGGCTGAACTGGTAAGCAACGTATTACCTTATGAAGAAATGAAGCTGAGAATGCTAAACGGTAGCCACTCATTTTTAGCTTATCTCGGTTATCTGGCTGGTTATGAACACATTAACGACTGCATGCAGGACGAAAACTATCGCCTCGCCGCTCGCACTCTGATGCTGGATGAACAGGCCCCCACCCTAAACGTGCCAGACATCGATCTCACCGCCTACGCGGATTCACTGATAGCTCGCTACGCGAATCCAGCGTTGAAACATCGCACCTGGCAAATTGCCATGGACGGTAGCCAAAAACTGCCGCAGCGCATGCTGGACTCTGTACGTTGGCACCTCAGTCACGGCTCTAGCTTTGAGCTGCTGGCGCTGGGCGTGGCCAGTTGGATGCGCTACGTAGGCGGTATCGACGAACAGGGTAATCACATTGAGATCAGCGATCCGCTGCTGGCTGAGCTCCAAACCGTCGTCAATGGCTCTTCGCAGGGGGTGAACCGCATAGATGCCTTGCTGTCGCTAACCGCTATTTTTGGTCACGACCTCGCCAAACAACCTCGATTCACTCAAGCCGTTCACGCAGCCTATCGCGCCCTGTTGGAAAAAGGGGCAAAAGCCACCGTCGCACACTATCTGGTTCTGCTCAAAAAATAAGGTGTACAACATGCAAAGAATTACATTCGATGTAATGAAAAACACAGTCAAACAAGCCTTCATGAATGCGGGATTAAACGCAGCACAGGCCGATATCTGTGCTCAGATCCATACTGAATCTAGCTGCGACGGCATTTATTCTCACGGATTAAACCGCGTTGCGCGTTTTGTGGATTACGTGAAGCAAGGCTGGATTGCTATTGATGCCGAACCCAGCTTGGTTAAATCGCTTGGCGCTATCGAAATTTATGACGGTCAACGTGGAATTGGCGTCACAAATGCCCTGTTTGCCACAGAACAAGCCAGTAAAATAGCGAAAGAGAACGGTATCGGTATTGTCGCACTGCGCAACACCACCCACTGGATGCGCGGCGGAACCTACGGGTGGAAAGCCGCTGAAAAAGGGCTGGCGGCAATTTGCTGGACCAACACCGAATCCTGTATGCCTGCTTGGGGCGCGAAAAATACTCGCCTAGGCAATAATCCGTTTGTGATGGCAGTACCGCGAGAAAGCGGCCCTTTGGTGCTCGACATGGCAATGTCACAATATGCCTATGGCAAACTACAGGTCACACGCTTAAAAGGTGAAAAACTGCCCTTCCCCGGTGGCTACGACAAAGACGGCAACTTAACCGATGAACCGGGTCCGATTGAGCAATCCATGCGTATCTTACCGACGGGCTATTGGAAAGGTTCGAGCATGGCAATACTGCTGGATGCGATGGCGGCGCTACTGTCTGCCGGAGAGCCCACCAACGGGATAGATAAGATTCAAAAAGGGAGCTGCACCGGCGCTAGCCAAATATTTATGGTTTTTGATCCGAGCCAACTGGGTGGTCATGACTTTACCAATAAAATGGCCGACAGCGTGGCCGCCTATGTGAAAAGCTCAGATCCCGCAGAGGGACAAACTGCCGTTTATTATCCGGGTGAACTCGAAATCAAAACGCGCAGAGAAAATCTCGCCGAGGGCATTCCAGTAGACGATGGCGTTTGGGATGACGTTCTCAAACTCGCGGCGACAAACGCGCGATAAAAGCACACACATTCCGGCTCCTCATACGCCAGTGAGGAGCCATGATCCAAGCGATTTATTCTCGCTAAATCCCTGTATCAACAACGGCAAATCTTTAGCAAACTTATGCTAGACTGATGCGACTTCCCCCTTAAATACAAAATGACGCCATACGCATGTCAATGCTTACTCCGCAGCAGAATTATGACCTAAATGGCAATTTGCCAGTCAATCAGCAAATTTATCGCTACCTGCGTAAAGACATCGTTGAATGCACGATCCCGCCGGGTACATTGTTGTCAGAAAAGGAAATATCGACCCGTTTCAATGTGTCACGTCAGCCGGTACGAGAAGCATTTATCAAATTAGCTGAAAATGGTTTAGTACAGATTCTGCCCCAGCGTGGCACTTTCGTGCAGAAGATTTCCGTGAAACGCGTTGCTGATGGACGTTTTATCCGCAGTGCCATTGAGTGCAGTATCGCACGGCGAGCCGCTGAGTTAGCCACCGCCGAGCAGTTGCTGATGCTGGAACACAATATTAGTCGACAAAAACTCGCGGCTCAGCATCATCAAACCAGCGAGTTTCTTGCGCTTGATGACCAATTTCACCAGCTATTAACGGAAATAGCCGATTGCCCACTCGCTTGGGAAACCATTGAAAATATAAAAGCAACGATGGATCGGGTCCGTTTTCTCACGCTTAGTAAAGTCTCCCCTCCTGAAAGCCTGATTACGCAGCATGAAAAAATCTATCAGGCGATTGCCGATCACAATCCAGAATCCGCTGAAAAGGCTGTGCTGGTGCATCTTCAAGAGATGATCCACACCATCACCCCAATCGAACAGCAGAATCAGGATTGGTTCGAGCAAGAAAATTTATAGAACAACCGTTAAGTTTATAGTGTCTTGATAACAGACTTAGCTATCTTCAACTGGCCTATTTAACGTTGTCGGGATCTCTCTCTTTAGACGATCCAACATGTGTGTAAACGCTCGGTTTTGCAGAGAGCTTTTATTATAAATCATATAAATAGTGGTTTTTGGCATATCAAACTCGGTTTTTAGCGTGCGAACTTTAAATGATGAGCCAAAGCGATCCAATAAACTTTGTGGAACGATACCGATGGCATCGGTATTTTCAATAACGCTAATAATCCCCAACATAGAATTACTAGAAAATAAAAAGTGACGTTCCCCTAAAAATTCGCTCAACATTACCTTATGCGTTAACAGTTCAGCTTCTTCCAAATTCATCGAAGTAAAACGCTCATTGGCCACATCATGTTTAGTTAACGTATCGCCAAGCCGTGGGTGATCATTGCGGCATATAAATGCCATCGGTTCTACTGAGCATGGCGTACAAACCGTTGAGAAGCTCACATACGGGCTTGGGCTAAAAATAATATCGGCTTTACGGAAGTTCAGTAGTTCTTCTGTACCACTACGTTGGGTGTAAGAGCTGTAGTGCACGATTTCATAATCCATCCCATCATTTTGCAAACTACGTACCACGGTAGGTAACAACGCCATACTCATAAAAGGTGGCGCGTAAACCACAAATTTAGTTTTTAGAGCCATATCTGGCGTTGGGTTAATCGCCTTATTTAACTGCCCCATACTCTGAGCCAGTTGCTCATGCAGGTTCGCCGCCACGGTGGTCGGTGAAATCCCTTTACCTTCTCGAATAAACAGAGGATCCGAGAAATGATTACGCAGTTTTTGTAGCGACTGGCTCACTGCTGAAGGCGTCATCCCTAAGGAGGCTGCCGCATTGCTAACACTGGAATGGATATAAACCATCTCAAAAATGGTTAATAGATTAAGATCAAAAACCTTAATTTTATTAAGTGAATTACGTTCAGTACGCTCAGCCATATAGGATATGCTCTTATTTAAATGATCATTAATTTGATTGGTTTCATCCTAATTGATAATTAAATTAAATCCATTAACTGGAACTACATGTCTCATTAAGCAATTATAAACAACTAAACGAGGTTCAGTAGCAAGAGCAATGAGCAAAAGTCACTAAGTTTTATAAGAGATAAAAAAAAGCCCCGTATTCTTAATGAGATACGAGGCTTGTTAAAAATCAGAGGATTAATGGCGATTACGAACGAGCTGGTATCGACGCGTTAAATATTCCACAGGAACACTCCAGATGTGCACTAAACGACAGAATGGAAATAGCACAAATAGCGTAAGTCCCAATACAATATGTAGCTTGAAAATGAGTGCCACGCCGTCTAAATGTTCTGCCGCACCGGTATGGAAAGTCACAATTGACTGTGCCCATGCCACCAGCTTCATCATTTCACTACCGTCCATATGCTGAGCTGAGAATGGAATCGTCAGCAGCCCCAAGCACACTTGCACCACCAGCAGCGTCAAAATCAGAATATCGCCAACGCTTGAGGTCGCGCGTACGCGTGGGTTAGTTAAACGACGTTTCAGCAGCATTACGCCGCCAATCAACATCATCACACCACATGCACCACCTGCAAACATCGCCATTTTCTGCTTAACCGGCACGGGAAGAAACGACTCATACATCCAATGCGGCGTCAGCATGCCAAGAAAATGCCCTGCAAAAATGCCTAAAATCCCAATATGGAATAGGTTAGAGGCCAGACGCATTCCCTTTTTATCCAGCATTTGGCTAGAGCCCGCACGCCAGCTATATTGCCCATAGTCGTAGCGTATCCAACTGCCAATAATAAAAATGGCACCCGCCATGTAGGGATAGATATCAAAAAAGAACTGGTTGAGATAATTCATTGGCGTTCTCCTGCCACCGGCGTGGCGTCCAAACTAAGATACTGCGGCGCTACCGCTCCGGCAAAGCGACGTTGATGTGCATTTTGCTGTGCCGAAGCACAGCCTTCCTCACCAAGAAACTTCACTTGTTCCTCTTCCCACACCGCATCCAATGCCGCTGGAGTATCGTCCCGCGCTTCCTGAGCTACTTTGTCGCTAAGCTGTTCACTTTCAACATGAGTGCCGGAAACCGCCAACAACAGATCTAATAGCGTCGCGTAATGACTTTGACGATCTTTTAAACGCGCGCCCAGCAAAGCAAGAATTGGCACGATATCCAGTAAACCTTGGCGCGCCGTTTCACGATCGCGGCTCGCGAGGAACTCGAGATACATTGGCAGAAAGTCCGGCAGTTCACGGCTATCGATCTCTAAACCTGCCGCGCTGTATTGCGCCATTAAATCAACCATCGCCTGACCGCGATCTCGAGACTCGCCGTGCACATGCTCAAACAACAGCAATGAAGTGGCACGCCCGCGATCGAAGAGCTCACAGTACTGCGCCTGTACATCCATCAGATCATGGCTTGTGAAGTCAAGAATGTAAGCCATCAACTGAGCGGATTGCGCCAGCGTTAACTCATTCGCATCATCCAGCGCGGCGATCAGCTCCTGCTGGTTTTCCCATAGGGCTTCATCGGGATAATCCAGCAGACGAGCCACAATGCGTAGCGTCATCATCAGCGTTTCTCCCCATGAATATCCGCATCACGCGGCGTTTTTTGCGTCACGTCGATGGCATCAATACGGCGGCTATTAAACAAATTAAACTGGGTATCACTGCCGTGGCAGCCATCACCAAAGCTGAAGCCACAGCCCTTACTTTCAGGGAAGGCCTCACGCGCCTGTTCACGATGGCTTGATGGGATCACAAAGCGATCTTCATAGTTGGCGATTGCCAAATAGCGATACATCTCTTGTGCCTGAGCCTCCGTTAGCCCCACCTGTTCCAACGCGCTGGTGTCGATGACGCCGTCCACGGTTTCAGCCCGTTTGAAATGACGCATTGCCAACATACGTTTTAACGCCAGCAACACCGGCGCGGTATCACCAGCGGTCAATAAGTTGGCGAGATACTGGACGGGAATACGCAGACTTTCGACATCAGGCAGCACGCCAGAATGAGGTAACGCCCCAGCATCCGCCGCCGACTGAATAGGCGACAACGGCGGCACATACCACACCATCGGCAACGTACGATATTCAGGATGCAATGGCAGAGCGAGTTTCCAATCCATCGCCATTTTGTACACCGGTGATTTCTGGGCAGATTCAATCACGCCCTGCGGCACGCCATCTTTTAACGCCTGTTCGATCACTGCAGGATCGTTAGGGTCGAGGAAAATATCCAACTGACGCTGATACAAATCCTGCTCATTCTCTGCTGAAGCGGCGTCGGCAATCTTATCTGCGTCATACAGCAGTACGCCCAAATAACGAATACGCCCCACGCAGGTTTCCGAACAGATCGTTGGCTGTCCGGATTCAATGCGTGGATAACAGAAGATGCACTTCTCCGATTTGCCACTCTTCCAGTTAAAGTAGATTTTCTTGTATGGACAGCCGGTCAAACACATGCGCCAGCCGCGGCATTTATCTTGATCGATCAATACAATGCCGTCTTCTGAACGCTTGTAAATTGCACCACTCGGGCAGGTCGCTACACACGCCGGATTCAGGCAGTGTTCACATAGGCGCGGCAAATACATCATGAAAGTGTTTTCGAACTGACCATACATCTCTTTTTGCATGTTGGCGAAATTCTGGTCTTTAGCGCGTTTTTCAAACTCACCGCCCAGAATGTCGTCCCAGTTCGGACCATTTTCGATTTTCTTCATGCGCTGACCGGTGATCAATGAACGCGGGCGCGCAATGGGCTGATGTTTGCTTTCTGGCGCGTTTTGCAGATGATGATAATCGTAGTCAAACGGTTCGTAATAATCGTCTAAGCCCGGAACATCAGGGTTGGCGAAGATTTTAGATAGTAAACCAACGCGGTTCCCCATGCGTGGTTCGAGTTTACCGTTGATCTTACGGATCCAGCCGCCCTTCCACTTTTCCTGATCTTCCCAGTTGTGGGGATAGCCCACGCCCGGTTTACTTTCGACGTTGTTGAACCAGGCATATTCGGTGCCTTCACGGCTAGTCCAGACATTTTTACAGGTCACAGAACACGTATGGCAGCCAATACATTTATCGAGATTTAGCACCATACCGACTTGAGAACGGATTTTCATTTGGCCTTCTCCTGCTGGCTATCCTTTTGATCTTGCGTGTAATCGTTACCTTCATCGTCTAACCAGTCGATACGATTCATCTTACGTACCACGACAAATTCATCGCGGTTAGAGCCCACGGTGCCGTAGTAGTTAAAGCCGTAGGCCAGTTGAGCGTAGCCGCCAATCATGTGTGTCGGCTTCGGTGAAATACGTGTCACGGAGTTATGAATCCCCCCTCGCTGGCTAGTGATTTCCGAGCCCGGAATATTCACGATACGTTCTTGCGCGTGATACATCATGGTCATACCCGCAGGGACACGCTGACTGACCACCGCACGTGCAGTCAGGGCACCGTTGGCGTTAAAGGCTTCAATCCAGTCGTTATCCTCGATACCTAACTCTTTGGCATCTTCTTCACTCAGCCAAACAATTGGGCCTCCACGGCCTAGGGTCAGCATCAACAGGTTGTCGCTGTAAGTAGAGTGGATCCCCCACTTCTGGTGCGGCGTCAGGAAGTTCAACGCTTTCTCTTTATTACCGTTGGGCGTTTTCCCCATGACCGGCGACGCAGCGCGAGTATCAATAGGCGGACGATATACCAATAGGCTTTCCCCAAAGGCACGCATCCACTCATGATCCTGATACAGCTGCTGGCGGCCACTCAGCGTACGCCAAGGAATGAGCTCATGAACGTTGGTGTAGCAGGCGTTGTAAGATACATGTTCGTCTTCTAAGCCAGACCATGTTGGACTAGAGATAATTTTGCGTGGTTGCGCCTGAATATCGCGGAAACGAATTTTCTCGTCTTCCTTGTTTAACGCCAGATGCGTATGGTCGCGACCCGTAATATTGCTTAAGGCCTGCCATGCTTTCACCGCAACTTGGCCGTTAGTTTCAGGGGCTAGCGACAAAATGACTTCCGCGGCATCAATCGCCGTTTCAATTTTAGGACGGCCGGCTGCTGCGCCGTCTGGCTGGGTGTAATTCAGCTGTTTGAGGAAATCGACCTCAGTCTGTGTGTTCCAACTGATGCCTTTACCGCCGTTGCCCAGCGTATCCATTAATGGGCCGAGAGACGTGAAGCGCGCATAGGTGTTTGGGTAGTCACGCTCCACTGCGATAATGTGCGGCGCGGTTTGCCCTGGAATCAGGTCGCATTCACCTTTTTTCCAATCTTTCACGCCAAACGGCTGCGCCAACTCTGCGGCAGAATCGTGCTGAATAGGTAAGGTGACAATATCGGTTTCTTTACCCAGATGTCCTTCACACAGGCGCGAAAACGCGTCGGCGATACCTTTATAGATTTCCCAATCGCTTTTAGATTCCCAAGCAGGATCGACGGCGGCAGACAATGGATGAATAAACGGATGCATATCCGAGGTATTCATATCGTCTTTTTCATACCATGTTGCCGTTGGCAGCACGATATCCGAATATAAACAGGTGCTCGACATGCGGAAATCCAGAGTCACCACCAGATCCAACTTGCCTTCACCGCCGTTGTCTTTCCATTCAACCTCTTCAGGCTTGACGCCACCCGGCTGCCCCAAATCCTGCCCCTGAATTCCGTGTTCGGTACCCAGCAAATATTTGAGCATATATTCATGCCCTTTACCGGAAGACCCCAACAGGTTGGAACGCCATACAAACAGGTTACGAGGGAAGTTTTTCTCATCGTCAGGCTGCTCAGCGGCAAAGCGAATTGAACCGTCTTTCAGGCTTTTTACCGTGTAATCAACCGGAGACATCCCTGCCGCGCGCGCCTGCTCGGCAATGTGCAGCGGGTTAGTTCCCAACTGTGGTGCTGATGGCAACCAGCCCATGCGCTCGGCGCGCACGTTCAGATCAATCAGGCTGGCGCTGAAGCGGGTTTTATCCGCCATTGGCGATAACAGCTCTTCGGTACCCACCGTTTCATAACGCCACTGGCTTGAATGGTTATAGAAGAATGAGGTGCTATTCATGTGGCGCGGTGGACGCTGCCAATCTAGGCCAAACGCCAGCGGGGTCCAGCCGGTTTGCGGACGCAGTTTTTCTTGTCCAACATAGTGAGCCCAACCGCCGCCGCTCTGCCCCACGCAGCCACAGAAAATCAGCATATTGATAAGACCGCGATAGGTCATATCCATGTGGTACCAGTGGTTGACACCGGCCCCCACGATAATCATCGAGCGTCCGTGCGTTTTTTCTGCGTTTTGTGCAAACTCACGCGCAATACGTACGATGTTTTCTTTGCTTACGCCGGTGACCAATTCAGCCCACGCCGGAGAATAGGCTTTCACATCGTCATAGCTCTGCGCGCAGTTGTTATCGTTTAAGCCGCGCTCAATGCCATAGTTCGCTAATGTCAGATCGTACACGCTGGTCACTAAGGCACTTGAACCATCGGCTAACTGAAGGCGTTTTACCGGCAGTTTATGCAGCAGAATGTCCTGCAGCTCAACGCTGTTAAACGGATCGCTCTCACCGGTTTTGATACCACCAAAGTAAGGGAAACCGACTTCAGCAATTTCGTCATAATTATCCAGCAGACTGAGCTGTAGCTTAACCTCTTCACCGCTGGTGCCATCGCGTTGTTCTAAGTTCCATTTCCCTTTTTCGCCCCAGCGATAACCGATAGAACCCTGTGGAGCGGTCAGTTCGCCATTTTGGTTAATTGCCACGGTTTTCCATTCAGGGTTATTTTCCTGACCTAAACCATCAACCAAATCTGAGGCGCGCAGCATACGACCAGCGGCATAATGTCCGCCCTCGCGCTGTTCCAACAGCACCAGCATTGGCATATCGGTGTATGTACGCACGTAGTCGGCAAAGTATTCTGTCTGACGTTGTACGTGGAACTCTTTCAAGATCACGTGCCCCATCGCCAGCGCCATCGCGCTGTCGGTGCCCTGTTTAGGGTTAAGCCACTGATCGCAAAGTTTGGCAATTTCTGCGTAGTCTGGTGTCACAGCTACGGTTTTGGTGCCCTTGTAACGAACTTCGGTAAAGAAGTGCGCATCAGGAGTACGCGTCTGTGGAACATTCGAGCCCCATGCGATGATATAAGAAGAGTTATACCAATCAGCGGATTCAGGAACGTCGGTCTGCTCACCCCAGGTCATCGGTGATGCCGGTGGCAAATCACAGTACCAGTCATAGAAACTCAAGCATACGCCACCGATTAATGACAGATAGCGAGCACCAGCGGCATAGGAAACCATCGACATCGCTGGAATCGGTGAGAAGCCGATAATACGGTCTGGGCCATACTGTTTGGCGGTGTAAACGTTAGACGCCGCAATCAGCTCGTTGACTTCTTTCCAGCTAGAGCGAACGAAACCACCGCGGCCTCGCGCCTGCTTATATTCTTTCGCCTTTTCGCTGTCGCTGACGATAGAAGCCCATGCATCCACCGGATCGCTATGCTGTGCTTTTGCTTCGCGCCAAAGCTTCATCAGGCGTTTACGCATCATCGGGTATTTCACGCGGTTAGCGCTATACAGATACCAAGAGTAGCTTGCGCCACGCGGGCACCCGCGAGGCTCATGGTTAGGCAAATCAGGGCGTGTACGAGGATAGTCCGTCTGCTGGGTTTCCCAAGTGACTAGGCCATTCTTGACGTAAATCTTCCAGCTGCATGAACCTGTGCAGTTTACCCCATGGGTAGAACGAACGATTTTGTCATGCTGCCAGCGGCTACGGTATCCGTCTTCCCAGTCACGATTTACGTTCAATTCTTGGCCGTGGCCGTCAGCGAACGTTTCACCTTTCTGTTTGAAATAACGGAACCGGTCAAGAAATTTGCTCATCCGGAGTTCTCCTGATACGGGGATTAAAGCCCCTGTCATTATTGTGAAATATGCATGATGCATTGCTCAGATTGGGCTCAGCCTACCGACCGTTACGCGCGCGGAACTTGATTGCGATCAAGGCAGAATGGGAGGTCATAACGTCAAGGTGCGCGAAATACCACCAAAGGATAACAACAGAAAAATCATGTATTCATATGAAAAATAAAGATTATTTAAAATCATTTAGATTTTATTGAGTGAAATTTGAGGTAGGAGACTATTTGGGGGTAGGTAGCCGTTTTTAACGCTGAAAATAAAAAATGGGGGGCTGAATTAAAGCAAACTCAGATAATATTGGTCATAATAGTAACAGTATGAAAATAACGTATTGTGTTTTTTCGCCAGACATATCAGCATCTCGCGGCAAAATATCCGTTTCTGGACAAAATATCTCTTCCAGAAGCTGTTTTCATCCTTGAGGTTGATCCTAATGATCACGATAAAACCCGTGCTGCTATCCTTTTTAATCGTGTTTCCACTGTTCGCCAGTGCTATTGAACCCGATACGAGTGCGCCCATTGAACGCCAGAAGTGTGGCAAAAATATCAGCCTGACGGTGCGAGACGTCGATAGCGGTCATGCCGTAATAGGGTTGATTAATCATAAAACGAAGTCATGGGATTACTTCTATTCACAGCATGGTTTTATTAACTACCGTAAATATTCCCAATACGTCCCCGTTTGGTATGACGCTAAAGCGAATAAATATGAACTGGTTAAGCAAACGTCTCCCACTAGCACCAATATCTTTTGGGGAGCAGATAAATCCGGTAATTATTTGCTTTCTCTCGGGGGGCATAACTATCGCTGCGGCGCTTTGAGCGCGCCTGAAGCAAACTCACGCACTACCAACGAAAACTTAAACGCGGTCTACGGCGAATAATAAGTGTGATATTAGATAAAAGACCCCAAACAATTCACGCTAGCTATAAAAAATCCCCAGCCATTTTAGCCGGGGATTTTCTATATATTGATGAAAAAATTAGCGTGGTTTTTTAGTCGCTAACGTCTTCAAATTACGCCCGTAAACAAACCAAGTAATCAGAATACAGACCACATAAAACACCACGAAAACTTTCATTGCGCCTGCAGGTGACCCCGTCAGCGCCAGAGAAGTACCAAACGCTTTCGGAATGAAGAAACCACCCGCTGCCCCAATCGCAGAGATAAAGCCCAATGCTGCCGCAGTGTCAGTGACCGCTTCGCGTTGAGCCTGCTCATCGCTCCCTCCGCGTGCCTTGACGCTATCTATCGTGATTTTACGGAATACCACGGCGATCATCTGGAAAGTAGAACCACTGCCCAACCCCGCGGTTAAGAACAACAACATAAAGACGCTGTAGAACGCGATAAATGATCCACCGATACCATGCGTTGGTAAGGTCAAGAACAGCAGCGCGGCAAAAATTGCCATCAATACGAAGTTAATCAGAGTGACGCGAATCCCCCCAAAGCGATCGGATAACGCCCCACCCACTGGGCGAGCTAACGCACCTAAGAAAGGCCCAAAGAACGCATAATGCAAAATCACCACATCCGGGAACTGTGTTTTCGACAGCATGGCAAAACCGGCAGAAAAGCCGATAAATGAACCAAAGGTCGAGAGGTAGAGCACGCTCAGTATCCATAGATGTGCACGTTTTAATACCGGTAACTGCTGGCTCAAAGACGCTTTAGAGGCCGCCAGATCGTTCATTCCAAACCAGGCAAACAGCGTGGCAATGATCAGGAAAGGAACCCAGATCCAAGCCGCATTCTCCAACCACAAACTGCTGCCGTCGGGCTGAGTATGACCCGTACCACCAAAAATACCGAAAATGCTGATTGAAATAGCGATAGGCGCAATCAACTGCATCACGCTTACGCCCAAATTGCCCAAACCACCGTTTAGACCCAGCGCTCCGCCCTGTTTGTTTTTCGGGAAGAAGAAACTAACGTTAGCCATACTGGAAGCAAAGTTTGCCCCAGCAAAACCGCACAGCAGGGAAATCGTCACAAACACGCTAAACGACGTCGAGGGGTCCTGCACGGCAAAACCCAGCCATACGCATGGGATCACTAAGAAAATGGTGCTGATTGCCGTCCAGCGACGCCCGCCAAACATAGGGATCACAAAGGAGTATGGCACTCGCAAAATAGCGCCAGAAACAGACGGTAGCGCAGTTAACATAAACAGTTGGTCGGTCGTGAAGTTAAAACCGACTTTGTTAAGATTTACCGCCACTGCGCTGAATAACATCCAGACGCAAAAAGCGAGTAATAAACAGGGAATTGAAATCCATAGATTACGCTGAGCCGTTTTCTGGCCGATTTTCTGCCAAAACTCAGGCTCTTCAGGGCGCCAGTCCTGAATCACGCCCCCTTTTTGCTTTAAGTCTGGAGCGGATGCTTGTGTCATATAAACCTCTGCGTTTATCCGGTTAAGTAGCGGAGTTGTACGCATCACGCACCTGAGCAAACTTGATACAAATCAAGCTGCTGTAAGGTAGCAATTTACCGTAATTAGCCATAACTCCCTTAATGAGTAGTCGGCTTTATGGTAAATATTTCTGAAGAATCATCTGGTTAAAAGCGGGAAAAAATGGCATTCACTGTGTGAGTAGCATAGGCAAATATTAAGGGTTACTTCCTTATGGGTATGGGGTTATGCGCTAGGATGATTTAAAAAGACTTTTTAAGGGCATCTTTTCCCTTTGTTGACTCATTTCGACTGCCGGTAAATCGCTATGAAACATTTCTGTGCCCGTTTTTCAATTGTCAGTCAGGTGGCAGTTTTAATGCTGTTGCTGGGTGTCATCGGCATTGCAGGAATGAGCGTTTCAGGTTGGATGGCACAAAGTATTCAGGGTAATGCCCATGCGATTAATACGTCTGGCTCTCTGCGTATGCAGAGTTATCGCCTGTTATCGATGGTACCGTTAAACAACAGCAATCAACGCTATCTCGATGAGCTAGAGAAATCGTTAAATAGCCCAGTCTTGCTCTCTGCGGTTAGAGAAGAACATCTCAACGATCAGTTCACTGCGCTACAGCGTTACTGGCAAGAGCAGCTGCGCCCTGCGCTGATTGCATCTAAACACCCCGCTGACGCCAGAGAAAATGTAGTGAGATTTGTTGGGCATCTCGATGAGTTGGTTTCCTCTATCGATCATCAAACCGAACAACGTTTAACCATGGTCGGAGTGGTACAGAAAATCTTTATCCTGCTGACGTTGCTACTTCTGGCTGGAACCGTTTTCTATTTACGCCGCCGTTTGCTACACCCTTGGCGTCAGTTGGTGAGCATGTCGCAAACTATCGGGCAAGGAAACTTCAGCCAACGCTTTCAGCAAACCGCGCATCAAGATGAGATGGCCATCCTTGGTTCAACGCTGAATGCCATGTCATCAGAACTTTCGCTGATGTATGGCAAACTTGAGCAGCTCGTCGAACAAAAAACGAATGACCTGCAAAAGAAAAATCAGGTGCTTTCTTATCTTTACCGAGCCAGTCGCCAGTTACATTCGCGTGCGCCACTGTGTTCCCGCTTACTCCCTGTTCTGACCGAGTTACAGGAACTCACTCCGCTGCACTCGTTACAAATTCGCCTTTATGAAAATAACAGCGATGAGCAGTTTGATGAACTGAACTGTGTTGAGACGGAGCGCCCATTGCGCTGCCCCGATACGCACTGTGTGCAGTGTCTCAATCAGCCCGAGCGCCTGCATACTGCGCCGAGTCACACCGTAAGCTGGCGGCTCAACGATCAGGCCGGTAAGTATGGTCTGATACTTGCGCAACTGCCTGACGGATTTAGCCTTCAGCCAGAGCAACAACAGTTGATGATGACACTGGCAGAACAGATCACCAGCACGTTGGCGTTAGAGCAACAGGCTGACCAGCAACAGCAGCTTGCGGTGATGGAAGAGCGCTCCGCCATCGCGCGCGAACTGCATGATTCCATTGCGCAGTCTTTATCCTGTCTCAAGATGAAAATCAGTTACTTACAGATGCAATCGACGACTCTGCCCGATAATATTCGGGAGCAGCTTCAAGAGATGCGTGAGGAGCTAAATGCAGCTTACCGTCAGCTACGCGAACTGCTCACCACTTTCCGACTTAAGCTCAGCGAACCTGGGCTGCTGGCAGCGTTACAGGTCACCGTAGCCGAATTTAATCAGCGCTTTGGCTTCGATATTCATCTGGATTATCAGCTTCCCGCTAAGTCTGTACCACCGCATCAGGCAATTCATCTAGTACAAATAGCCCGCGAGGCACTCAGCAACATTCTTAAGCATGCGCAGGCAACGCAGGTAGATATCAGCGTTGCGATGCAAAATGACGACATTGTTATGTACGTTCGAGATAACGGCCTAGGCATAAGCGACACACCTGAGCGACACAACCACTATGGGTTAGTGATTATGAGTGACCGCGCCAATAGCCTAAACGGGGAATGTACCATTTCGCGCCGAGAGAGCGGCGGCACGGAAGTGCGCGTCATCTTCCCGCAGGAATCACGTTAATTCCGCGGCATCTGGTTTAGAGGAGAGAGTGATGAATTCCGAATTAGCCCCAGACGATCAATACACCATTTTATTGATTGACGATCATCCGATGCTGCGTAGCGGCGTAAAACAGCTCATTAGCTTAGAGCCACAGCTCAAGGTGATTGGCGAGGCCAGCAATGGCCAACAAGGTATCGAATTAGCTGAAAAACTCGATCCTGATTTGATTTTGCTCGACCTCAATATGCCTGGTATGAATGGGCTTGAAACGCTGGATCAACTGCGCACCCGCACGCTTTCTGGCCGTGTGGTGGTGTTTAGCGTTTCCAACCATGAAGACGATGTGATCAGCGCGCTAAAGCGCGGTGCCGATGGCTATCTGCTGAAAGATATGGAACCAGAAGATCTGCTGCGCTCTCTACATCAAGCCGCCGCTGGACAGGTGGTGCTCAGCGAGGCACTCACCCCCGTTTTAGCCGCTAGCCTGCGTGAAAGCCGACCTTCCTCTGAGCGTGACGTCCAGCAGTTAACACCGCGCGAATGTGACATTTTGAAGCTAATTGCCCAAGGGCTACCGAACAAAATGATCGCACGCAAACTCATGATTACCGAAAGCACGGTAAAAGTTCACGTCAAACATTTGCTGAAAAAGATGAAGTTAAAATCACGGGTGGAAGCTGCCGTTTGGGTGTTACAAGAAAAAGTATTTTAGTTTGAGATTTAAATAACCAAAAAGCCCGCTAGATGACCTAACGGGCTTTTTTATTAAAAGAGGGTTTTATTTATTGTGATCGATTAGGAATTTCACTACATCGGCATACTCGGTGCGGTAGCCTTCTACCGTCTTCGACTGCATACCATCATTTTTAATCTGATATTGACCATCGACGTAGAATGACGGAGTGCCGCGCACACCGAAGGCTTCAAGTGCATTTTTTTGCTTAGCGGTAATCGATTTCACCATAAAGCTATGCGCTGCCCCATCATATTCTTCGGCAGGAATACCTGCTTTAATAAATACCTGGCGGATATCTTCTTTGCTATTAATTGATTTATTCTTCTGCACGGCGTCAAAAAGTGGCTGTTCAACTTTGTCTTCAACGCCTAAAGCAATCGCAATAGACCATGCTTCGGTAAGCTCTTCTCCCATCACGCCCAAGAAGCTAGCGTGATACTTCACCACCTTTTCGCCCTGAGGTAAGCGCTCATTCACCGCTTGCCCTACTTTGTATACGTTGGCAAATTGGTTGCACGGCGGACAATAAAAGGAGAAAAACTCAACAACTGCTGGGGCATTCGGTACTTTATTCTGCAGTTTTACGTACTGTTTGCCTTCTTGGTAATCCGCTGCATGCGACGCAAAAGCGAATAATGAGAATGCGCTGAACAACGCCATCAAAAGATACTTTTTCATATGTTTGAGCATTACCGTTATTAGAGAGTGAAACAACGGCAAAAATGTTAGCATCAACACGAAAAAAACCACGCCTTATTTACGGTTAATTACACAGAAATACAAACCTGAGTATTAATTGCTCGCTGATAATTTCGATAGAAATAACCATAAAAAGAGTCGAAATTTAAAACTTTTATTTCCCGAGCACTCTTAATACTCGGGAAATATATAACAAAAGTACGTTATGACAGATTATTTCCAGTCTGGCTTGCTTTCAATTTGGTTAGTGAGCATCGCCTTCACCTGCTCGTTCGGCTTACCCAGCCACTGATATTTTGCATACTTGCTTGGGTGTTCAAGCGCATCTGGAGTATCCGTGATTTCCACACGAACGCCCCATGCCTGCTTCTTATCGCTACTAAATGCCACATACATAAAGTTATTGGCGCAGTCGTGGGGTTTGCAAATATTCCCGATCTGATATTTTTTGCCCTGCCACGTTACCCACTCAGGAGGGCTTGAGGTACCAGCACCTTTACGGGCCCAAACGGGCAAATTTTTCTGCCCCTTCACCATCTTTTGCCACGTTTGTTGATAGCCTGATTGCTGTACCAGCTCCGACGTTGAAATAGGGATATCTACAGCAAAACTGGACGAACTGATCCCCAGTACGGCACCAAACAACGCGATTCTAAGCATTTTTTTATCAATCATAGTCAACATCCTTTGCTGCTTTAATATTGAATGCAAATCTAACCATTAAAAACATACAGATATTCTATATGACCACGCGACGAGTCAAAAGTTGATCCATACCACGAAAGTTAGGACAAAAAAGCGGGAAATTCACGTTGGTATGACAACTTAAGGTAAGCTATCAACCAACAGAATCGACTTGAGAAACAGGAATATGTTCACGCTCCCATCGTTGCCACCACTTGATAAAAGCCTTCACAGCGCCGAGCTTGCGCACCCACTGAATAAGCTCGAGGAAGATAAGATCTCACAAATGGTGGCCGATCTGGATTTGAACGGCTCGATGAAAGAACATTATCTAACGGGTTGGATGGGGCTTTGTCCACTGGTGATGATCCGCAATTACCAAGATAAGCGCGGTACCTCAAACGGTTTCATGCTTACTCGGCCGGGGCATTTTCGCTTTAGCGTGCAGGCCATCACCTTCCGTATTCCCAAGTTTCTACTGTGGGCAACATTTCGACGTAAGCCTCGCATCATGGCATTAATTGCCTACCAGCAGCTAGGCGAAAACGGTGGCGGACTGATCCAGTATCGCAATATTCTGGATGCAGAGATGAAAGAAACCGTGAACCAGCAGTGGCGAGATATTAACGACTATCTTGGTGCCGCCTGTTATCAGGTTGAAAACGACTACCCGCTCTGGCAAGCGCTTGAAACGGAAGTTACCGAAGATAAGGCTGATGCTCTCGCGAATACGTTGGCCAGTAATGGGAAAAAGCTGCAAAAAGACGATGAATTTAGTGGTCTATGGCAGGGAGAGCTTTTTATTGCAACCCGACCGGCTGGAGAAACCTCGCCGTGCACATCGGTCATTATTAGCTGGCACGACGGAGACGAAATTGGCAGCTATCTTTATGGCTGGCTACGGGATGAACAGGGGAAGAAACAGTTAGCCTTGGCGATTCGCCCCGGGAAAAACGAGCAATTTTTCACGCTCAATCGTTTCGATGCAGCACACATACAAAGAGCCAAAGCGCTATTTAGCTTGGTGACTACCCGGGAATAAAGGCTGGGCATGAATATGTCTGAGGAAATTCTCGATGAAGAGAGAGATCCTCAGACAATCACGTCATCTTATTGCTCTAATAGCTTCATCTTAACAATCACTGGAATATGATCGCTGGCAACCGGCCAATTCACGGCCTTCCATTCTGCTTTCTTATTCGGAACCGTAAGCTCTTCAATTTTCCACTGCTGTCCACGGAAAGCAAAAAGGTGATCTAAGTCGAGAGCAGGATTCGCTGCAGGCCACGTTCTCATATCAGCCCCTTCAACAACCAACGGGTTCCAATAGCGTTCAAGCTCTTTAATTGCAGGCCCATTGTAAGTATCGTTGAAATCACCAGCCAAAAGTTTAATCGATGAAGCGATATTATTGAACGACGAGTCGGTATTCCCGATCGTCACATTTTCTATCTCACGTATTTGCTGTAAACGGATCGTAGGGTCTTCTTGCCAATCAAGATGCGTACTCATCATGATGATAGGGGAATCAAAATGTGGCACCTGAATTTGGGTCACGAGTAAAACTCGCTGCTCCCCATCTCCTGATGGCAGAGGAAACACCTGTTGCTTATCGATTGGATATTTGGAAAGCAGCGCAACGCCGTACTCACCGCCTTCGAAATCAATCGCCTTACCAAATGCAGCATGCATACCCGTTAACTTAGCGAGCTCGGCAACTTGATCGACCTTTCCGCTGCGCTGTGTATTTTTATCGACCTCATTCAACGAAATAATGTCAGCATTCATCGCCTTAATCGCTTTAGCAAGCGTGCTGAGATCGGATACTCTTGCCGCAGCCATATTGTAGTTAGCAATAGTCAGTTGAGGAGCTTGAGATTCGCTATAGATTTTATTTGGCGTGCCATTTTTTTCCGGAGTCAGAACCTTTGTATCGGCATGGGCTGCAAAAACAACAAATGGAATAAGGCCTAGAATTATTTTTTTCATTAATGTCACCTGGTTAATTTATTTGCCAGTACATGATAACCACGATTTCCAAGCGAAAACTGTTTGGTATCAAAGATGAAGAAAGGTCACACTTAACTCGGAGGGCTAAATATCTAAACCTCGTGTTACATCACAGTTTTCATGCAATTTCGCTTAAATTTACACAATATAAATCAGCGAGTTACACAAAAATCCTCTCTTCATTTGGCACCTCAGCCTTTTACCACCACTGATGAAAATGATGCACCGGCCCAATCCCTTGCCCGACCTCTAATGAATCCGCGGCTTCCAGCGCATTTTGTAGGTAATTTTTCGCCATGAATAACGTTTCACTCCAACTATGGTGCCGAGGACGCAGCGCAGCTAGCGCCGCAGATAACGTGCATCCGGTGCCATGAGTATGTCGGGTGTTAACTCTGGGAGCCGTAAACCGTTGCTCACCGTCAGCGCTAAACAGCCAATCAGGACTTTCGTTATTGCTTAGGTGTCCGCCCTTCATCAACACCGCTTGGCATCCCATCTCAAGCAACGCGTACCCTTGTCGACGCATTTCATCTTCATTTGTCGCCATTGGACAAGCTAACAAGGCCGCGGCCTCCGGCAAATTAGGGGTAATCAGTGCCACGTTGGGCAGTAGCAGTTCACGGACCGCTTGTACGGCCTCAGGTGCCAGTAGTGGATCGCCGCTTTTTGCCACCATAACGGTATCTAAAACCACAAAGGGGATCGTGTAGCGCTCTAACGCCTGAGCAACCTGCGCAACAATTTCAGCATTCGCCAACATGCCGATTTTCGCGCTGTCGATACGAACATCGGTTAATACAGAATCTAGCTGTGCCCCAACAAACACGGGATCAATCTGGTAAACCGACTGTACTCCACAGGTATTTTGCGCCACCAGTGCGGTAATCACGCTGGTGCCATAGGCTCCCAGCGCTGAAAAGGTTTTTAAATCAGCCTGAATACCCGCACCACCGCTCGGATCCGTTCCTGCAATAGTCAGTGCATTAATTCGCTTCATTGAATATCTCCTGAACGTGAAAAATCCTGCGGGGAAAGTTGATACAGAGAGTCGAGAAAAGCGGGAATGAAACTGCCGGGACCGGATGAATGACGCACCGCTCGCTCACCGGCCAGCGACATCACTCGGCACGCAGTCGCCACCGCCAACAACCTATCTGGCTGTTGAACGCTAAACGCCGCCACCACGGCGGAGAGTGCACAACCAGTGCCGACAACGCGCGTCATCAATGCATCACCACCGTTAACCGCGTAGGTTTTATCTCCATCAGTGACGTAGTCCGTCACGCCGGTGACAGCAACGATAGCGCCCGTTTGCTGCGCTAAAGCCTGCGCTGCAGGCAAGGCATCCAAAGAGCCATCAATACTATCAACACCGCGGCCACCGGGAGCTGTTCCGCTTAACGCGAGAATTTCAGAAGCATTCCCGCGAATCACCGCAGGTTGCAGAGATAAAAGATGATTAGCAAATTCGGTACGATAGGTCAGCCCCCCAACGGCTACGGGGTCTAAAATCCAAGGTTTTTGATTTTGCTTGGCCGAGGCAATGGCTGCCAGCATCGACTGCGCTCGTTGCGCATGCAGTGTCCCAATATTAATCAACAAAGCGTCAGCTATGGAAGAAAACTGAGCAGCCTCTTCAGGCTCGACCACCATTGCGGGTGATGCTCCCAAAGCCAGTAAGACATTGGCGGTGAACGTCTGTACGATTTCGTTGGTGAGACAGTGCACCAACGGGGCACAAGCGCGGAACTGAGTAAAAACGGCTACGGCACGGTCTGCGGGAAAATCGATGGGTAAGTCGGTGGGGCATATATTGGACGTGATAGACATATTCCTCCCAACCGGCGGTCAAGAAGACGATGCCTTAAAGCATCTGACTTCCCTACGCTGGCATTATCCAGATCAGGTAATACGGGTATTTCTCAGCCTTCACAAAGAAGGGCACCCCGAGTCATTTAAATCAAAATCAACGTATTGCGATTAATGCTTCTCATTAATCCTTGCTCAGGATAGTAATGCCAGCGGGAAGTCTTGTAAACCAAGTTAAGCTAATCTCAGTTCATATGGATTTAGCGTATTTTTATCACACCGTAATGTTTGTTATTCAGACTATTTAAACGAAACGACGTTAATCTTTCTGCCCTAAATACGCCTGTGGAACTCACCACATAGAGCGTTACAAGAAAAATAAAGATAGGGGGTGGGTTACTGAATTGAGGTGTTTCGTTAATAATCAGAACCCTGTAGCGCAATATATCTATTACATGACTTTCAAGAAAAAAACCTTTCTTTAATCACATCATGTTTGATGGCTAAAACTTTTTCACTTTTAATTTGCGTAATACATTACCGCTACGAATGACTGAAAACGAAGAGCGAATAAATCGCTCTTCGTATATTCAGCACATAACAAATTACTTCGCTGGGCAAGTGACCAGTACGCTATCGTTCGCCGACACGGTCGTTACTGCACCAAACGACATATCAACAAGTTGATATCCATCGGTATCCGAGTTCCAAGCTAGGTACCGTCCTCTATTGTCGCCATTCGCAGCATAAGGCCATCCCGCTGCGGCACCGCTTCCAATCAGTTTACTACTATACATCGCTTTGATATCCGCTATCTGCGGGTGAGCATTTTTATTGGAAGAGCCACAGGCATCACTCACATCCACTTTCGATGAACTCGGCAATGTGAAAGTCGCCCACAACTCCTCTGAAATTAAGGCGCTAGACGCGGTTTTCCCCGCTGGGGGCGTACCAAACTCTGCCGCCAATACGGGACGTTTATAGGTCACGCCATTGACTTCTATTGTCTCCGCCATTGAGCCCCAATTGTTGGCATACGGTGAGTCGGGACTGTTACTCGTCGTAGCAATGAAATCCTGTGTTTTAACGTCACTTACCGTATCAAGAGAAAATGTCAGCGTTGCTTTCGACGCGGAGTATGGCTGGTCGATATCAAAGACAGCCTTACCATCATCGCCAGTAATGCCGTTATAGCCCCCCCCGGGGGACACATACCCCATCCCCTGTATCGGCAATGTTTCCGTCACTCTCTTGTAAGTATTAGCAATAGAGACGCCTTGACGGTTAAAAGTTGCTCCCGACGATATTCTGACAAGAATGCCGGGGATCGGCTTCCCAGAGGCATCTGTTACTGCCACAGTCGCGGATACTTGTTCATTAGTCTCTACGACAGTCGCCTGTTTTTCCGTGCTCCATTTATCAGCAGGGAACGAGACCGTAAATTTTGCTCCGCGCGGTTTCGCCAAACACAGCGGCGCCAATTCTGCTGACGTGGAAGTTGTTTTTCCGACTGTCCCCCGGCTCAAGCTCGCATACTGATAATTTAACGCTGAAGCCGACACGCTGGTAGCACTCTGGTTTGCCGCCCACACAGGTTCATCAACGGGCAGCCCCAGATCTGTCTTTATTTTGCCATCTGGGTGATCGTTATACAGCGTTTGAAGATCGCTTAGCAGCGGCATTTGATCTCGACTGCACACGCTCGGACCTAATTGCCCATAGGTAACCAGTGGCCATCTTTCATTGCCTTCATAGGAACTAAGATCGCTGACGGCGGATGCCGGATATTCGCCATACAGCAACGGGCGGCTGAAAACAGTGCCGTTGCTAGCGGTAAAGGTTTCCGGCATATGCCCCCAGTAATTCGCTTTGTCGGAATCTGGGCTGGTGATGACGGTAAAAATCACTGGCATGGTCTGCGTCACGGCAGCATTGCTATCAAGTGTTGCCGTAATTGGGGTTTGCAACCCGGTTGAGTTATCCTGCGAAATATCCAGCTGCGCCTGACCGCGGTTATCAGTCGTGAGGTATAGCGTACTATAAGTGCTTTGCCCACCTGCATAGCTGGTCGTGATGAAGGACGCTGACGTTGTATTCTTGGTGCCGGCGCGGTTAGTCGTGGTGCCACGCGTCAGAATAAATGCGGTATTGGGCGCAGGCTTGCCCTGAGCGTCTTTGGTGGTCACTATCAGCGTAATTTTATCCCCTTTTGGCGCTTTGGCTGCGTTGAGCGTATCGACATATTGCGCCGAGGAAAGCACTAACTGGCTGGCTACAGGGTTATTGTTAGCCTCGCTCTGGCAAGTCAGCAACGAATATTGAGTTAAAGATACTTTGCTACTCACATCGTTACCCAGATTCACTACCTTATAATAACGACTCGTTACCGACGTATCATCAACGGTATTACTCAAGTAGCTGAGGCTTGACGGCCATCCCTGAGTGCTTGTTATCGCACCATTAGGCCAAGCACTATACAAGGAATCCAGCGCATCCTTATCAGGAACGTAACCTGCACCGCATCCACCCGCGCTGCTATTCTGCGCCAGCGCATATTGGAAATCCGCCCATTTCTCACCATTAATTAATGAGTAGGAGACACCGGTCGTTTGCGGTATTTCGTCCGACAGCACCGGGCGTTTAAATACTGTGCCGTTCGCGGCGGTCAGGGTTTCTGGCATATGGCCCCAGTACTGCGCTTTGTCGGAGTCTGGGCTGGTGACGACGGTAAAGATCATCGCCATACTCTTTGTCACAGAGGTGTCATCATCAAGCGTGACGTTCACCGCTGTTTTCAACCCTGAGGTATTATCTTGGCGAATGTTCAACATCGCTTGGCCGCTATCATCGGTAACACCGAAAAATTTCGTGGTGGTTGTCGATAATGACTGCACCTGTCCACCCGTATTAGCCACGGTGATATAGCTATTTGTGGTGGTATTGGCCGTTCCCGCACGGTTTACGGAGGTGTTGCGGGTCACATAGAACGGTACATTAGGAATCAGGTTACCCTGCGCATCTTTAGTTTTTATCAGCAACGCAATGTCGCTGCCTTTTTGCGCTTTAGCGGCGTCCAATATATCAACATACTGCGTGGATGAGAGTTCGATCTGCTGGACGGCAGGTTTCTCCTTGCTCAGACAGGTGAGCAAGCGCGCCTGTGTAGGTGCCTCACCGGAGCTCGTATCGTTGGTCAGATTCACCGTTTTATAATAACGGCTGCTTCCACTACTGCTATCCGCAGTGCCGCTCCAGTAGTTCACATCTGCTGGCCATCCCTGCACGGAAGATATGCCACCGTTCGGGTAGGCGCCGTAGAGGGAATCCAGAGAACTTTTTTCCGGTATATAGCTATTACCACAGCCGCTGGCGCTGCTGGTTTGCGCTTGGGTATAGGTGAACCGCGCCCACTTCTCATCATTGACGGTTCCAGAAGAGAAACCGCTGGTCTTCTGTAATTCCTTAAACAGTAAAGGCCGTTTAAAGACCGTCCCATCCGCTGCGGTCAGGGTTTCCGGCATATGGCCCCAATAGGCGGCTTTATCTGAATCTGGGCTGGAGGACACGGTGAAAATAGTGTTCACATTTGTACTCACCTTAGGGTTATCCAACAGCTTTGCAGTAATATTTGTCTCCGTACCTTTTTTATTGGAGCGCTCCACGTTCAATATCAGGCTACCGTCATCACCGGTTGATGCATATAGCAGGCTGGTGGTGCTCGCGAGCGACACGCCATTTATTGTGATGGGCAGAGGTGAGCTTTCTTTGACGTACTGGCGGGATTCATCATCGCCGCGCGAGATAACCAGCGGTGTATAGGCGACCGGATTCCCCGCACTATCTTTTGCGGTGATTTTGAGTTGCAGCGTGTCGTCCATTTTGACCTTTGCGGCGTTCAGGTCATAGAACCACTCGGCGTTATTTACCGCCTCTGGAGTTAACCGCACTGCCGTGGGGTTGGCGTTTTTCAGGCAGGTAAAATAGTCATACTGATTACTCGCATTAGGCAGGACTTTACCGGATGTCAAACTGACGGCATCCCAGTTGTCCGTCGATCCAGCCGATAATACCGATGACCAGTAGCTGTAAGAGACTGGCCAGCCAAGTTCGGTATGAACCTTATTATCCGAGTAAGCATTGTATAGCTTGAGCAACTGGTTGGTGTTCGGCAGATGACCAACCACACATCCGCCAGCATCCGAGCTAGCGCTGGCATTCGGGTGAGTCAACCTGCCCCAGGTTTCATTAGCCTCTGTATTCGTGACTCCCGGCTGAGAGGGAAATTCATCCGCTAGCCTTGGACGGGAAAACGTATCATCCCCTACGGTAACGGTTTCGGTCATATGTCCCCACATATGCGCTTTATCGCTATCTGGGCTAGTGGGTACGGTAAATATCACATCATAATTCACCGCGCTGGCAACGCGAGAATCGTCCAAACTGATCGTTAATGGCGTTTTGACACCCGGCCCTGTCGGCTGCTCAATAACCAATTGCGCCTTCCCCTGCGCATCCGTTACCCCTTGAAACGTACCCGTCGCAGCACTGTTGTTGCCAAATGATTGCCCGTTAATGATGAGCGGACCGCCAGAATCAAATCCCGTCGCCTGTTCCCGACGATTGGTTGAGGCTTTCGAGGCCACAGTGAAGGCCACTTCAGGTGCCGGACTGCCGTTTATCGCATTGATGGTCTGCACCATCAGAGTCACGGTTTCACCCACTTTAGCTTTCGCCAGACGCTGACTCGCATCTCCGTTTGTCGTCACCTGAATTTGAGCCACCAGCCCCGTTTCTGAG
The DNA here is from genome assembly GCF_001816025.1 of Hafnia sp. HMSC23F03. NCBI lineage: Bacteria > Pseudomonadati > Pseudomonadota > Gammaproteobacteria > Enterobacterales > Hafniaceae > Hafnia > Hafnia sp. HMSC23F03. Next base: position 122,420 of record NZ_KV824246.1, read on the forward strand.
CAAACCAGCGCGTTTGCCGATTTGCCAGTAAAGCTACTCTCACTGCCGTTTTTCAGATCAACACGGTGATACTGGGTTCCATCCGTGTTTGCCGCCAAATAACTGTATGTGTTGGTCGGCCAGCCCCATTCAGTTGCAATCTTATTGCCAGAATAGGTGGCATAAAGATGCTTTAATGAGGCAACAGAGGGCACCTGCCCGTGTGCGCACATGGATTCAGCATTATCGAGCGAATCAAATATCGCCCAAGATTCATTGTTTTCCTGAAAAGAACCTGAGGTATATTGCCCCCCCTCGTCGACCAATAATGGGCGGGTGAACAGGTTCCCCTCTTCTACAATCCCGTTTTTCATATGACCCCACATTCGAGCCTTGTCCGTATTTGGGCTCGTCAGGACGGTAAAAATCACGTCCTTGGTGTCGGTGGTGTCATACCCCGCGCGCATTTCTGCGGTGATTGTCGTGCGAACCCCCGCCCCCTGCGGCTGGCTCAGGGTCACGGTAGCCTCGCCGTTAGCGTCGGTCACTCCCTGATAATCATGGGGATCTTGCACGCGAATATACTGACCGCTCACCACCACCGGCGTCGTATCCCAGACAGCATCGGTTTCATTACTTCGGCTGTGTGCGGTGCCAATATTTAGGTTGTAGTAATAGTAGGGCAGCGACTCCCCAGTAGTACTGTCCGTCACCGCTACCTTCATCAGAATAGTGTCGCCGACTTCGGTTTTCGAGGCATTCAACGTAGTGTCGAAATTATCTGGAGTCAGAGTGATCTTTGGAACCACCGCCGGTACGGCTTTGTCCAAACAGCTAACGATATAGCGTTCGCTGTCCGCAACGGGCTGCGCGCTTTTATGGCGCATGTCCACGGCCTGATGCTGTCCCGCCTCTCCTGTCGAAGACGACCAGTAATCATCGCCCTCCAGTGGCCAGCCGAGGGTATCCTGAATACTTTGTGCTCCCTGTGCCGCCACCAACGCGCTCAGCCGACGGATATCCGGCAGTTTTGCACTACAGTGACTGTCGGCGCTGCTCCAATCAAACTGTGCCCAGATTTCATTATGATCGGTAACCGTTACGTCCCCATCAGACGTCTCCTGCGCTAGCACCGGACGAGAAAACGTGTAGCCCAGCACCGTGGTACTTTCCGGCATATGGCCCCACATCTGCGCCTTGCTGCTGTCTGGGCTGGTCAGCGTGGTGAATATCACATCCACATCCTCTTCCAGTGCGCTGCTTTCCGACGGTTTTACCCTCAGCGTAGTTTTCACCCCCGGCCCGTCATCCTGAGTCACCGTTACGGTCGCCGCACCGTTAGCGTCCGTGACACCATGATATTCGGTGTCGGCGCTGGTCAGTTCGGTATTGCCGATATGCACCGGCTCGCTATTGTTAGCCGCACCCTGTCGGCCAAGCGCATTACTGCGGGTAATAACAAAGGGGACGTTGCTCAACACATGTCCAGCGCAGTCATGGGTGGCAATGGTCAGAACGATGCTTTCACCCGCCTTCACTTTTGCCGCTTTCAGCGTCTCATCATAGTGGCTGGCGCTGACCGTCAGCGGCGCATTCTGCGACGGCGCGATATCAATCGTCACCCGCTGATCCTTTAGCTCAACCGTGCCCGTGGTGGGCGTGCCGGTGAGGCTGGAAAGGAATAGCTGTGGCAGCGGCGTAGATTGATCTACCGTAGGCCACACCACTAGATGTCTTCCCGCCAGATGCTGAAAGCAAAAAGTTTTATTGTTCAGTGGCTGCGGGTCCAGAGGTACATCCGGCGTAGCCGCATCGGCCCACACCAGCTCTACACCGGGTTCCTGCTGATTTTCCCACTGCAAATCCGGCGGCGTAGAAAACATATCGCCTTCGATATCGTGGGGATTATTCAAAATAAGACGATTAGCCGCCGTATCCACGCTGAAATCGCCGGGCATAGCGCTAAAGGGAACAGAGTGAGGTTGTGTGGGATCAAGCTGTACGCTGCCCTGATAAACAGGGATAACTGCGCTATCGGCCAATGGTCGAGTACCGTTGATTTCACCCGTGGCGTCGGGCGTCATTTGCCATGTGCCGGATTGTAGCGCCGCTTGTACAGAAAATATCGACATGCCCCAAAAGACAGCCAGTAAAGACAGGAGTACGAATATTCTTTTAGTTTTCCGATACCTAAACATAAATAGTCCCTGCCTTACCATTTGATTCTGTTCAGTTGTCCGGTAGCACTGTGATAAAAGGCAATATCCAATCAACAGGTAGCACTAGACTAATTTTAGTCAGATATTTTAGGTAAACAATATTCACCACAAATTCATATAATGAGTGCAACGCTCGAGCATCATAATGCGGTCATGATGAGTGGCTGAATAAGTTAGCCAACGCCACTCGCCAAAAATGAACAGGCCACGATAAGATACCGACAACAAACTGAAGGATAACGATATCAGATTGCCCTGTTGCATGCAGAAAATATTAACACCATGAAAAACAGCAGACATGTATCTGTAAATAAATCCACAATTCATCAATATTAAATACAACAGAATAACTAATGTATGTTGCCCCACTAGAGCTAAAATCGGGTGATATATCTAACGATCATCAGCGGAAAAGAGGATAAATCAGGCGACGGTATATGTTGCTGAGTGTGCGCCAAGATTGAAGCTAGAGCTGGAGAGCATGGCGCGAGTTGTCCCCTGAACGGCTCGTTCTGCCTGCCAGTCATGAAAAGTTGAAGGGTAACTGAGTAACATTCACAGTTCGGTGCGGAATTTATGAATCTAAAAATGAATAAACAAGTCGTAAAATGAGAAGTGTAAATGTAGCAAAAATAACACCAGGCAAAATATGGCGAAACTTAATTTATTAAGGCGTTATTAAGAGATTATAAAGAGGCAGCAAAAACAGATTAAGATATTACAAACTTATTATTAAGTTAGCCTAAATAGAAAACAAATAAGACTGAATTATATGATGCCTTTACATTGACTAATTATTATACTTAGCCCACTATCTACACCGCGATTTACTTTCATAATATTTGTTTTTTGAAAAAATGAATGAATTACTTTAATTTTTTTATTCTTCTAACTTTTATTTCGTGGACTGCAACTGCAGCAGAAGATTCCCCCACAATAAATAGTACATTGCCAGCACAGGCATCAACGCCAGATTTACCCGATCTGGGCAGTCAGGCTGCGCAAAAAGCAGAGAAAGAAGAAAAAGGTAAATCGTTTAAAGAACAAACCGCAGACTATATGACAGATTCGGCAACCCAAGGTTTTGAGAACCTTACGCCGGAAGCGCTGGAATCACAGGCGCACAGCTATTTACAAAATCAAGTCACCTCCTACACACAGTCCTATATTGAAGGGCTGATGTCGCCTTATGGCAAGGTACGCACTAGCCTATCCATTGACGAACGCGGCTCTCTGGAAGGCAGTTCCCTCGATTATTTTGTTCCTTGGTTTGACGATCAGAAAACAGTGCTGTTCAGCCAGTTTTCTACGCAGCGCAAAGAGGATCGAACTATTGCCAATGCGGGACTAGGCATTCGCCAGAATGTAGGGAGCTGGCTTTTAGGTAGCAACGTCTTTTATGACTACGATTATACCCGTGGCCATCGCAGGCTAGGTTTAGGCACCGAAGCTTGGACTGATTTTCTGCGATTCTCTGGAAACTACTATCACCCGCTCTCCGGCTGGAAAAACTCGCCGGATCTCGATTTTTACGAAGAGCGCCCTGCACGTGGCTGGGATGTGCGCGCTGAAAGCTGGCTGCCGTTTTATCCGCAGATAGGCGGGAAACTGATCTATGAGCAGTATTACGGGGATGAAGTCGCATTATTCGGCTCGGACAACCTGCAAAAAAATCCCCGTGCAGTCACGCTAGGATTAAGTTATACCCCCGTTCCACTATTCACGGTAAGCGCAGACTATAAAGCCGGTACGGGAAATAATAACGACCTGAGCGTTAGCGCTATGCTGACCTACCAGCCGGGTGTGCCACTCAATGCCCAGCTTGATCCTGAGAACGTCAAAATCCAGCATTCTTTGGCGGGGAGCCGCCATGACTTTGTCGATCGTAATAACTTTATCGTTCTCGAATACCGTGAAAAAAATCCACTGGACGTGACTCTGTGGCTGAAAGCCGATGAGATCAACGAACATCCGGAATGCGTACTAAAAGATACGCCGGAAGCAGGTGTTGGGCTGGAAAAATGTAAGTGGACTATCAATGCGTTAATTAACCATCACTATAAAATCGTCACCGCATCGTGGCAGGCGAAAAGCAACGCGAGCCGTACCTTAGTGATGCCCGTAGTGAGAGCCGACACGCTGACCGAAGGCAACAATAACCGCTGGAATCTGGTGCTTCCCACTTGGCAAAACGCGCCGACAGAAGCCGAGCGCACGGCCATGAATACCTGGCGCGTCCGGATTACACTGGCGGATGAAAAAGGCAATAAACAAAACTCAGGCGTTGTGGAGCTGACCGTACAGCAAAATCGTAAAATCGAACTGGTGGTCGATAACGCCACCGATGCCGATCTCAGCACACATAAACATGAAGCCAGCGCTCAGGCCGATGGTATCGACGGCGTGGTGATGGCGCTGCTGCTGACGGACGCTTATGGCGACAATACAGACAGCAAAGGCGATAAGCTCACAGACGACGCAATCATGCCCGAGCTGTACGACAGCAACAATAAAAAAGTGACGCTCTCCGATAAGCCCTGCACGAATGAAACCCCCTGCGTGTTTATCGCCAGCCGCGATCAACACAGTGAAACCATCACACTGGCAAGTACGCTGCCTGGCTCCTTCCGCTGGAAATCAAAGGCCAACGGCTACGATGACAGCAACTACGTCGACATTACCTTTCTCGGGCAAAGCGCTGACGACGTGAGCGCCATTATCTATCAAACCAGCATCAGCCATCCGGTGAATCTGATTGATAAAGAGAATATGCATCTGCCCTTGAATAACACCTATCGGTTTGTGCTTTGGCGAGACAACAACAAGGATGGCGTTTTCCAGATGTCGGAGCAGCTTAATGCCGAAGAGATGGCGCAGTACGATTATCGCTGGGAGTTCTTTGGCAAAAGCGTCAGCGGAGATACCGGTGCGCAGGCTAACACCGAAAACCAAGATTTAGCGCTTCCGAGTACAAATCTCGAAGCACAGCAAAAGTTCGGAGCCAGCGAAAAAAGCGGCATCCAAGGATATGGGGTGCGCGTGGCGTACCGTAAAAAATAATGGCGTGGCGATGCATAAAAGCGAGTCGCGAATATGTCATAGAGGAGTATTTTATGAAGCAAACAGCAAAACGACGTCTAACCAGCATCGCGTTAGCAATAACCGTCGCTGGATATTGTGCTGTACCTACCGCGATAGCTGCCAACGAAGTTGGAAATCTGAAGGATGCGGCTGGCTGGCAGATCAGCGGCAACACCGGAAGCATTCTAGGTACCGTTCCGAAAATTAAACTGCCGGGTGGAGCACCTACCGACGACGGTCAGCATGTCAAAGTTGAGATTGATCGTTCTGGCCGCACCGGCGGCGCAACGGCGTCGACCGATGGCGAGAAACAGCTGCACGTTGGCGATAAAATTACCGTCTCTTGGGATATTAACGATACCGAGGGCGATACCGACGCCACGGGGTTAACCAAAAAGACCATCAAGTGGATGTGCTATAGCGATCAGAATAAATCCAATGGACGTGAGCTACAGGGCGACGGCACGAACGGTTCCGACTCTTACACCATCGTACAGGCGGATCAGAACTGCTATATCGGGTTGCAGATTACCCCTAATACCGAAACGGGCGATCCTCGTACTGGCGTACAGGTAGATTTGGCGGATCTGTCAACAGACGCCGGCGGCGGCTCGGATAGTGATGATATTCCAGAAGGGCCAGTCGTGGACGATGAACTGAGCGTGATTATCTATGACGCTGCGGACACCACCGTCAACCTGCTCAAAGATTCCACCGTTAAATTGCATACCGGTCATACCTATAAGGTCAAACTATGGCGGGATACTAACGGTAACGGCACCTATGACAGCGGCGTCGATACCGATGTTACCAGCGATTACGACTATATGTGGGTATTCTCTGGGCAGAGCGCAACGGCGGCCACCTCCGGCGACTCTAGCGTTAAAAACAAGGATTTAGTAATCCCAGTAACCAACGCTGACGCGACGAACGTGCTATCAGGCGCGGGCGCAGACGGTGTACAGGGTAATTCTCTGGCCATTAAATACAAACGTAAGTAATTACGCTCTTATGCCATTCCCATCTGGGAATGGCATCTTTTCTGACCCCGTCTAGTTCAGGCAAAGCCGCCTGAAGCCCAATGTGATTGATCATTCTACGCAGTCAATCACCCACGTTTAATCTGCTCGTTACAGCGACAATATCTCTTTCACAAACGGGATCGTCAGCTTGCGCTGTGCGGTGATCGACGCCCTATCCAACTGATCCAACGTCATAAACAGCGTACGCATTTCACGATCCAGACGCTTTAGCAGGAAACGTCCGACATCCTCTGGCAATTCAAAACCGCGCAATTTAGAGCGTAGCTGTAATGCCAAAAGTTTATCTTCATCGCCGAGTGGCTGGAGTTTATAGATTTGTCCCCAGTCCAGACGCGAGGCCAAATCGGGTAAACGCAGATTCAGTTGGCGTGGAGGGCGATCGCCGGTGATCAATAGGCGTGTGCGGCCGGTTTCAAGGATGCGGTTATAGAGATTGAAAATTGCCATCTCCCACTCCTCTTCTCCCGCGATACATTCGATATTATCGATACACACCAGAGAGAGTTGCTCCATGCCATCGAGAACCTCTGGCACAAAGTAGGCGCGTTTATCCAAAGGCACATAGCCCACGGCTTCTCCGCGCTGGGAAAGTTCTGCGCAGGCCGCATGCAGTAGGTGGCTTCGCCCCCCGCCCTCACGCGACCAAAAATAGATATAGGTACCATGCTCCTGCTGCAAAGCGCCCTGCAATGCAGCTAACAGAGAAGAATTCTCTCCCGAATAGAAACTTGCGAAAGTCTCGTCATCAGGTAAATAAAGTGGCAGTGAAAGCTGTGCCGGCGTATTCAGAAGCACCTCAAACCAAAACAGGCAAAAAAACGCCGCCAGTTTAACACATAAACCAGCGGCTGTTGAGTTAGGATCTGAAGGATCGAATTAACGCGCAGGCGTTTGCTCTTCTTCCTGTTCGTCGATGATCACTTCTTCACCACGCACCATGCTGATCACTTTGAATAACAAGCTCATCGCGATACCCACGATCGTTGCCAAGGCCATGCCTTTCAGCTCAGCCGCACCAATATGGATCGTCGCGCCACTCACGCCGATGATCAAAATAATCGAGGTCAGGATCAGGTTCTGCGCTTTGTTGTAGTCCACTTTAGACTCAATCAGTACACGGATACCAGAAGCACCGATTACCCCGTACAGCAGTAGGGACACCCCGCCCATCACCGGTACAGGTACCATTTGGATCGCCGCAGCCAGTTTGCCGATGCAGGATAATAGAATCGCCAACACCGCTGCGCCGCCGATGACCCATGTGCTGTACACTTTGGTAATCGCCATAACGCCGATGTTTTCACCGTAAGTGGTATTTGGCGTTGAGCCAAAGAAACCAGAGAACATCGTGGACAGACCGTTAGCAAACATCGAACGATGCAGCCCCGGATCGCGTAGCAAATCTTTCTTCACAATATTCGCCGTAACAACTAAATGGCCAACGTGCTCTGCAATAACCACCAGCGCAGCGGGCAGAATCGTCAGAATCGCAAACCACTCAAATTTCGGCGTATAGAACGTCGGCAACGCAAACCAGTGCGCTTCACGGATCGGCGTTAAATCGACAACGCCCATCGCAAACGACAGGGCATAACCCGCCAGCACACCAATAAGAATAGGAATAATTGCCAAGAAACCACGGAACAGAACCGAACCCAACACGGTCACGCCAAGAGTGACCATAGAAATCGTAATCGTCGTGCTATCTACGGAAGCCCCGTTGGCAGGCAGCAATCCAGCCATGTTAGCCGCGACCCCAGCCAGCTCCAAACCAATTACGGCCACAATCGCGCCCATCGCCGCGGGTGGAAACATCACATCCAGCCAGCCGGTGCCCGCTTTTTTCACAATCAGCGCGACCAAACAGAACAGCGCGCCACAGACGATAAAGCCCCCTAACGCAAGTTCATAGCCCAAAGGTAAAAGCAGCATCACAGGGGAAATAAAGGCAAAGCTAGAGCCCAGATAAGCGGGAATTTTGCCCTTACAGATGAATAAATACAGCAGCGTACCAATACCGTTAAACAGCAAAACCGTCGCAGGGTTAATCTTAAATAAAATAGGCACGAGCACCGTTGCCCCAAACATGGCAAACAGGTGCTGAAAGCTCAACGGAATCGTTTGCAAAAGCGGTGGGCGTTCGCTTACTCCGATGACGCGACGAGTCATGGTTACATCCTCTAAGTGATTTTATTGAATTATCAGGTGTTGTGTTTTGAACTTGGCCTCCCCCTAAATAGTGGGAGTGGCATCCAATCGACTCGGCAGCACATTCCGGCTCACTAACTCTCGTTAGTGATTCAAGAGTGAACCTAGGCAATACAAATGCGGCTTCACGTATGAAGGGGACAGGCCAAAAAAAAGCCGACTCTCAAAGTCGGCTCATCTTTTATTTAGTACCAAATATCTTATCGCCCGCATCGCCCAAGCCAGGAATGATGTACCCCTTCTCATTCAAGCCCTGATCGATAGATGCGGTGTACAGCTCAACGTCTGGATGTGCTTTTTCCAGTGCGGCAATACCTTCAGGCGCAGCAACCAATACCAGCACTTTAATGCTATGGCAGCCCGCTTTCTTCAGCAGGTCGATGGTCGCAATCATAGAACCGCCGGTTGCCAGCATTGGGTCAACCACCAGAGCCATACGCTCATCGATGTTAGAAACCAGTTTCTGGAAATAAGGTACAGGTTCCAGAGTTTCTTCGTCACGGTAAACGCCAACGACGCTGATACGCGCGCTTGGTACGTGCTCCAAGACGCCTTCCATCATGCCCAGACCTGCGCGCAGGATTGGAACCACGGTGATTTTTTTGCCTTTGATCTGATCTACTTCGACCGGACCGCACCAACCATCAATAGTGACTTTTTCTGTTTCTAGGTCTGCGGTCGCTTCATAGGTCAGTAAACTCCCGACCTCTGATGCCAGCTCGCGAAAACGTTTAGTGCTAATATCGTTCTCGCGCATCAAGCCCAGTTTGTGTCTTACGAGCGGGTGTTTTACTTCGACGATCTTCATCATTTCATCTCCCAGGTAGCGGTCAGCGCAAAAAAAAATCGCGAGATTATACCGCCTTTTAATTTCTGCGCCACCGTTAAAATCATGATCCAGATCAGCTTAGATGAGATCTACATGGATTACAGGAAAAAACCAGATCCCCTTCACAAGCCGCTCGCAAACGTTTGCCTAGACTGTTAGAATTGCCGCGCTCTTGAATATTTCAGGGTGATTTCTGTTATCCGATGTGAGCTTAAGCCACGCGTCCACTCGCTTTATCACGGATACCAGAACTCATCCTAACCGCCATGGGGATTTTCGCAGTGACCGACAAAACCGCTCTCAGTTACAAAGACGCAGGTGTAGACATTGATGCTGGCAATGCCTTAGTTGATCGCATTAAAGGTGTGGTAAAAGAAACTCGTCGCCCAGAAGTCATGGGGGGGCTGGGTGGATTCGGTGCGCTTTGCGCCCTACCACAAAAATATCGCGAACCAATTTTGGTTTCTGGCACCGACGGCGTCGGCACCAAGCTACGTCTGGCGATGGACTTGAAACGTCACGATACTATCGGCATTGATTTAGTCGCGATGTGCGTCAATGACTTAGTCGTACAGGGTGCCGAGCCACTATTCTTCCTCGATTACTACGCTACGGGTAAACTGGACGTAGATACCGCGGCTAGCGTTATCACCGGTATCGCTGAAGGCTGCAAACAGTCTGGCTGCGCATTGGTCGGTGGCGAAACCGCTGAAATGCCGGGGATGTATCACGGCGAAGATTACGACGTCGCCGGCTTCTGTGTTGGCGTGGTCGAAAAATCAGAAATCATCGACGGCAGCAAAGTTGCAGCGGGCGATGTATTAATCGCACTCGGCGCAAGCGGCCCTCATTCGAACGGATACTCTCTGGTTCGCAAAATTCTTGAAGTCAGTCATGCCGATCCACTCACCGTAGAGCTGGAAGGCAAACCACTCGCCGATCATCTATTGGCTCCCACTAAAATCTACGTAAAATCAGTTCTGAAACTGATTGAAGAACACGACATTCACGCCATTGCCCACCTAACCGGCGGTGGTTTCTGGGAGAATATCCCACGCGTTCTGCCGGAAGGTACTCAGGCCGTCATCGATGAATCCAGTTGGCAGTGGCCTGCGGTCTTTAGCTGGCTCCAGCAGACCGGTAACGTCAGCCGTCATGAAATGTATCGCACCTTTAACTGTGGCGTGGGCATGATTATCGCGCTGCCAGCCGTAGAAGCCGATGCTGCTATCGCACTCATGAATGCCAACGGTGAAAAAGCGTGGAAAATCGGTACAATTGCCGCTTCCACCGGCGAAGAGCGCGTAGTGATTAACGCATAAGCGGTTCATGTTATGAAAAACATCGTGGTTTTAATTTCCGGCAACGGCAGCAATTTACAGGCGTTAATCGACGCCTGTCATGAGGGTCGGATCCGTGCTCGTATCAGTGCCGTATTCAGCAACAAGGCCGATGCCTATGGGCTTGAACGAGCGGCGCATGACGATATTCCTGCTCATTATTTAGATCCGAAAGCCTTTGCCGACCGCGATGCTTTCGATCTTGCCTTGATGCATGAGATCGACAATTACCATCCCGACCTGGTCGTTCTCGCTGGGTATATGCGTATTCTGTCGCCGCGTTTTGTTCAGCACTATAATGGTCGGATGCTCAACATCCATCCGTCGCTGTTACCAAAATATCCGGGTCTGCATACGCACCAACAAGCGTTAAACAACGGCGATGAAGAGCATGGCACCTCAGTGCACTTCGTCACCGATGAGCTCGACGGCGGCCCCGTCGTTTTGCAAGCCAAGGTGCCGATCTTTGAGCAGGATAGCGAAGACGAGATTATCGAACGCGTTCAGGTTCAAGAACACGCCATCTATCCACTGGTTGTCAGCTGGTTTGTCGAAGGCCGTTTAACGACGAAAGATGATGCAGCTTGGCTAGACGGCGTTCGTTTGCCACCGCAGGGATATGCGCCGGATTAGTATCGTTACAATCACGAATATTCCTTTAAATCCCCAGTTTTAGCTGGGGATTTTTGTATTTACGCTTCCATGGCTTTTTCTGACATTAACTAACGCTATAATAAAACTCGTAGTATTCACTACATCGGCTATTCAGCTGAAAATTATGACAGTGAGAGGAATCAACATGTCCAGCGACAACAACGTCAGATTACGTCCCCTGGAACGGGAAGATTTGACGTTCGTTCATCAACTCGATAATAACGCCAGCATCATGCGTTACTGGTTTGAAGAACCCTATATTGCCTTTGTAGAACTCTCTGAGCTGTATGACAAACATATCCACGATCAGAGCGAGCGTCGCTTCGTCGTTGAGCATGACGGGGTAAAAATCGGTCTGGTAGAGTTGGTAGAAATTGACCACATCCACCGCCGAGCAGAATTCCAAATCATTATCGACCCAGCCCATCAAGGCCACGGCTATGCCAGCAAAGCTGCTAAGCTGGCAATGGATCACGGATTTTCCGTGCTCAATCTCTACAAGCTGTATTTAATCGTCGACAAAGAAAACCAAAAGGCGATCCATATTTACAGCAAGCTTGGTTTTGAAATTGAAGGCGAACTGATCCACGAATTCTTTATCAACGGTGAATATCGCAATGCGATCCGCATGTGTATTTTCCAGCCTGACTATTTGGCGAAGTACAAATCACCAACGCCGCCGGTGAACCCAAACGGATTCTGATTTTAGTTCGCCGGATACAGCAGAGCCCGACTTTATCGGGCTCTGTTTGTTCATCTCATCCTAATATTTACTTCTGGTGGTGCTCACAACCACAGCCCCAGTTTTTCAATTTAGATGTTTTACCAATACCGGGATTCAATGTATTAGTAGGATCGTTTTGCTGATAGAACGCTTTTAACTGCGGTTTGGCCTGATATAAGTGGCCCACGTTATGCTCCGCAGGATATTCCGCACCGCGCTGATCCAGCAGCGCCAGCATTTTATCTTTCAGCGCATGCACATCGACGCCTTTTTTGACGATGTAATCCTGATGGAAAACGTAGCACATGAAATGCCCGTAATAGAGGCGATGTACCAGCGCATCATCAAACTCTGCTGGCAATCGTTCAAACCAATCATGATCGTTACGACGCAGTGCGATATCCAGCGCCAAAATATCCTCAACCTCTTTGCTGTGCACCGCGTTATAGCGTATTGCGGCGCCTGCCGCGGCAAAACGGTGTAAGAAAGCCTTCGCCCCTTCTTCCGGTGTACAGACAAAGAATTCACCTTCGGCCTGAGCAAAGTAAGATTCCAACCATGTGCGGGCTTCTTCAATACCTTCGCCTGACATTTTTAGCATCAGGTGATGTTCAAAACGGTCACGGTACTCTTTCAATCGTTTAGGCAAATGTGATGGCAACAAATGACTCAAGGTTTGCATCGTACGATCGACCAGATGCGAAGGTAAGAAAGGCACTTTGCCAAATAGGGCATCCATGCGACCTTTGAGCGTGAAGAAAGTCGGCATTTTGTCGGTGCCTAACTTGTCGATCATCACAAAGGTGTCTTTCCCGTAGACTTCAGCGATATCAAATATATCGCGGTGCATGTATTCACCCGCGACCGGCAAATTTTTAAAGTTTGCCAACATATGACGGCGCAATTCAGTCAGCACCTGCGGCTGGTTAGTACCGATATAAAACACCTGCGAAGATTTTTGCGCCGGAAAAGTATCTAAACGAACCGCAAATACCGCTAACTTGCCTGCGCAACCCGAGGCTTCAAACAAACGGCGCTCGTCTGCGTTAAAACGCGAAGGCGTGTCTGCATCAACATCACGAATACGCTCAGCGTAATCATGGTCTGAAGCCTGACGCTCGTCATGTTCGACGTCTTGTGGACTGTACTGTTGCGCCTCTAAACGTGTCAGGATCTCTTCTGGCGTGCAGCCTAACTCAATGCCCAAGTGGTTGATGAGCTCAACCTGTCCCTGCTCGTTTACTCGGCCATAAAGCGCCATTTCGGTATAGGCAGGGCCACGGTGAACCAAGGAGCCACCCGAGTTATTGCAGATCCCACCCACTACGGATGCGCCGATACACGAAGAACCAATGACCGAATGTGGTTCGCGCCCAAGCGGTTTTAACACGCGTTCCAGATGCCACAGCGTGCTGCCAGGCAAAGCAACCACCTGTTTACCTTCATCTAGCAACTGAATTTTATCCAAACGTTGAGTGCTGATAATGACGATCTCTCGGTCATAATCATTACCACTCGGGGTAGATCCTTCCGTGAGCCCGGTATTGGCTGCTTGCATCAATACAATTTTATCGGCCTCTACGCAGGCTTTGAACACCTTCCACTGCTCCAGCAGACTGCTTGGAAAAACGACCGCAAGCGCATCACCTTGCCCTGACCGAAACCCCTTGCGGTAGCGCTCGGTCTTGCGAGCATCGGTAAGAATATGGGATTTTCCCACGATCTCCGTGAGTTGATGAATGAGCGCACGTGAGTCAGATAACTGATTTCCAGCGTGAGGTTGTACCTGCATAGCCATCGTCCTTTTATTAGTATGATGAATCCTTTCGAGAATACCGCTTTTTGAACGAATGTGAAAAAAATTATACTAATTAGTTAAATAAATAATTTACCCGCACGACAAAAAAAGCCCGACACAAGGGTCAGGCTTTTGAAGTAAAAAGACGGCTACTCATGCAGCCCGCATTCGCGTTTTAGGCCAAAGAATCGCGTTTCTTCCTCCGCCATCCCCGGTTCCCATTTGCGCGTGGTATGCGTATCGCCGACGGAGAGATACCCCTGTTCCCACAGCGGATGATAGCTCAGACCGTTTTGCTGCAAATATTGATAAATTTGCTGATTATCCCAGTCGATGATCGGCAGAATTTTAAATACGCCACGCTGAATAGCCAACACAGGTAAATGTGCTCGGCTACCCGACTGCTCACGGCGTAGGCCTGCAAACCACGTTTGCGCTCCGAGCTCTTGCAGCGCGCGGTTCATCGGCTCAACTTTATTCATATCGTTATAGCGTTCTATGCCTTCAACGCCCTGTTCCCAAAGTTTGCCATAGCGCGCTTCCTGCCATGCCGGTGACTGTACTGCGCGGTAAACTTTGAGATTCAAATTCAGCTTTTCAGTAAGCGAATCAATAAATTGATAAGTTTCAGGAAAGAGATAACCCGTATCCGTCAGAATCACGGGAATCGTGGGCAGTTCACGCGTGACTAAATGCAACGACACCGCAGCCTGAATCCCAAAGCTGGAAGACAACGCAAACTCGGCAGGCAAATGCTCCAACGCCCACTGCACTCGCTGCTGCGCACTGAGCCTCTCCAACTGAGTATTGATTTCAGCTAAAGCCATCACCTGTTCAACTTTTGGGAGCGCTTTTAATTCGTTCAGATCAAATTGGGACATAATCAAAGTCCTCCACATCAATGCGCCCTAGCAAGCGACTTAGTCATAGAAGTCTCTTGCCGGATCGAGTACTGGCCGCACAATTCCTGCTCGAATCGTAAAATCGCCAAAACCTTCATCTGCATGGCGCTCTTTTGCCCAGCGGCCAACCAGCTCGTCAATCACAGCAAGAATTTCTGCGTCACTAATATTCTCTCGATACATGCGCGGGATACGGGTTCCAGCGCGGTTGCCGCCGAGATGGAGGTTGTAGCGACCAATCGCTTTACCCACCAAACCAATTTCCGCCAGCAGTGCACGACCACAGCCGTTCGGGCATCCGGTCACGCGTAGCACAATGTGCTCATCGCCCACGCCGTGGCTTTGCATAATTTCCTCAACCTGCGTAACAAACTGAGGTAGAAAGCGCTCGGCTTCCGCCATTGCCAGCGGGCAAGTAGGATACGAAACACAGGCCATCGAGTTTTTACGTTGCTCGCTGACGCTGTCATCCATCAACCCATGTTCACGTGCAATTCGCTCAATACGGGCTTTGTCTTCTTCAGCCACACCCGCCACAATCAGATTCTGGTTGGCGGTTAAGCGAAAATCACCGGTATGGATTTTGGCTATTTCAGCCATGCCCGTTTTAAGAGGACGATTTGGATAATCCAAAATGCGTCCATTTTCGATAAACAGCGTGAGATGCCATTTTTTATCGATGCCTTTTACCCAGCCAATACGATCGCCACGGCCAGTGAATTCATAGGCACGAATCGGTTCAAAAGTGACACCCGCGCGCTTTTCCACTTCGGCTTTAAAGTTTTCTACACCCACGCGTTCCAATGTGTATTTGGTTTTGGCATTTTTACGATTGGTACGGTTACCCCAATCACGCTGGGTAGTCACTACGCCTTCGGCCACAGCCAGCGTATGCTCAACCGGGATAAAGCCTAACTCGCTGGCAGTTCGGGCATAGGTTGCCTTATCGCCATGCGCAATAGAGAGCCCGCCGCCAACCAATACGTTGAAGCCAACCAGCTTGCCGTTTTCAGCAATCGCCACAAAGTTAAGATCGTTAGCGTGCAAATCGACATCGTTCTGCGGTGGAATAACTACCGTAGTTTTAAACTTACGCGGCAGATAGGTCGCGCCTAAAATCGGTTCTTCGTCGGTAGTCTCTACTTTCTCCTGATCCAGCCAGACTTCCGCATAGGCTCGAGTACGTGGCAAAAGATGCTCAGAGAGGTTTTTCGCCCACTCATAGGCTTCTTGATGCAGTTCGGACTCCACTGGATTTGAAGTACAGAGCACGTTACGGTTAACGTCATTAGCCGTTGCTAACGCATCCAGCCCCAGACGATTAAGCAACTGATGCACCGGTTTCACGTTCTGTTTGAGAATACCGTGGAATTGGAAAGTCTGGCGGTTCGTAATACGAATGCTGCCATAAAGGGTGCTTTCATCGGCAAACTTATCAATACCTAACCACTGCTGCGGCGTCATCACCCCGCCCGGTAAACGGCAGCGCAGCATCATGGCATGACGAGGCTCCAGCTTTTGCTCGGCGCGCTCTGCTCGGATATCGCGATCATCTTGCTGGTACATGCCGTGAAAACGAATCAGCAAGAAATTATCGCCGTTGAATCCACCGGTTAGCCCGTCATTTAAGTCTTCGGCGATAGTACCGCGTAAAAAGTTGCTCTCGCGCTTCAGGCGCTCAGCGTCGGCCAATGGTGCATCTACCACCAACGGCCCCGGATGTTTACTGCTAAAGGTATAGTTGCTCATTAATAAACGTCCCGCTGATAGCGGCGCTCAACGCGCAGCTCACTTAAAAATTCATCGGCTTGTTCGGCGTCCATTCCACCGTGTTCAGCCAATAGCTCCAGTAACGCCTGTTCAACATCTTTCGCCATGCGGTTGGCGTCTCCGCAGACGTAAATATGTGCGCCCTTTTCAATCCAGCGCCACACTTCGGCACCTTGTTCACGCAGTTTGTCTTGAACATAGACTTTGTGATTTTGATCGCGTGACCAAGCTAGATCGATACGGGATAGAACCCCCTCTTTGACATAGCGTTGCCACTCCACCTGATAGAGAAAATCTTCGGTAAAGTGTGGGTTGCCAAAGAATAGCCAATTGAGCCCTTCAGCCCCCTCAGCCGCACGTTGTTGAATGAAGGCTCGAAACGGTGCAATACCGGTGCCTGGACCAATCATAATCACCGGCGTTTGTGGATTTGCAGGCAAGCGGAAATTATCGTTATGTTCAATAAATACGCGTAACTCCCCATCTTCCTCTAGACGATCGGCCAGATACCCCGAGGCGCCACCGGTGCGAGCGCGACCTTCAACGTCATAGCGCACCACCCCAACGGTGATATGAACTTCACTACCTACTTCTTCTTGCGCAGAGGCAATGGAATAGAGGCGTGGCGTCAGTGGACGCAACAGTGCAACCAGTTGCTCAGCGTCCAAATCGGCCGGGGCTTGGCGGATCATATCCGGCAGCGGCGTTGTCTGAGCATATTGTTGCAGCTGGTGTTTATCCGCCAGCAGCTCAATCAGCCGTTCATCGCGTGACAGAGAGGCATATTTCTCTACGATCACGGTGGTATTTTGCGTAAGTTCCAAATGGTCAGTCAGCGCTTCGCGCAGCGTCAGCGTTTGCCCATTAAGCGTGATTTTTTCATCGCCCGTGCGCCACACCAGTCCGATAATCTCTTCAACTAAATCAGGATCGTTGTGATACCACACGCCCAACGCATCACCCGGCTGGTAACTTAAGCCCGAGTCGCCCAGATCAATTTCGAGATGACGAACGTCTTTATCAGAGTTACGTCCCGTGATTTTTTGATTTACCGCGAGCGTCGCAGTCAACGGCGATTCTTTGCTATAAGGGCTGCTGAGTACCTGCGCCACACTACCGGCAACGCTGGCCTGAGCCTGTGCGGGTGTAACCTGTGGTACGCGCTGTTTAAGCACCTCAACAACCTGCTTACGCCATGCTTCAGCGGCGGCCTTGAAATCGACGTCTGCATCAGCGCGATCTAATAAACGTTCAGCGCCAAGTTCACCTAAACGCGTATCAAAATCTTTTCCGGTCTGGCAGAAATTTTCGTAGGATGTATCACCCAAGCCAAATACCGCAAACGCCGTTCCTGCCAGCTGTGGGGCTTTTTTCGAGAACAAATATTTATGCAGCGCTACGGCTTCCTCTGGCGGTTCCCCTTCTCCTTGCGTAGAAGCGACGACCAGCAGCAGTTTTTCCTGTGCAATCTGCTTGAATTTATAATCACCGGCGTTAACCAACGTAACGCTCAGGCCAGCAGCGGTGAGATCGTCGCGCAGCTGTTCTGACACGCGCCGAGCATTGCCCGTTTGCGAAGCAGAAATCACGGTGATTGAAGCCGCTACCGCAGGTGCTGGAGCAACGGCCACAGCACCTGGCTGTTGATTGACCATTCCCCAGAAATAGCCGGACAGCCAAGCCAGCTGGTTTGGTGAAAACTCACCAATCGCCGACTGGAGCTTTGCCAACTGCTCGGGCGTCAGTGGCAGCATAGAAGTAGGAGGAGCCTGAGTCGTCATTGCTAAGTTTTCCTTGCACAGTGATCCCTGTGGTACTTCAAGCAGCCTCAGACTGAGCTTTTAGAACCATGGGTGTGACGAATGATGTAGCGTTTTTTGTAAGGTTACCTAGCTGGATAATAACAATTAAATAAGTGATGGAAATAACAAATAACGATTTGAACTAAACACTAATTCTGATTGGTGATAGAGGTGGAAGTGTTTTCAATAAAAATCATTAAAATCAGTTACAAACATATATTTAATGAATAAATTGATGCATTTCACACTCATTAATTTATATATCCTGCACATACCAGAGTCTTAGCAATGTAAATAAAAAATAGACTTAGCGCTGGGCTGACATTGATAGGAAGGATGAGAGGGAAGAAAATGAGGGGAAATGTCTTTGAGATAAATGAACGGCCAATCGCCTATACTGGTTGAATGGTCGCTGTCCCTGCTCGCTTTTTTCCACTCTTTAAAGCAATAAGATTAAACCATAGATGCGGTAAAACTACCGCCAACGGGCGCTTTCCGGTAGTATGCGCAGGTTTTTTAGGTTACGAGGCGTCATCATGACAACCACCCTGTTTAAAGATTTCCAGTTCGAAGCTGCGCACCATCTGCCACATGTTCCAGAAGGACATAAATGTGGACGCCTGCACGGTCATTCGTTTTTAGTTCGCATTGAAATTACCGGCGAAGTTGATGCCTATACCGGCTGGGTGATGGATTTTGCCGAGCTGAAAGCGGCGTTCAAACCGATTCTGGATCGCCTCGACCATTATTATCTAAACGATATCCCTGGTCTGGAAAATCCAACGAGCGAAGTCTTGGCACAGTGGATCTGGCAACAGCTCAAGCCTGAACTCCCTCTGCTAAGCGCGGTATTAGTGAAAGAAACCTGCACTGCTGGCTGTACCTATCGCGGCTAATGGCGCGAATGCGTGACCGGTATTACACCGGTCACATTCATTGAGTTAACGACCTGACATTTTATCAGCGTTTCGAAAGCAGCAACCCAAGAATCAGCCCCGCTGTCGCTCCAATTCCTACGCTGTGCCATGGTTTATTGCGCACGTAGCCGTCCACGTCACAACAGGCACTTTTCACTCGTTCGGTGACTGGACACGGCGTATCGCCGTTAATTCGCGCTTTTACTTCACGCAGCGTATCTTGCGCACTTCGACGTAGCGATGCGATTTCATCTTCCGTTTTATCTGCGCCTTCTTGCAATACGCCTTCCAATGCATCTGCCAACAATGACACTTCTTCTTCGATTGTGCGTTCAACTCTGTCGGTTTTTCTAAACATAGTGCTCCCTCTTTGCTGTATCAAAATCATGGTCACATGCCTGCCGAAAAAACGGTGAGCAGATTTAACGTTAGCTAATAAGCATAGTTGAAAAAAAGGAGAAACTCGGTAATTAAGACTCGGACTGTTCTGGAAACGCCGTGAAACGCGAAAAATCATCGGTTAAAAAATCCTCTCGACAGTTCCCTCGGCTTCGCTTATTTTCGTTAATAGCCAGTTTGCAATGCTCCAAGCTTAAACAGGCAGCGTCGCTCGGACGGTCCGGGCGCTAACGTAATCTCTGAGGTATCTATGACAGATTCACGCACTCCGCGTCGCTTTACCCGTATTGATCGTCTTCCCCCTTATGTATTTAACATCACCGCTGAGTTGAAAATGGCTGCGCGTCGGCGCGGCGAAGACATTATCGACCTGAGCATGGGGAATCCCGACGGCCCGACGCCGCCACACATTGTCGAAAAAATGTGTACCGTGGCGCAGCGTGAAGATACCCACGGCTACTCGACCTCGCGCGGTATACCACGCTTGCGTCGTGCGATCTCCCACTGGTATCAGGAGCGCTATCAGGTAGACATCGATCCTGACAGCGAAGCCATTGTCACCATTGGCTCCAAAGAAGGGCTGGCGCATTTAATGCTAGCAACGCTAGATCATGGCGATACGGTTCTGGTTCCTAACCCAAGTTATCCGATTCATATCTATGGCGCTGTTATCGCAGGCGCTCAGGTGCGCTCTGTGCCTCTGGTGTCCGGTATCGATTTTTTCAACGAGCTGGAACGTGCCATTCGTGAAAGTATTCCTAAACCGAAGATGATGATCTTAGGTTTTCCTTCCAACCCTACCGCACAATGCGTTGAATTAGATTTCTTCGAGCGCGTTATTAAGCTAGCAAAAGAGCACGATATTTTAGTGGTACACGATTTGGCCTATGCCGACATCGTGTATGACGGATGGAAAGCACCGTCTATCATGCAAATCCCTGGTGCAAAAGACGTGGCGGTGGAGTTCTTTACGCTGTCAAAAAGCTACAACATGGCAGGCTGGCGTATCGGTTTTATGGTGGGTAATCCAGAACTGGTGAGTGCCTTGGCGCGTATCAAAAGCTATCACGATTACGGCACCTTCACCCCCTTGCAGGTTGCGGCTATCGCCGCGCTCGAAGGCGATCAACAATGCGTCCGAGATATTGCCGAGCAATACCGTCAGCGCCGCAATGTATTGGTAAAAGGCCTGCACGAGGCGGGCTGGATGGTTGAAAATCCAAAAGCCTCAATGTATGTGTGGGCCAAAATCCCTGATGCGTATGCACATCTAGGCTCACTCGAATTTGCCAAAAAACTGTTGGCCGATGCCAAAGTGTCAGTTTCACCCGGTATTGGTTTTGGCGACTACGGTGACACCCACGTTCGCTTCGCCCTGATCGAGAATCAGGATCGCATTCGTCAGGCGGTACGCGGGATTAAAGGGATGTTTAGGAAGGATGGAGTGATAGCAGCGAAAAGCTAAATTATCGCCCCTCTCCTTGATGTCATCATGCACAGGGAGAGGGGCTGAGTTAGCTTTGTTAGATCGCCCTACGTTTATAGAGGCGATAGTGCGGCAGCCAAAAAGTATCCCTGATGTTTTGGTGAAGTACCACGTCACTCATTTCATCCGCCACACCGGATCGCTGTGCGGCTTTGCCAACTGCAAATGCAATGAGGCAAGTAACTTCGCATATCGTACTGATTTCCGGTAGTAATCCCCCAGATCCTTTACAAACCAACGGCGAAACATCGGCAAGTGCACGACTCGCCGCCATCAGCATCTCTTCAGTCACCCGCGTTGCACCACTGGCAATCGTCGCCAGACCAATAGCAGGAAAAATATACACGTTATTACACTGCGATATTGGGAACCTGCTACTGCCAAAATCAACCGCTTCACATGGGCTTCCCGTGGCGATAATTGCTTGTCCTTCAGTCCAATCGATTAAATCCTTCGGCGTAGCCTCCATCCTCGATGTTGGATTAGACAATGGCATAATAATCGGTCGCTCGCAGTGGCGATACATAGTGCGCACAACCTCTTCAGTGAAAAGCCCGCCCTGACCAGAGACTCCCAGCATAAGAGCTGGTTTTGCATTTTCAACCACCTCTATCAGAGATGGCGTTTCCCCTACATATTGCCAACCTCTGAGTTTCTCTGGTGGCTGCGCTAATGGGATCTGAAAATCTACCAGCGATGTACTCGTAGAAAGCACTAACCCCTCTCTATCTACCATAAAAATAGTCTGACGGGCCTCAGCAACACTCATCCCCTCTGCTACACGGCAGGCAACTATATGCTGAGCAATACCACATCCAGCGGCGCCTGCCCCTACAATGACAATGGTTTGCTGGCAGAAATCACGTCCACTACTCCGACATGCGGCTAATATCGTTGCCAATGCCACCGATGCCGTACCTTGGATATCATCGTTAAAACAGCAAAGCTTGTCCCGATAACGGCTCAACAGCGGCACCGCCGTATGCTGTGCAAAATCTTCAAACTGCACTAAAACATCTGGCCAACGTCGTTTGACTGCGGCAATAAACATATCAATAAATGCAAAGTAATCTTCCCCCGTAATACGCGGGTGTCGCCAGCCTATATAGCGGGGATCGTCCAACAACTGCGTATTATTGGTCCCCACATCGAGCATAATTGGTAACGTATTCGCCGGGTTGATCCCTCCACATACGGTATAAAGCGACAGTTTACCAATCGGGATCCCCATACCGCCCACGCCCTGATCGCCCAAACCTAAAATACGTTCACCATCCGTGACGACAATCACTTTGACATCATGTCTAGGGATATCATGCAGAATATCATCAATGTGTTCGCGGTCTGGCCATGAAATAAATACGCCTCTGGCCCTACGATAAATCCAAGAAAATTTCTCACATACCGCACCAACAACCGGCGTATAAATAATCGGCAACATTTCCGAAAGATGTTTTTTTAAGAGATAATAAAATAGCGTCTCGTTGGTATCCTGAATATTACGCAAATAAATATGCCGGGCATTATCAGATTCAGCTTCTATATATTGTTGATAAGCTCGCTCTGCTTGCTCATCAATATTTTCAACAGCAGACGGCAGTAATCCATTAAGATTAAAATCATTTCTTTCTTGCTTAGTAAAGCTACTTCCCTTATTCAGCAATGGGGATTCTAACAGCAATTTTCCAGTAAATGGGACATACAAAACATCGTTTATCACGTTGCTATCCATAGGTGACGACCAAATAATAAGAGAGGTTTCAAATCAACACATAATTCGCAATCAACATCGCAACCATACCTGCCAGTGCAGGGAACATCGTCCTTCTCACGATCATAAATGGTGAGCATTCACCCGCCTTACTGACGGCGATAATAATGCCGGCTACGGGAGAAATTGAACGTCCCATACCTGCCATCATCTGCATAGGAAGAATCATGTTAACCGCATTTTCTCCAAATTTTGCCGCTATTGAAGGAGCTAATCCTGAGAATGAGAAGAATGCAGCAACACCAGAGCCCGTTAATACCGCAGTGATCCCCACCAGAGCCGTCATGACCAGAGTCATACTCGTGAAGCCTAAACCCGCGTTTTGCACTGACTGAAGGAGGTAATCCACTGCGCCAATTTTCTGCAATCCCTGAGCATAAATATCTGCGCATACCAGTAAGGAGACAATGCTGGTGAACATGCTCCCCATCCCTTTAAAGAACACCTGCATTCCCTTGCAGCAAGCTTTGAAATCTCTCGTTGTCAGCCATTCACAGAAAAAGGCGACGACGGTGCCAAGGATCATCGCTGTAACAACATCAATCTTAATCTTATTAATCACCAATGGGCTGAATACCAACACGAGCACTACAGGTAAGATCGGTAATAACGCATAGAATATAGGAACTTTACGCCCTTCTTCTTCAGACTCGACAACGCTCTGTTCACCAGAAACAAGGCCTTCCTTTTTATCGTAATACTTAGCTGAGAAGAAAATGACTATAGCGACAACGAGCATCACAACGCACGCCACTGGCATCTGGTAATGAGCAAAGTAAACCGCACTTTCCATACCAGCATGTTTTGCCGCCAGATTTGCGGTACCCACAGCAGGCCCGAGATCCATAAAAGCGCATAAACCGATCATGGCTGCCGCAGAAGCCTTACTCACCCCTAAACGCACAAGAACGGGAAAAAAGGTGACTAACAATAACATCGCTAGCCCTGCTGCGCTGGAGATGGCCACATGCAGCAATTGGGCGCAAATATAGCCAAAGGCGAGGATGAGATAAGGCGCTTTTATCACCTGCAAAGGGCGAATGCACATATTGACCATCGCATTCGAAGCTTTAATATGGTCCATGTAGCTGGCAAATCCGCCAGCGGCCATAATAATTAAACCGATACCCGCGATTTGTGTAGTCAGAGACTCTTTTGCAAAGCTAAATATATCTAGCCAGTTCGAACCTGTTGATTTGGCTTTATCATAAAGAATACTATTTTCTGGATAAAACAAAATAGTAATGGTTAATAATGCAAGACCAGCGAGTAATAAAACAGTTTGCGGTTGGTAATTTTTCACAATCAGCCAAGCAGCAATCACTGTTATTACTATTGCTATGATAAGCGCAGCCATAATAACAATCCCTATGCAGTACAAACAAAATATATAAATACCATGATTTAAATATGCCTCATTGAATATCACAAGGCACTCCGAAGAGTATTAACAAGCTAAGTAAATCATTAATTGCCAGCATTAATCGCTTTGATATTAAGGTTTGATTATATTTGTTCTCATTGCCATGAAATACGGGAAAAAGTTTTTCCCACCACTTTTTGTGAAGAAGATCGCATCTTCTCTAAATGAGAGTACATATGGCTGCAAAAGGCTAATTTCTCTTTGTATTTATGTTTACTGGATGATTGACGACTGAGGGAGATTAACTTATAACAACCTTGTTATAAATAACCACTGGATAACACATATGTTCCAAAAGAATGCATTAAGTTTGGATGAGTACAATTTACTGACAAAAAACATTGGAAACCTAACCGAGTCAGAGCATAGACTTAATGAATATATTAATAAACACTTTAACGAATTATCGTATCACGGCATTGTCGATCTTTCGAAAAATGCGGCAGTGAGCAAGGCAACCATCGGACGTTTTCTTAACAAGGTCGGTTTTACTGGCTACTCTGCTTTCAAAAGAGCGCTCAACACCTCATTATCCCAAAATAAAATATCTGCGCCTTTCGAGCAAAATACTCGTCTACGCAATAACACCAGTATCACGACAGAACATATCGTTAATGAATTCACCCAAAAAGTCACATCACTTTTTTCTGAATTTAAGCAAAACATAAACATTGAAACGCTTAATGAATTCACAGCACTTATCCTGAACAATCAACGCCATATTTATGTAGTTGGCCCCTCGTCATCTCACGCTATGGCAATTCACTTTTGCACCTTGCTAAAATATTTTCGAAGCAACATAACGATTCTACCCACCGATATCAGCGAGCTGCCTAAATGTTTGATAAATATTAAGGAGAATGACATCCTTATCGTTTTCTCCTACTATCGATTCAATCGGGTTGCGCTCAACATTGCAAAATGGTTTAGGAAAAAAAATGCCGTTGTTGTGCTAATTACCAACTCAGAAGCAAACCCCTATGGTAAATTCTGTGATCTTCAATTCGTGCTACCAAGCGATGTGCAGTCCGTTTTTCAAAGTCGCATTCTCGGTTTCTTTTTTATAGAACTAATTTTACATCTGGCTTATGAAAAAGGCGATCAGGAGGGAAACTTTGCCCAATTAGAAGAGCTGTTTGTGTTTTTTGAGGCATTTTCTGCCTCCTCACATAATGCATAAAGGAGGCAGTTGATGGAATTATGTCTACTATATCAGAAAGAGAGATCAAGCTAGTTTTATGGCTTTCACTCTTTCAAATTCAGCGATGGTTTCTGTAATTAACTCATTATTACATCCGATATAAGACATCGGTTCACAAGCCTCAGCAATCTCAGCTAACGATAAAGAGTTTCGAATATCTGGGCTGGATTGCACAATATCCATGAAGTTTTGTTCACCATTGGCATGTTTCAAAACCTCTTTAACGAGATTATAAGCAGATTTTCTACCAACTTTAGCGGCAAGCTTCATTGTCAGTGATTCCGACATGATGAAATATTTTGAACTAGCAAAATTTTCACGCATTTTCTCTTCATTAACAATGAGATGTGATAGCAGCTTTTCTGCTCGTTTTAGGCTTGTTGATAATGCATTAGATGCTTCAGGTAAGATCGTCCAATTCAGTACTCGCATAGAGGCAGCTCGAACATCCTGCTGATCTAGCATCGCTGGCGCACCAGAAGCATACATCCACCCCATTCTGGCCAACGTTTGGATCATATTGCTCGCTCGTGGATTAGACTTATGTGGCATGGTACTGGAGCCTCCACCACCTTCCCCCTCCCAAACCTCCGCGATTGGGGCTCGCCCCATAGTTTCAACGTCATTAGCCAAACGACACAAGGTTCCATGAATAAGTGCAAAAAACTGCACAACTTCAACAATCGTATCCTGACTAGCATTATTGATTCCGCAAGGAACATTCAGCCCCAATGCAAGCATCAGTCGCTCACGCATCTCCATTTCCTGCGAACCAACGGAAGCAAGGTTCCCTACAGCGCCTCCAAAAAGGCCAGTAATCGCTCGTGGATAAACCTGCTGAAGTCTGACTAAGTGGCGATTAACTTCTGTTAGATAACTGGAAACCTGAAGCCCCCAAGTTGTAGGAGAAGCGTCCACCGAGTTAGTGCGTGCAACCATGACTGTGCGAGAATGCCTTATGGCCATGGACTTCAGTTCTTCTCCCACATTAAGCAACTGCTTATGCAAAAGCTGTAGCGTTTGCTGGAGCCGCATCGCAAGACCAGAATCCAATAAATCCTGGGTGGTGCATCCCCAATGCAAATACTGGCTAACCAGCGGAGAGCCGAAAGCTGAAACCTGATCTATCAGTGGTTTAATGGCCATTCCTACCGATTGGGTACTTTGTGCTAACGCCTGCCAATCCAGCTTTAACTCTCGACACGCTTGCTCAATATCGTCCGCGGCCTGCTGAGGTATGATCCCTAAGTCGCTTTGCACTCTCGCCACCGTTGATTCAAAACGTAACCAACAACGAAGCAGGTTGTCGTCAGTCCATATCTCCCGCATCTGTTCATCGGTGAAGAGTGATGAATACAAGTCAGAATCAAAGACCGTTGTTTGCTTACCGTACATACCGAGACTCTCCGGCAATAAAATATCTAAATAAAGAATGTGATTAATAAATACTGCTGGATCTACCCGTCGATTTATAGGGGAAAATGATATTCCCATGCCAAAAAAACGTATGAGAAAGTCACATTCCCTTTTTCATTTTTCTCATGCACTAGAAATGAGAACTCTCTCTCATAAATTTCTCAATTATATTAAAAACAGATAGAGAGACCATTTTTTTATCGACTCCAAGTAATGAAAAAATTAATAAAAAGAAGTTATAACCCCTGTATTATGCGTAAAAAGTCACACTTTCTCCTGAGAAAAAACAATTCCCATATAACACTTATCAACTTCACTCAAATAATTACCCAGCAACAACATTTCATTTTTATGGCTAGGATTATTGACGATTGGTTGAGGGATTAAATGAAATTAAAACAGATTACACTATTACTTCTTTTCGGAATAAGCTCATCGACATATGCCATGAATGTCTACAATAAAGACGGCAATACACTGGACATTTATGGGCGACTAGAGGGACAAATGGCCAGTGGTGAAAACTCATTTGCCGGCAGTGAAACTCGTAACGATCTGGGTGGGCGATTAGGGATTTACCTGACTCGAGATTTAGATTTTTTACCCGAAACAAAAATTGTTGGTCGATTAGAATGGCAGGTTCGAACCGAAAAAAATGATAACAACACTGACGAGAGCGATTTAGAAGCGCGTTACGCCTATGTTGGCCTATCTAACAAAACATGGGGAGAACTTATTACCGGCAGAACTAAAAACCCACTCTACCAAGTCATAAAAATGACGGATAAGTACAAAAACTTTACACCGAATATTTACAGTTATGGGATAACCACCATTGATGACTCGTATCAATTCAACCGTCAGGATGGTACGGTGCAATGGAATGCTAACTTCGCAGGAAATGAGATCCAGCTTGCGTGGGTATCTGGTAATGGCAACAGCAATAATGAAGCATTGGACTATGGAGCCATGGCAAGTTACCGAAATACATTCAAGCTTGGTGAGATTAAAATAACGCCTGCGATCGCAGCCAGTCGCTACAAACGACAAGATGGCGTTGTGACGACTGATGGACGTAACCAAAACGATCAGATCATGGCCGGTTTGCAAATCGGCTATAAAAACTTTGAAGCCTCCTTGACTGCATTAAAAACATCAATTGCCAGAGATAATAAGAGTGATAATGACTATAAAGGCATGGACTCGTTAATTTCATATAAATTTGGCAATCTGAAATTTCTTACCGGTTATAGTTTTTTAAATGAAAAAGATAAAAATATCGATGAAAAAAAAGATTGGCGTGCTGAGGCACAACTAACGCTGGCAAGAAACACGTGGTTGTCATTTACTTACGATAAAGCGCTCGCAAGTAAAAATGAAAAAATAAATGATGATGCACTCATCGTTGGGCTACGCTACGATTTTTAAGGGATGATATATGAAAAAATTAACTTTATTTACCGTTGCCACCATGTTTACCTTAAGTAGTTTCTATTCTTATGCAAATACTTTGTTAGCTCCATCCCCACATGCAAAAATGGATGGAGA
Organism: Hafnia sp. HMSC23F03; assembly: GCF_001816025.1. Classification (NCBI taxonomy): domain Bacteria; kingdom Pseudomonadati; phylum Pseudomonadota; class Gammaproteobacteria; order Enterobacterales; family Hafniaceae; genus Hafnia; species Hafnia sp. HMSC23F03. The sequence goes on from NZ_KV824246.1 coordinate 150,930, forward strand.
AAATAAAATTATCGCACTTTATGGGAACTCTTTTACGTTTTATAACAATAACATTAATACCCGACTGCGTGATCTCACTCAGTCTCTATTACCAGACCACGCCAAAGGATATCAATATCGGGGGATAACAATTTCCAGTGGAAATTTAAGCTGGCAAATCAATAATTTGGCATATCAGAACAGTTTGCAAAAATGGGATGTCGTTATCTTGCAAGGCAACTCAACGGAGACAATTTCAAAGAAAGAAAGCACACGGCAAAATTTCATTGACTCCGCCGTTAAGATGGCAGATATGGCTCATCAGGCTGGCTCGAAGGTTGTCTACTTTATGACCTGGGCGAAGAAAAATAAGCCAGAAGACACACAAAAGCTGGCTGACGCCTACGTATCTATCGCGCAAAAAACAGGCGGTTATATCGCCCCCGTAGGTTTGGCTTTTGAAAAGGTTCGTCAAACACATCCAGAGATTAATATTTACTACCATGATGGCGTTCATCCCTCAATGGAAGGAACATATTTGGCTGCCTGCGTATTTTTTGCCACGCTATATAACCAATCTCCCGTTGGCGGTGCGCTTCCCGTGGATACGAATATGACACCTGCAACCGCGAAAATATTGCAACAGGCCGCATGGGAAACTGTCACTGAATTTCAAAAACAGCAATAGCCGAGAAAGAAAGGCGATTTAGCAACCAAGGCGTAATACTTCCTTCATTTATTAGGCCTATATAAAAAGTGCCATTTCCACTCCGGCTTACGTCAATATCCTATGGGATTACGGTGAAGTGTTTTGGTCAC
>NZ_KV824247.1:0-20878 GCF_001816025.1 Hafnia sp. HMSC23F03
CATACAGCCCAGTCTGGGTGTTGAGTTTCATCTCTCGCACAGGTACTTCGGATAAACCGCTTTCCGTTGGCGTATGATAGCCTTTCGGGGATAAGTGCCCATGACCATCATCCTCCCAACGAAAACGCACCCGCGTTGGCGCTTTACCGCCAGACTCTGCCAACTGAGCTAGTCTCATCTGGTTGATAAAGTCCTGCTCTCCACTGTTCAGCGTCCGTGGCATCATCCCAACCAGCGCCACTGCAATTGGCGCTCCCATACCGGCGGCGGCAACCTCACCAAACGACACTGCAGCGCGAACCGCCCAGGTACCGGATGTTATAAAACGCCCACCAACCCACTCAAGCGCCGCCGAACCTGACGGAAACACAGTGCGAGCCGCTAAAGGTGCGACCACTGCGGATGATTCCCCGCCAAATAGCTTTTTGTACCACGGTTTTTCCGGCTCGGGAGGCGGCTCAGGCCGTTTTGCACTCTGCGCATGTTGTTCAGGTTCAGGCAACGGCACCGCCCGAAAATATCCCATCAGCGCAAAATTTTCGTGCGTCTCCGGTTCAGTTCCTGCCTCGGTATTTCCGTCACCGCGCTCTCGCGATTTAGCAAACACCGGCATTGAAACATTCTCTTGTTCAGTCGCCACCGGCTCCACTTCGGGCTTTTTAGCCGCCTGAGCGAATTGTTGTGGCGTTGATATTGAGGGTTGTTCCGCTGATGCGCCTATTTCCGACTCTAACCATCCAAGAGGCGCGATGAGGCGATTACTCCCGCTTGGGCATCCACATAAGACCAATGAACCATCAACCGCCGTCGCTCGGCCATTGTATGTCGATCGTGAATCGCCGCTAATGATTCTACCGACTTTGCCACACTTCGGGCACGCGGTTGTCACATCATCGATACGCAAAATACCGCGATTATTCTGCGATGCATTGGGTAAACTCGTCAGACATATGGTGCCTGTCGTTGTTTTATCGCCATGCAATCCTTGACCTTTGCCATTCACACTCATGCGATTCATCAGTGACACTCCACCAAGAAATTATCAGACACTGCCTCGCCTGAGCGGGTAGTCATCAGTAAGCAATCTTGGAGCGTATTTATAACTTCATCACTATTATCTAAACGGCGACCAACGAGTGCTGCTTGAGTCAGTCCAGCTCGATGCTTTTTACCCCTTCCTGTCGAAATCTGTGTCGTAGTGCCATCGGGATAAATATCACTATTGCCCAATTTTGTTAGTCGTGCAGAAATATCATTTTTCAGATAAATCATCACCTCACTAGAGGCTATTTTGACAGTTTCGCCGTCTCTAATTTGGCTCCTTTTTGCTGCAAGCCGAAAAATCACGATGGGAGAATGAGCACGAATATAGACTTCCTGCTCTCGAATAATTACCCTGCTATCGCCACTTAGGCTTGATAGCATTTCGTCGCTACACGTTGATACATCAAGGTTTGAAAGGATTTTAGGTATGAGCTCATTCGTGTACATCCGAGGGAATTGATTGGTCGTCATGCAGCAATAGCCCTTATTAGTGAATGGTTATAAATAAAACAATACATTAATAAAACTATTGGTGACTACCCCCTATCTGCTGCCTAGGCTAAGCATCAACGCGTAATCTCTCGATGTTGAGTTGAAAAAAATTAATATTTTTCGGGATTAAACCTTATTTCTATTCCACTTTCACATTCCCGCTTCGTGATGCTGTCGCTACACCTCATCATTAAAAAAGGCACCCTAAGGTGCCTTTCGAATAATGCTATCAACTAGAAGTTATACTTCACGCCAATCATGGCCGTGCTGTCGTTATAGCCTTTATCACCGACTTGCGTTCCTACATTGCCCCATAGGTTCAGACGTGGATTGATTTGCCCTTCTACACCGACTTTCACTTCGCCGATGTTACGCGCTCCGGCTTGGCTGATACGAACATCATCCATCTTCGCGCTGTAGCTGCGGGTGTTATGTAACCAGTTAGCTTCGATAAACGGCTCGAAAGTACGACCTTTGCCTTCGTCTATGGCATGATGGCTCTTCAGATACGCGCGCATACCTAAACGGGTTTGTACATTGCCATCACCCTCGCTGTTCACACGCGTACCATTATCTTCACGATGTTTATCCGCCTTCACACCCATCCACGTCGCCTGTGCCTGTGGCTGAATAAACCATTCGTTAAGCGTTCCTTGGCTGCCCGTAAATTCTCCCATTTTCAGGGTATAACCCGTTTCTAGTGATGCCGTCAGTCCTTTGGATTTGTAGGACTCGCTGGCCAGTTGTTCACCATTCACGTGGTTGTTAAACCAGCTATATTGCAGCCAGCTATCTACATATAACCCGCTCTTCTCGACATCATTCGCAAACCATGTGCCGTAAACCCCAGCGCTGTAACCACTGATTGAACCTTTAGAATCATAGCCAGTGACTGAAGAATGCGTCTGATTATGGCTGTTGGCATAACCCGTCATTAGCCCCAGATGACCGCGGTTTAAACCATCCGTTGACCACTGCGCCACATCGCCGCCCAACTGAGCCACATAGCTATTACTCTGTGTTTTCAGTTGACCACTGCTGTCACGCCAGTTGTTATGTTCCCCCACCTGACGTAGCCATAGGCTTGTGACCTTCTTCTCACCGGTCAGCGCGTCGATATATTGGGTTTCACCTAAACGATCGTGCAAACGCGTATTAAATAGGGTATTTGCCGCGGCAAGGTTGGCAATATAGCTCCCGCCTTCAGGGCGATTAACATGCTCCCCCCCACCCGGAGGTGTCACTGGTGGGTCAACGGGGTCAATTGGAGGATCAACCGGATCGATCGGTGGATCAACTGGGTCAATAGGCGAGGTTTGGCTGGTTAAATACCAGTTACCCTGATTGCTGCCTTGACCGCGTACCAAAGCGTAATCATATGCGCCTGCGACAATACGTCCCTCTTGGGTGAAGGTGCCGTCAGACTGACCCCCTACGCTAATGAGTTCAATGCCGTTCAGGGTTTTGTCTCCTACTCCCCCTGCATTCTTTACGCTTACCCCCGTATCGCCAGAGGTATCACCCGTCACAACGAGTTTATCCGTGACCGAACTGTCATTACCTAACGCGGTATTGAACTGCAGGTGCCCATTCTCTCCCGTATAATTGCCATTCACCGTCAGAGTGGTGCCCGCGATCGCCTGTCCCGATGCATCGTTATGACCAATAACGACCGTACCACTGTTGGTTAATGCGCCCGTTTGATAGTTTGTTAACGTGTCACGCGTTACGTGGCTATCATCATCTTGCCCAAGATAGAGCAGTCCTTGGTTATTCACGCTACCGGTTCCCAGCGCCTGGCTCGACAGCATACGGATAACACCATCTGATGCAATTGTTGTGTCAGCGCTCATCGCCGCATTATCACTACTAACCGTCAATGTTCCACCCGCCACCGTTAGGCTACCCGCACCGGTCATATTGCCATCGACCGTACCGTTGTTAACGGTCAGGCTGCCTTGATTAAAATCGAGCGTGCTACCGGTGTCAGTATGGATATTCTGCAACGTCTGAGCATAGCCGTTCATATCGAACTGGCCGTCACTATTGAGGTTCAGCAATCTGGTCTGTCCTAGTACATTGTCGTTACCCATTTTCAGAGTACCTGCAACAACATCCGTCACACCGGTGTAGTTGTTATCGCTGTTAGACAAAGAAAGGTCTGTATCCGTATCGATACGCAGATCGCCAGCCCCAATAATTTTGGCACTCAGGTCGGCGGCATTCCCCGTATTTCCTTCAGCGCTGAGTGTCAACGCATTATCGCCCTGCGCCAGTAATTCGACCTGAGTCAATCCGTAGTTAATGTACAGACCATCATTATTTTCTCCGCTGGTAAGTCGATAGTCATACTCACCGTTAGCAACCGTTTCACCATTTTGCGTAATTTGGGAGGTTACTTTTTGCGAGATAACAGTACCGTTTTGATCAATCAAGCTCAGATTGCCCCCAGTTCCAGTAACCGTACCTTGGCTATCGGCCAATTTAACCATTCCCCCCATGTCATCTTGCTGGAGTAGTGGCAAGGTTGTGTCAGGATGCTGTACGGTGTTTTCGAAGTCACCACCGTCGGTAATCTGAATCTGTCCCTTGCCCGTTAAATTAAGGTCTTGGGTCGTCTCAATAAAACGATCGCTGGTTGTGTCACCTGGATTAACATCACCAAATACAAGTGTGCCACCATCAAACGCTAGCCCACCGAGGTTCTGATTTCCTGTTCCGACTGAGGTCACGTTTCCGTTACCGATATGCAACGTAGCATGCGTTAACGCAGCAGAATTATCGCCCTCTAACGCAAACTGGTTATTTTTGAGAATAACATCACCAGCAAAATCAGTTCCTGCTGCTGTACTAAATGTAAACTCATTACCATTATTGTCGGCAACAACATAGCCCGTACCCGACAGTTTATTCTCGAAGGTGAACTCACCCGTTGAATTTGCGATTAAATAGCCATCACTTTCTACATTGATATTTCCTGAGCCAAAATTACTCAGCGTAGAAGATACGGTTTTATCTGTTGCCGCTTTTCCGGTTATATTCCAGTTACCCGCATAAGTATCGTTAACCCCTGTTATCTGTGCATTACCGGAAACCGTTGTATCACCGTTACCTAATAATTTATTCTCAAACGAGGAGCCATCCGTGTATGCGATATCAAGTCCGGTCTTATTATCATTGGGATCGGTATTGATAGAAACATCTTCATTGCCTAGGGCTTTATTATTGGCAATGGAGAGCAGACCACCATTAATTATGGTTCCACCATTGTAATCAGAGGCCACCCCAAGCGTGGTATGGCCAGACTGTTGTTCAACAGTACCTTCACCATTGATTGAAACATTAAATAAATAGCCATCAGTGCCTGGTTGCGTTGGTTTAGTGTTATTAAAAATAACTTTATTTTCACCATCACCACTCATGATAATATTATTTGCTGCAATGCTTGTCGGCGCACCATATCGAGAATCACCGATATAGAGATTAGCTTTCCCTCCCTGTACGCTGTTAAGTTTAATATCTTCACCAGCGGTTACTTTCGCAGCATGCCCCATAATAACATCGGTAGTATTGCCACTTACTGAGGATGTTATATTAAAATCACCACTCGTCGTTATACCGGTATCACTTGCATTGATAATTTGAAGCCCGGTATTACCTACGTTTTTCCCTATAACATTAATATCTCCTTCAACATTTACGACTGTTGAATAGATACCCGCCTCGGTGCTCACGGAGTTTACATCCGATAATTTGACATTGTTAACAAATGTCAAATCGCCACCCACCATAATTCCTTGTGAGGTATTATTATTAGTCGCTAAAAAAGAGCCATTCGTGGTATCTAGATATAAATCGCCACCCACCTTTAATTGAGAATTCCCCACCATCATGAAAGTACCACCAAGGGTATTCGCCACGGTCATATTTCCAGTAACATTCACATCAGCACCTAGTTCTGAATTACTAGGATTAGCTAGCCATATATTATTTTTGTCTGCCGTAAGACTGATGTTTGAAGCATTCAACTTAGCTGTACTGCTAGTTGAACCAAACATCCAAATGGTCGCATCCGTAGCTCCTGCCGCTGTCTGTATATCGCCAACAGAAAGAACGCCAGCAGCGCCACCTGATTGCTCCGATGTCAGTCCCCCCAGTTGAGCACCACCGATTTGTAACATGCTATTGTTACCCATCAGCACAGTACTATTATCTGATGTTGTAAGGCTTCCACCATTTATCCACAAGGATGTATTGGCACCACCTGTAGGCGCCATGTTTAAGGTCGGATTACCACCTGAAACAGTAACATCAACACCATTATCAACCTGTACCGTTGCGGTGGTATTCCACTGTAAACCGTCTGTTATTGATGTTGATGACGTAAAATCAGTATAACCGTTGATGTCTAAAGCCGAGGCCTCTCCAGCGATGAATAACAGCATAGATGAAGCCAGCCCATAGCAGCAAAGCCGAGGTCGCTGCAGTTTTTTGGGGGATGACGTTTTAGTCTTCCCCCTCCCTAACTCAGAAACAGCAACCCATGCCATTACTGCAACGTTCCATACAACACGATAAATTTTATTCATCACTTCCTCAGGGAGTTAAATTAATAAACTTTAGATTTTTTCTTATTAAGTTATATACGCAAAATTAAAGGGTGAGCATGTTTCCTAAACCTAATATATTTTCGTCTATAATTAGCTTGCGACCAGAATCATGCACATCAAGGGTTGCATTAGGGATATACCACATTCAATAATTAGATTAAATTCAGGCGTAGGGATTGGCTTAATAAAAACCTTTAGAGTAAATAATAACTTAATATACGGTTAGTCTAACATGCAAAATATATTCAGATAAACCAATTAATCCTGCGATTAATCTCATAATCGACACTTTAAAGGGCAAAGAATCATTAGGAGTTTTCTGCCAAAAGCAGGAGGTTTTGTTTTAATTTAGATGCTCACATACCTGAAGACACATCTTGACGGGGAACCTGAATGTCTATGAAAAGTCCCCATCCTCCAATGAGGACTAGTCACAACCCAGCCGCAAATCAATGAAATATAATCACTTTACAAACAACCTCACTTTCCAAGTCTTATAAGGCTTACTCTCTATACCTATGGCAGTCCTCAACAAAGACACTTCGCCGCCCTCGCCTAAACCACATAAGAATATTCTCGCCATACTAGCCTCATCACCCTGTTAGGGTTTAGAACTTATATCTTCGCCACACCTGCCATCAAATGCTCTCAATATCTCATTAAAAATGAAATTATTGAAAATAATGCCACTCAGTTGCATTATTTAACTGAAGCCCATTATTTTTATTTGTATGTATCTGCAGATGATTTATTAATATATTGAAGATTCTTATATCTCATTAAAATAAAAATTAATTAATAAACACTACAATGATATAGAGTTAATATCCAGACACTGTTAACTAACTATACTACCTCAGATAATTATGGGGGCGTCGGGTTTCAGGTTCAGCAGGTGCGAGTAGCCAGTGAAATCAAGCAAAGAGGTCTAGCTACTCGCGCCACCTGTTTACAGAATCCCTAATGACTTCTAATTAGTCCCCTTTCCTGCAGTCCGTTTGCTTTTTGTTCAGCCAATCGCCGTGTGATACAAGAAGCCATAGAGTCAGCGGCGACATTCTGGAATAATGGCGCCGACGCAACAGGAGGTCACATGAGTTTCAATTTGGCAAATCTTCCTCAAGAAGAAATGGACAAAGTTAACGTTGATTTAGCGGCAGCCGGTGTCTCTTACAAAGAGCGCTACCATATGCCGGTGATTGCGGAGCTGGTTGAGCGCGAACAGCCGGAGCACCTTCGTGCCTATTTCCGCGAGCGTCTGGCTTATTACCGCACACTGCGTATTGATACCCTGCCATACGAACCACCAGCGAAATAAATCGCGTTAACCTTTCGAGCTAAAGCTACTTTCCACCGGCCAAATCAAGAATGCTGCCGGTGGAATAGGAGGCTTCTTCCGACAGCAGCCACACTATCGCCGCCGCAATTTCTTCTGGTCTGCCTCCCCGCTGCATTGGCAACGACGATTTTATGCGATCCACACGATCGGGCTCGCCGCCGTCAGCATGCATATCCGTATAAATAAACCCAGGGCGCACGCCGTTAACCCGAATACCTTCTGCCGCCACTTCAATCGATAGCCCTTTGGTCAAGGTGTCCATTGCGCCTTTGCTCGCAGCATAATCGAGATATTCAAAAGGCGAACCACTTCTAGCCGCCGCAGAAGAAACGTTGACGATGGCACCGCCGCTACCGCCGTGGCGTTTTGCCATACGTTTTACTGCCTCTCGGCAACACAAAAACGTACCGGTTACGTTGGTCTGCAAAATCAGGTTAATCCGCTCTGCGGTCAACCCTTCAATTGTTGACTGGGTATGTAAAATTCCCGCGTTATTGACTAGCGCATCTATCCTTCCCCAGCGTTGATCTATCAAATCAAACATCTCACAAACGGCAGATTCGTCCGCAATATTCGCACAGGCCAACAGAGTTTCTGTCCCGAGCGCTTCAATTTCATCCGCCAATGAGCGCGCAGCGCGATGATCTTGACAGTAGTTAATGCATATCCGATAACCGCGTTTGGCAAGTAATAGCGCCGTTGCTCGCCCAATGCCGCGGCTTGCTCCGGTGACTAACGCTACGGGAGATGAATTCACAGGCATTCCTTGTTAAATTGACGTTTGCTTGCCAGTGTAGCTGAGGTTGAACCAGCTTCAAGTAGGATGGGTATGCGTAATGGGTATAGTGGTAAACGACATGATGTCGTAATATGTGAAAGACGGCATGTTGCTAATAAGAACGATTACCGGAGAAAGAATGACGCAGAACGAACGAAATATTGCCTTGGTATGCGCGCTGAGTGAGTGGATTGAGCAGCATCTGGGTCGCGATATTTATCTGGATGAGCTCGCTCGCTACTCTGGATATTCACTGTGGCATATGCAAAAGATCTTTCGTGAAACAACCGGAATGTCTTTAGGGCGCTATATTCGCGAGCGTAAGCTGTCTGGTGCAGCAAAGCGTTTGCGCCATACCGAAGAGTCAATTATTGATATTGCGGTGTACTATGGTTTTGCATCGCAGTCACACTTCACCTACATGTTCCGCAAACATTTCGATATCACGCCAACCAACTACCGGCTCCAGAGCGAAATTCAGCTATCGACGATCCAGCCTCTACATGTGATGTATAAACAAAGCGCCTGAACTCACTGAGCGATCGTTATGCTAAATCTGCTACGCGGCACTTTTCGAAATATTTTACGCGATCGTTTACTGATCTTTTTGCTGGCTGCCGGCGTCATTCTGGCCTTTTATACTCCGGCTCCTCTGCGCGAATATCCGCACTGGATAGATTGGCCAACAATTACCACACTGCTTGGTCTTCTGATGTTAACCAAAAGCGTTGAAGTCAGTGGTTATTTCGACTGGCTAGGACGCAAAATTATCGCTCGCCTGAACAGCGAACGAACCCTCGCGTTATTCATGGTTAGCGCTTCGGCACTGCTCTCGACCTTTCTAACGAATGATGTTGCGCTGTTCATCGTGGTTCCGCTGACTATCACACTCAAAAAACTCAGCGCACTGCCCGTAACACGCTTAATCATCTTTGAAGCACTTGCCGTCAATGTTGGCTCCTTGCTTACACCGATCGGCAATCCACAGAATATTTTGTTGTGGAATCACAGCGGCCTTTCTTTTGGATCATTCATCTGGCAAATGCTCCCGCTCGCTGGCGTACTGATGTGCGTGCTCTTATTTATCACCCTACTGTGCTTTCCAGCCAAAGCCATTCGACCTCTTGTTAGCCACGCAGACAATCATTGCCAGCGTCGCCTGCTCATCGCCTGCGCTCTGTTGTATGTGCTCTTCCTCATCAGCGTAGACGTCGGGGTTCCCTATTGGGGATTGTTGGCGGTATTTGCCACACTGTTATGGCTGGCGCCGAAAGTGATCCTGATGGTCGACTGGGCGCTGATTCTGATATTTATCGCGATGTTTATTGATGTGAAACTGTTTACCCAGTTGCCCGTTCTGCTACCGCTCACTGAAAGCATGCCACACCTTTCCACCGCCAGCGTCTATGCCTGTGGGATTTTACTTTCACAGCTGATCAGCAATGTACCTGCCACGATTATGCTATTGGGATTCATGCCCGCCAGCATTACACTCGCCTATGCGGTGAACATTGGCGGTTTTGGCTTCGCACTGGGTTCCATGGCCAACCTTATTGCGCTCCGCATGGCTAATGAAAAGCGCATTTGGTTGAAGTTTCACCTTTTCTCTATTCCCGCACTGGTTATCTCCGCTGCGCTGGGATGGTTATTACTTTAGTTCATACGCTAACGCTTTAGATCAAACACGGGCAGCCGTCTGCCCGTGTTATCGATCACTTGGTCGTAAAACCTAGCTGGCGCTGACCTTGTTCACTCAGTATGTCCTGCGTAGCGCGTCCGACGAAATCGACCTCAAAATCATCAGGTGCAAAATCCGGCGGCGTTTTACCTGCAATAAATGCCGGAAGCTGTTTCTGCAAATAGGCCGCATTTTTTTCACACCAAGGCACGGCGGCTATGTACATCACATTGCTGTCAAACTCGCCGTTGTGCTCATTTTCCACCGCATGAATCACGTCACAGTGCCAGAATACCGTGTCTCCCGCTTCAAGATCGGGAATGGGTACTACCGCTTCCAATAGCAGAGGATGCCACTGCGCCGAAATGGATAGTGCGCGTCCCGGCGCGGCACCACACAAATCATCCTCTGCCACATCATCCTGTAACGCCCGCAGCAGCACATAGGCCATCGCATTCGCGATAGGGATCAGTTTTAGCGTACCAGCGCCTGCACGCTGAGGCGTTAACGCCGTCCATCCTTGAAACGTGCGAAACATCGAGCACACGGCTGGGGATGGAAACTCTCTCACCTCGGTGCGCCCCTGAGCAGCGAATGGATTGTAGCTTTGCCATTCACCGGAAAAGACGTGGCGATAAACCTCCCTAAATTTCACATCCAGCCAGCGTTCAATCGATCCACCGTCAACGTGCGGAGACAATCCCAACGATGACGAGCGCGGTGGACGGCGGCGCGTGCGGTCGGCGTAGGTCACCACTCTTTCGGCATCAAAATGCTGTTGGCCTGCGCTCTCGCTTTCCCACAGTCGATTTAAGAAAACCTGCACCTGACGCATTCTTTCACTCTGACGTGCTTCCACCTGCGGGCGGGACCAATAGATGCCATAGATTTGCGGTTTGCTGTCTTTTAAATCACCAAAATAGTTGTCTTCCGCCGCGTGTTTTAAGCGCTCGGTGAAATGATTGCGCTCCAGATAATCGCCAATCTCCTGGTTCCATCCCTCGGCCTGATCTTGCGCAAATACGCCGTGAATAGCGCAACAGCCCGCCTGACGGATTTTATCTCGCTGCTCCTGAGTCACCTTACCGTCAATAATATCTTGCGCATGTAAACGCGGAACGGGTTCGGCGCTCCGTTTCACCGCATTAACCTGTTCACGCATATGGTTTTCCAGCGCAATGAAAACCTCACGATAATCAGGTAGCGCTGCACGTAGTTGTTGTTTAGTGGTTTTGATTGCTTCAGGAATATTGTCAATATGCAGGTGAGTCATAGTGCCCCTCTCTTTTTATTTTTTGCTGAATGGCTGTCTCTCAGTAGGGTTCATCGAATCACGCCCACTGGATGAATCGCTATCAGTTATAAACATCGGGTTAACATTCATCTTCACTATGACAAAACGCCCACATGCAATAAATGGATCGAATTTTCCACTTCAATCCTCATTTGCCACAGACTCGAAAGCGTTTGGGCCGCAAATGAAATCAGAACCCAGCAAAGCGTGATCGTCACCGATGTAAAAGAGGAAGCATTAGCTAATAACTACAAATAATTTAATATTCTCTTCACCTTTTATTATCATTGAGTCATAGGCATCGGAGATATGGCCTAAACGCCCCTCACCGTGCTGTTTATTTTTTAAGCTTTATTCCTTTTGGTTATTGATAATCGCTTAATGTGATTTAGCAAACCATCAACAATGGTTTAGCTTCATCATCAATAACGGAGCGCAATTAGCCGCGTTCTTTTTAAACAAATAATTTAAGTAAGACATTGGGATACCTATGAAAAAAATGACCTTGGCTCTACTTGCTACCTCATTATTTGCCACTTCTGCACTGGCTCAGGCAGCCGACGATCTGGCTGCAATCAAGTCTGCGGGCGTAATGAAATTCGGAACTGAAGGCACCTATGCGCCTTATACCTACCATGATAAAAGTGGCAAGCTGGTTGGCTTCGACGTTGACGTTGCGCGTGCAGTGGCTGAAAAAATGGGCGTTAAGCCTGAATTTGTGGAAGGTCGTTGGGATGGTCTGATTGCTGGTCTGAGCGCGAAACGCTATGACGCAGTCATTAACCAAGTGGGTATTACCGACGAACGTAAAGCAAAATTTGATTTCTCCCAGCCTTATATCGGCTCCAAAGCCGTGCTGGTTGTGCGCGATGACAACACCACGATCAAAAGCTTTGCAGACCTGAAAGGCCAAAAGGCGGCGCAAAGCCTGACCAGTAACTACTCTAAACTGGCAACCAAAAATGGTGCTGATTTAGTTCCTACAGACGGCTTCAACCAGTCACTGGACTTGGTTCTGAGCGGACGCGCGGCGGCGACGCTGAACGATAACCTGTCGTTCCTTGATTTTAAAAAGCATAAGCCAGACGCTAAAGTGAAAATCGTGGCGACAGATGAGAACACCGAAAATTCGGCCATTTTGCTGCGTAAAGATCAGCCTGAATTGGTGAAAGCGGTGAATAAAGCGCTTGATGAAATCAAAGCTGATGGCACTTACAAAACGATTTCTGTACGCTACTTCGGCCAAGACGTTTCTCAGTAAGAGAGTTAGTCGGTTAGCACATAACGTTAAATTCGTTGTTTAAAAGCCTGCCTCTGTGAACGCCCTTTGGGCCATCACTCCATGAGGCGGGCTGTTGTTTTTAGACTTTTTTGTATTTAGGAGTACGGCATATGGCATGGCTACACGGCCTGACTGACTATATTCACGGCCTTGCCTGGCTACAGTTGATGATAGATTCGTTTTGGAGCCTGCTTTCTGCTGGGCTGCAATTCACCCTGCCGCTGGCGATCCTCTCCTTCATCGGTGGGATCATCGTGGGGTTCATCACTGCGTTGGCGCGTTTATACGCACCAAAACCAGTAAAGTGGATTTTTGATTTCTACGTATGGGTTATTCGCGGCACGCCTCTGTTGGTTCAGCTGTTCCTGATTTTCTACGGCTTGCCGAGTGCGGGAATCACCCTAGATGCCTTCCCTGCTGCACTGATCGGCTTCACCCTGAGCGTAGGCGCTTATACTTCTGAGATTATCCGCGGCGCGATTATTTCGGTTCCCAAAGGCCAGTGGGAAGCATCATATTCAATTGGCATGAGCAGCTCACAGGCGATGCGTCGCGTCATTTTACCGCAGTCGGTGTTTGTTTCTTTACCGCCGCTGTCTAACTCGTTTATCTCCTTAATCAAAGATACGTCACTGGCCGCTGTTATCACCGTGCCTGAAATGTTCTTGGCGGCACAGCGCATCGTGTCGGTTACCTACGAGCCGCTGATTTTATACGTTGAAGCAGCACTGATTTATCTCATGTTCAGTACCGTGCTGGGGAAACTACAGAATCGTCTGGAGATTTATTACCGGCGTTACGAATAACGCGAACGATTTTCAATGGCGCGCTAACCCGCGCCATTTGATATGAATATTGAGTTTCTACGATTAGCTAAGATCTCTCGGTTGCCAACCGAGTTCTATTCACTATAAACAAAGCCGATATCAACATCCTGTTTCTGATCTTTTAGCGCCGCGATGCCTAGATTTTTTAATTCATTCTGATTCTTTAATCCTGTTTATTTTCTGGATGCGTGGATTTAGCGACTTGCCTCTTGAGACTGCGCTAACCCTTTTGATTGTACCCATCCCGAAGTGACGTCTTTTGTGACTGGATGAACAAATCGTACAAAGGTAAATCCTGCCGTAGAGGACTTATCTGATGCCTGTACTTTGTCGTTATCAAGGATAAAAGCACCATCGCTGCGTAGGCAAATATCATTCGGCGCATCATAAAAATGGAGGCGCTGATGGTGGTTAAATACAATTCGAGATTCTAGGAAATTTTGATCTGTATTTACGTTAGAGGTCTGCGGGTGAATTGAACTACACACTTGCTCTTTTGTTTTCAGAGCTTCCTGCGGCAACCATCCTTCGGTAATTACCTTTGTCGCTGGATTGGTATAGCGGCTCCAGATATAACCAAATTGCTGCCCCCACGATAACGCTAGAACTTTGTCATCGTTCACAACAAAAGCCCCCACTTCGCAATTTTTGTTTGGAGCCCAAGAAAAGTGTTGGCGTTTTGATGACGTAACAATATAGCGAAGGCTAGAATCACCTTTCACTTCAAAAGGGTTAGGATAAAAACCGCCAGTTGGATCGTCGGTCATATTTTGATTTGCCTGAAGACACTGGTCGTCTTGTGTGCTGCATGCTTGATAATTTTTAACTGCCGCAGGATCTGCGATCAGTTTTTGTGGATTATCCTCATCGCTCTCATCCCAGAGTTCCCCTGTTTTCTTATTATAAAGAACCCAACCGTAGTGGCCTGCGCCAGGGCTTGGATCCGTTTTAGCCTCTCTAGTATTGATAATTTGGATAAATAACATCCCTTTGCGATCGTCATGTTCCTCCATGAGAACATCTAAATCCGCCGGTTTAGGATGCTCAGCGGCAATCCAATGCTGATTGCTACTCGCCAATAGCGTTCTTAGTTGAATACGGCAATCACGGATCGGCGCTGATGAACGCTCATCGCTATACACAACATTGATAGTTTTCGCATCTGAAATCGTTAAAAACAGCGAGCAATAAAGAAGTGACACGATCACAGTGAAACGAAATTTCATTATTTACCTCAAATTATCAGGCTGATATGGCTGAGCACTTACAAATATTATCCACTGAGTATGATCTATAAATTAAACCCTATTCCGGTACTTGATCTTTCGATTCAGACGTTTTCCACTTCCCGTTAACTAATGTTCGAATAGTGGTGGTTATCGTCATAAAGTCTGGTTTTTCGCCAGGAGATGCATCCTCGGTGATTTCTTTAATTAACAGAGGCTGGTTATTCTTTATCTTCCATACACTAAACTGGTGCCAGCAACAGCCGCTTTTGGTCGAAGTCGTCAGCGTTTGTAACTTAGGGTCTACGTCGAATAACCCCAGATTAGTGCTACCTAGCTCGGTTAATGCTTCATGTCTCTTAAAAGTTTTAGATTTCGGCTGGTAAAGGAATACATCATACGAAGGGCCTCCATAGGCACCTTCATTGCCTGCACGTAATGCAATATCATCGCTACCATCAAAATTAATATCTTCTGATACCAAACCACTATTGTTATCACCGTACATCTCAACCAAATTTGCCGTTGCTTTCCCTTTGGCATCCAATTCAATGAAGAGATTATCCATAGGTATACGCTGAACCAACTGACCCGTTCCTTTGGTAAAAATATCTAACATGCCAGGACCTTCACAGGTCGGATATGAATCATCTTTGTTGCAGGCAGAGACTGATAGCACAAAATCCCATTGTTTCGATGCATTGTGTATCACTGAAACATTATCTTTCTCCGCCAACGTCTTGATACGTTCAACATACGAATTGCCGAGACAGCCTGTATCATCCCCGCACTGCTGGCGTTGCTTTAGCCAGCTTAGCTGTTGAGTTTTCAGTATATCTTTATCTGAATGTTGTCTTGCTGAGATATAGTTTTTGTTAAGTACAGCATCCAACTGCATCAGCGTCGTATCACCGCATATTGCAACTTCATCCTTCAAGGTGGCCTTATTACAATCCATTGCCAATGCAGACGTGGGCAGCCCCACTGCGACCACGATAAATAAAACAGAGTTAAGATTAAGCATACATTGATAGTTCCCGAGAGCGCGAAGTTTGGCTTACCGAGCCAGATAATGCGATGATATCTTACCCCACTCAATTTTTTTAATTAATTTGTACTTCGTAAATGAAAATAAGACTATGAACACATAAACCAATAAATAAAATGATTACGAACTTTTCATTCATTATAAAATATAATTACAGCTGTTTATTCTTTCAATTTAATTAAACATACAAAATGAGATTCAGTCTCATCCTAACGCCTTAAATCCGGTGTGAAGTAGCACGATTGACGGGTCACAAAACTGCGTGTATTGAAACCAAACGACACCCGCTGCCCATACGGGCAAGTACCATGATGGGGAATCGCGAGAAGGAAAGTCTAGACTTGGGTTAAAACCAAAAAGAAAACCCGCCTCCACTTCCTGAAAAATCAGCAAGTAAATCAAGCGGGTGCAAATGCATGAGAAACTCTATGTCGAAGTTATTCAACAAATTAATGATAACACCATACATTTATTTAACAATTTGTTTTCTTTGAACTGTGAGCAAGATCATTAAATCAGCGTCTTACTCGTTACTTTTTAACCGATTAGTCAGAGTTGATGTGCTCCTTGCAGTAGCGCCGCTTGTATGCCACTGGCGTTAAACCAATCTGTTTGCGAAAGATCTGCCTAAAATAGCCAACATCATGAAAGCCACTTCGCTGAGCTATCTCTGCCATTGAGCACATATCGTTTAGCAACATTTTCTCCGCACTGCTCACCCGCTGACGATGAATGGCTTCGGTCAACGTCACGCCGAATGTTTTGCGAAACACGCGACCAAGATAGTCTGAGTTACAAAATAACTGTCCAGCTAAGGATGAAGTGCTAATGGGCAGATGATACTGTGTTTTTATGAGCTGACGAGCCTTGTAGGCCAGGGCAACGCCTGAATTGGTAATATTGGCATCGTCTGGCAACGCGTCTGATATTTGTTGAAGCATTAAAAGAAAAATGAGTGACAATGCTGCTGGCTGTTTTCTATTTTCCTGTTCATTAAGAAACTGTCGAAATAAGGAGGTAATATATTGCGGATCATGAACTTTACAATGTTGAGGTATTGATAACAGCGTCGCTGTAGAGCTATTACGTCCATATTTTCTAGCTATTTCATCAATATCAAAAGCGTTAATATCAAAATGCAGCCAATAAAATTTTAAATCTAACGGAAACGTCTCTAATCCATGATGGCTGCGCTGTGGTTTCAGCAGCAAAATCTCTCCCTCTGACACAGAGAAACTCGTCTCTTCTTCACGGATCGCAAGCGTTCCCTTCTCTACAAAAATCAGCTCCCAAGAGGATAACTTTCTCGATGGATGCACACCAATCCCGCGTGAAATGAACAATCCGCCATTTTGAACTCGAATAGGTAAATCCAGTGCAATCTCTAGCATAACCGTCACCTATCAATAAACTTCGCTAATTTTAATCATTAAACCCACGAGAATGGCGTTTAAAATTCACACTAACCGATCGCCTTCACAGTTTTTCCATCAAGTCGGAATCGTTATCTTTTTATACTTTTACCTACTCTTGTTGCTCCCTATGCTCTGTGCGAGATTAATTATGTCGACACAAGAAAGTGACACTTAAAAATAATAAATCCACCACTGTGAATAATTAATTTCATTCACTTCGGCATGATTACGTCGCCAATACGCGAGGAGTCAACATGACCGCTACCCCTATAAACCAGACTGACGTTGTTGCTGAAAATAATAACCAACAATTGAGTATTCGCGAGAAAATCGGCTATGGCCTAGGCGATGCCGGTGGCACGGTGATCACCTGCCTTATTATGAATTTTCTCACCTTTTTCTATACCGATACTTTTGGGCTAACCCCCGCACTTGTCGGCACGCTATTTATCGCTCTACGCATCATCGATGCCGTATCAGACCCACTGATGGGCATTCTCGCTGACCGAACCAACAGCCGCTGGGGACGTTTTCGCCCTTGGCAGCTTTGGATTGCGTTACCCATTGGGATCGTTGGCGTGCTGACGTTTACCGTGCCAGACATCAGCATGAATATGAAAATCCTCTGGGCATTCGTCACCTACTTCCTGCTTTCCATCAGCTACACCGCGATTAACGTTCCCTACTGCGCGCTGATCAACACCATGACGACGCGTCACAGCGAAGTCATCTCCTGCCAATCATGGCGTTTTGTGTTATGCGGCGTTGCGGGGTTCTTAGTCTCAGTGGGCTTACCTTGGCTAATCGACATCTTGGGAAAAGGTAACCAAGCCTTAGGCTATCAACTGGGTGTCGGCGCGCTGTGCGCGGTTGCCGTCGTCATGTTCCTATGCTGCTTCTTCTGGGTTAGAGAACGCGTTCCGCTTGCGCTGATGGGCAAATTCACGTTACGCGAGCACATGTCAGGGCTACGCAATAACGATCAAATGCTATTAGTGCTGGTGATGTCATTCCTGCTGATCAACGTGTTTAACCTACGCGGCGGCGGCTACATGTACTTCATCACCTATGTTCTGCAAGGCAGCACTGGATTTGCGTCACTATTTTTCACCATGGTCACCGTCGCTTCCATACTGGGCGCCATCATCGTGAGTCCCCTGTCGCGTAAATTTGATACTGTGCGTCTGTATTACGTCACCAACCTTATTCTTGCGTTACTCGCCGTTATTATGTGGTTTATCCCTACCGGACCTCAGTTCCAGAACCTGTGGCTAGCTGTCATTTTAGGCAATGGCATCATCCTTGGTTTCACGCTACCGCTGCACTTCTCCATCATGGCCTTTGCTGACGATTATGGTGAATGGAAAAACGGTGTTCGCTCATCAGGCATGAACTTCGCCTTCAACCTGTTCTTTATCAAGCTCGCATGGGCATCTAGCGCCGGCGTTTTAAGCTTAGTGTTTATCTGGGTGGCCTATCAGCCAGGTATGGCGAATCAAACGCCTGCGTCACTCAACGGCATTACCGCGCTTGAAACGCTGCTGCCTGCCTTCTTCCATTTGGCTCTCGCCTTTGCCATTCGCTTTTGCCGCCTCAATGACCCGATGATGAACCGCATCTCTAGCGATTTACAAACGCGTCACGCTGGTTAGGCCTCATTTGCCCTATTTTTCAGGAGAGTTTATATGAGTACTTTAGAGACCGTTCAGACCGATATCACTCAGTGTGCTGATTGCATTCCGCCGCAAGAATTAGACTTAAACCATGTGCACGTCAGCGATCCTTTCTTGGGGCAATATCAACGATTGGTGCGTGACGTCGTGATTCCCTATCAGTGGGATGCGTTAAACGATCGCGTCAGCGACGCTGAGCCTAGCCACGCTATCGAAAATTTCCGAATTGCGGCTGGGCTAGAAAAAGGTGAGTTTTACGGCATGGTCTTTCAAGACAGCGATGTCGCAAAGTGGCTGGAAGCTGTGGCGTGGTCTTTGTGCCAAAAACCAGACCGCGAACTTGAACGCACTGCCGATCATGTGATTGAACTGGTAGAAGCCGCGCAGTGTGAAGATGGCTATTTGAATACCTACTTCACCGTGAAAGCGCCGCAGGATCGGTGGACGAATTTAGCCGAATGCCATGAGCTCTACTGCGCAGGACACATGATTGAAGCCGGTGTTGCGTGGTTCCAAGCGACGGGCAAACGCCGTCTGCTCAACGTGGTTTGCCGCCTTGCCGATCACATCGACCGCGTATTTGGCCCTCATGAAAACCAACTGCATGGCTATCCCGGACATCCAGAAATCGAACTGGCGCTCATGCGTTTATATGAAGTCACCGGCAATCCACGTTACATGAAACTAACCCAATACTTTGTTGAACAGCGCGGTTCCCACCCGCCGCACTATTATGATGAAGAGTACGAAAAGCGCGGTAAAACCTCCCACTGGAACACCTATGGCCCCGCCTGGATGGTGAAAGACAAAGCATACAGTCAGGCACATGAGCCTTTAGCTCTTCAACAAAGCGCGATTGGCCATGCTGTACGTTTTGTCTACCTCTTAGCAGGTGTCGCCCATTTGGCGCGGTTAAATAACGATGAAGAAAAACGCCAGATCTGTTTACGCCTGTGGAACAATATGGTTCAACGCCAGCTCTACATTACCGGCGGGATCGGCTCGCAAAGCAGTGGCGAAGCGTTCAGTTCAGACTACGATCTGCCGAATGACACCGTGTATGCCGAAAGCTGTGCGTCAATTGGCCTCATGATGTTTGCTAACCGTATGCTGCAAATGGAGGGCGATAGTCAATACGCCGACGTGATGGAACGAGCTCTCTACAACACCGTGTTGGGCGGTATGGCACTGGATGGCCGCCATTTCTTCTACGTGAATCCCCTAGAGGTTCACCCGAAAAGTATCCCGTTTAACCATATCTACGACCACATCAAACCGATACGTCAACGCTGGTTCGGCTGCGCCTGCTGCCCACCTAATATTGCACGCATACTAACTTCCATTGGTCACTACATTTACACTCAACGCAGCGATGCGTTGTATATCAATTTATACGTTGGTAACGAAACTCTCTTGGATAACGGCCTTAAAATAGCCATCAGCGGAAACTACCCTTGGGATGAGAATGTCAGCGTCAATATTCGCACTGAGAAACCATTGCACCAGACGCTCGCCCTGAGAATGCCGGAATGGTGCGAAAAACCGAGCGTACAGCTGAACGGAAAAACCTGTGAGGGTTTGCTAAAACGTGGCTATCTGCACATCGCACGAGAATGGCACGACGGCGATCGACTTGAGATTGTGTTACCGATGCCTGTCCGTCGCGTCTACGGCAACCCGCTGCTGCGCCACGTTGCAGGCAAAGTCGCCATTCAGCGCGGGCCGCTCGTTTATTGTTTGGAACAAGTCGACAACGGCACGGAGCTGCACAACCTCACCCTGTCACCCAATAGCACTTTCACCCTGCTTGAAGGCAAAGGCATTTTTGCCCATAAAACGCTGATTCAGGCGACGGGAACTCGCGTTATCAGCGATGAACCTCAAAACCAACCGCTGTATCGCTACGACGCAGCCCCTGAGCAACAACAGGAACAAAAACTCACGTTTGTTCCCTGGTTTAGCTGGGCAAATCGCGGTGAGGGGGAAATGAGGATATGGGTGAGGGAATAATAATTTATCGGGCAGCAAATGTGTTGCTCCAGTTTGAAACGTCAATATCCTATGGGATTACTGTGAAATGTTTCGTTCATCGGTCATCAGATGCCTCGCTCCGGTTTGAGAACTCTACTATGCAGGCATTGTGTAATATTCCGCCCGCCTGTCCATACCGAG
>NZ_KV824248.1:0-7642 GCF_001816025.1 Hafnia sp. HMSC23F03
ACCACGCGCTGGTGGTCTCTGCCCGTACGCCTTCTCTGGTGTATCAATGAAACTCGGTATGGACTGGCGGGCGGAATATTACACAACGGTGACATCGGCGCACGAAACATTTCACCGCAATCCCATAGGATAAAACCGTCGCGGAAATAGCATCCGGATTCTTACACAGCCACCTCAAAAACAAGAGAAATCTCCGCGCCACAATAACAATCCCCCAATTAACGCCATTTTCCCCCTCTATTCCCCCCATTGATCGCTCATAAGCCAAGGATAATAAAGCTCACAAGTAAAATTCATGTGCACCTTCTTTGCACCGTAACAGGAATCATCCCCTTATGTCTGAAACCACACTCCCCAAGAACACTAAGCGGCGTGCCAAGTGGGTATGGATACTGTTAATTCTTATCATTGCTGGTGCTGGCGGTGGTTTTTATGGCTGGAAATATTATCAGCAGCAAGAATCGCTGACTGAAAGTAAGCCAACGCCGCCACCGATGCCGGTATTTATGCCGCTGGATACCTTCACCGTTAATCTGATCAGCGATGGTGAAGATGCAGACCGTGTGCTTTACATCGGATTAACGTTGCGTTTGCCCGATGAGGCTACCCGCAAACGCATGAACGATTATCTGCCTGAAATGCGCAGCCGTTTACTCATGCTGCTTTCGCGTCAACACGCCGCTACGCTAGCCAGCGAACAGGGTAAAACTCAGCTAATGTCTGATATTAAAACCGTTCTCATGCCGCCAATCGCACCCGGTCAGCCGAAGCAGATCGTCAGCGATGTGTTGTTTACAGCCTTTATCCTGCGGTAATCACTATGTCTGATAGCATTCTGTCACAGGCCGAAATTGACGCGTTGCTTAACGGTGATAGCGACAATGCCAAGCCTGATAGCGAAGCCCCACTCGCGGGAAGTGAGAGCGACGTTCGCCCTTATGACCCCACTACGCAACGTCGCGTGGTGCGTGAACGGTTGCAGGCGCTAGAAATTATCAACGAGCGCTTTGCCCGTCAGTTCCGCATGGGGTTGTTCAATCTGCTACGTCGTAGCCCTGATATCACGGTGGGTGCGGTAAAAATTCAGCCTTATCATGAGTTTGCCCGTAACTTACCGGTTCCCACCAACCTCAACCTTATCCACCTTAACCCGCTGCGCGGTACGGCGCTGATGGTCTTTGCGCCAAGCTTAGTCTTTATGGCGGTGGATAACCTGTTTGGGGGCGATGGTCGCTTTCCAACCAAAGTGGATGGCCGAGAGTTTACCCATACCGAACAACGCGTTATCAAGCGCATGTTACGCTTGGCGTTGGACGCTTACCGCGACGCATGGGGCGCGATTTATAAGCTCGAAGTGGAATACGTTCGCTCTGAGATCCAGGTTAAATTCACCAACATCACTACGTCGCCTAACGATATTGTGGTCACCACGCCATTCACTATCGAAGTGGGTGCATTGAGCGGCGAATTTAACATCTGTATCCCCTTCTCCATGATCGAGCCACTGCGTGAGCTGCTAGTGAACCCGCCGTTAGAGAACTCCAAACAGGAAGATCAACACTGGCGAGATACTCTCAGCAAGCAGGTACAGCATTCCGAGCTTGAACTGGTCGCCAACTTTGTTGATATCCCTTTACGTCTGTCTGAAGTATTGAAGCTTCAGCCCGGCGATGTTTTACCCATTGAAAAGCCAGAAAAACTTATCGCAAACGTGGATGGTGTGCCCGTTTTAACCTGCCAATACGGCAGCCAAAACGGTCAATACGCATTACGCGTAGAACGACTTATTAACCCTATTTTAAATGCTCTGAGCGAGGATCAGCCCAATGAGTGACGTCAACAAGCCGTCTGCCGAAGGTCATGACGACGCCGCCGACCTGTGGGCGGAAGCGATGAACGAACAGCAAACCACTGAAAATACTTCGGCGAAAAGTGCTGTGGAGAATTCTGCTGATGAGATTTTCCAGAATCTGGATAACCCATCACCGCTAGCCGGCAATCTGCACGATATTGATTTAATTTTGGATATCCCGGTGAAATTAACCGTGGAGTTGGGCCGTACCAAAATGACGATCAAAGAGCTACTGCGTCTGTCGCAGGGTTCGGTGGTGGCCTTGGACGGTTTAGCCGGTGAACCGTTGGATATTTTGATTAACGGCTATCTGATTGCACAAGGCGAAGTTGTGGTGGTTGCTGATAAATTTGGTGTTCGCATCACCGATATTATTACCCCTTCTGAACGTATGCGCCGTTTGAGTCGCTGATGATTCCCGCCACTTCAACCGCCACCAGTACACCGGCGACGCCGGTCGTGCCCGCAGGCAGCGTGCTGACTCAGGTTGGCAGCACGCTGGGCGCAATACTGCTGCTGATCCTGATTATCGGCTGGCTGGTTAAGCGTCTCGGTTTTTCTCCCAAGAACAGCCGTAATAACCTGCTTAACGTGCGTGCCAGTTGCTCGCTCGGCGCGCGCGAGCGCGTGGTGGTGGTCGAAGTGGATAATCAATGCCTGGTACTTGGCGTAACCAGCCAAAACATCACGCATCTGCACACTTTCACCGCGCCACCGTCTGACGCAGATCCTGTGGCTAAAAAACAGGATTTCAGCCAGATCTTCAAGCAAGTGGTGCAGCAACAGTTTGGTAAGCGCGGAGATAAGTCGTAATGCGCCCTCACCGTTTCATTCTTGGAATCAGCGCGACGGCATTGCTTCTCGCCAGTCCGCTAGCGCTGGCTCAGCTCCCCGGCATCGTTTCGCAGCCGCTGGCAAACGGCGGTCAAAACTGGTCGCTACCGGTACAGACGCTGGTTTTTCTCACTTCGTTAACCTTCTTGCCCGCCGCTCTGCTGATGATGACGAGTTTCACCCGCATCATTATCGTATTAGGGCTATTGCGCAGCGCACTGGGTACGCCGTCTGCGCCACCGAATCAGGTAATGCTGGGTCTAGCGCTGTTTCTCACGTTTTTTGTCATGTCGCCGGTGTTCGATAAAATTTATCAGGATGCCTATCAGCCGTTTAGCCAAGACAAAATTACGATGGACGTGGCAATGGATCGCGGCGCACAGCCGCTACGCGAATTCATGCTGCGCCAAACGCGTGAAACCGATCTGGCTCTCTATGCCAAATTAGCCAATCTGCCACAGATGGCCGGGCCTGAAGATGTACCGATGCGCATTCTGCTCCCCGCCTATGTCACCAGCGAGCTAAAAACCGCGTTCCAAATTGGTTTCACGATCTTCATTCCGTTTTTAATTATCGATTTGGTTGTCGCCAGCGTGTTAATGGCGCTAGGGATGATGATGGTTCCTCCGGCCACGATCTCACTGCCGTTTAAACTGATGCTGTTCGTACTCGTAGATGGCTGGCAGCTACTATTGGGTTCGCTGGCACAGAGTTTTTATAGTTAACCGCCACACTCACTGAGTAAAAAATCATGACTCCAGAATCTGTAATGGCACTCGGTTATCAGGCGATGAAAGTCGGCTTGGCCTTGGCCACGCCTTTGCTGTTGGCGGCATTGATTAGCGGCTTAGTCATTAGCCTATTGCAGGCGGCGACCCAAATAAACGAAATGACGCTTTCGTTTATTCCCAAGATTTTAGCGGTATTCGCCACGATGGTGATTGCTGGACCGTGGATGCTCAGCCTACTGCTTGACTACATGCGCACCCTATTCACCAGTATTCCCTCGATCATCGGCTAAAACTCGCGATGATCTCGTTTGACACCTCCCAACTCGCGCTGTGGCTCGGCCAATATTTCTGGCCGTTCGTCCGCATGTTAGCGCTTATTAGCACCGCACCGCTGCTGAGTGAAAAAGCGATCAGCAAAAAGACCAAAGTCGGCCTAGCGATGGCGATTACCTTTTTGTTGGTACCTAATTTAGGCAGTAACCCCACGCCGGTCGTCAGCATCAGTGGACTATGGCTAGTGACCCAGCAAATATTGATTGGTGCCGCGCTCGGCCTAACCATGCAGTTTGCTTTTGCCGCCGTTCGACTTGCCGGTGAAGTGATTGGACTGCAAATGGGGCTTTCCTTTGCGACCTTTTTTGACCCTTCCGGCGGCCCAAACATGCCGATTCTGGCCCGATTGCTGAACCTGCTCACCATGCTGCTCTTTCTGAGTTTTAACGGCCATCTATGGATGATTTCTCTGCTCGCCGAAAGCTTTCAAACGTTGCCTATCAGTGAACAGCCGCTCAACGGCAACGGTTTTCTGATGCTGGCACAGGCGGGAAGCCTCATTTTCGTTAATGGTCTAATGCTGGCGCTACCGTTGATAACCCTGTTGCTCGCACTCAATACCGCACTCGGTTTGCTCAACCGCATGACCCCCCAACTCTCTATTTTCGTGGTCGGATTCCCGCTCACGCTCACCATAGGTATGTTCAGCCTTAGCCTGATGATGCCAATGCTTGTCCCGTTCAGTGAACATTTGTTTAGCGAAGTGTTTGAGCGTTTAACGCAGGTGATGGGCGGAATGCAGGGGCTTTGATGGGCATAGGCCGCTCATCAAAATGCGCAAGAGTTCGGTATCTCTAAATGATGGGAACTGCATCAAGGCAGCCAATGAGCTTAGCCTTGATGCAGTTTCACGTATGACGGGGACTTAACGATTCATTTGGAACAGGGACATCCCCTGCATATCCGTAAACGCCTTATACGACGCCTGCAACGCAACCTGACGCAAACTGTAATCAGAGATTGACTGATACCAGTCAACGTCTTGCGTACTACTGATGCGGCTGGTGTAGGTCATCGCACGTTCGCTGCCTACGGCATCCAATGAGTCCAGCTCTTTCAGGTTGGTTCCTAACTCTGCGCGAACCTGTGAAACGTTGTTCAACGTGTTGCGCAACCCACGGTTAGCAGAGTCAATGGCATCGCTAACCCCCTTCTTCACTGCATCGGAGGCACCGGCAATCGGCGTTTTCAGGGCATCAATAGCCTTTTGCAGCGTACTGAAAATATCGCTATTAACCGAACCGTCTGGCTCTTTAACCGGGTTGCTAGACGCCTTCTGGAATACGTCAGAACCCGTGTGGCCGATGGTCATATCGCGTGCGGCATCCACCTTTTGTGTTACTGCGGTATCGCCGCCCTTATAGCTCACAGTGACTTTACCCGTCACTGGATCGGTCACTTTCTCAAACGGCGCGGTATCATTTTTATAGCCGGCAAAAACATAACGACCATTGCCGTCAGAGCTGTTTGCCAAATTCAGCAGTTGATCGCGCATGCCTTCAAGCTGTTTAGCAATGGATGCACGGTCATCGTCGCTTTTACTGCCTGAAGAAGCCCCATCCACCAACACAGGTGTGATGTCTTGCAGCGTTGAAGTCACCTGCTGCAACACGCTTTCTTCCATCGAGACACCTTGGCGTGCATAGCCGCGCGCCATGGTATATTGATCGTTTTGCGCCTGTGCCTGTTTTAATCCCACCAGTTGCGACGCCGCAAGCGGATCGTCGGAAGGATTAATGACGCGTTTTCCGCTGGACAGTTGCTGCCCGATGCGCTGCCATTCTGACTGCGCATCCGTGATGCTGCCCATATTCTGTTGATACATCATGCTGGTGCTAAGACGCATGGAATAACATCCTTCTTATCGAATATTAAGCAGAGCGCTAAATAGCGTCGTCGCTGTCTGAATAACCTGAGCATTCGCCTGATAGTACTGCTGGAAACGCATCAAATTACCGTACTCTTCATCAAGATTAACGCCTGAAACTGACTGCTGCTGTTGGGTCAGCTGTTTCACCACGTTGCCCTGTGCCGTACTGTCAACTTTTGCGCTGTTGGTTTGGTTACCGACGGTACCCACCAGACCCGCGTAAGCTTCGTTGAAGGTTGATTTCCCGCCAACGGTCTGCGCTTTTTGCAAATCCAACATTTTCTGCGCATTGGTGTTATCACCTTTGCCGCTGGCATCCGGCACTAAATTACCGCTTGCGTCATACTCCGGGGTACCCGCGCCAATTTTCGCTGCATCGGTGATCGCCACGCCAAAACCTTGCACCGCGCTAGAGGTGGTCTTTAGCGTAAAGCTATCGCTTTTGGCCGCCGCTGGAGACACCGTCACCTCTAAACCATCAAACTGAAGTTTGCCGGTCGCATCAGGGGTCAGATCCGTAATTTTACTGTTGTCAGACAGACGGGTAATCTGCCACTTACCGTTTTTGTCATATTCCAAGCGGTAGTCGGTCGCTTTGGTTTGACTCACATCGGTATACTTTGCCGAAATAGAGGCATTAACGGTTTTATCATTATTGCTGTTAGCGAAGGATGATGGCTGACCAATAGTGAAAAATGGCTCGTTGGTGGTCAGATCGCCATTCAAATCGATGCCCGCTTGCTGCACCTTATTGAAGCTATCGGCCATAGAAAGCGCAATTTGTCCAAGCTGATTGCGCGCGTTATCCAACGCACCGCTACGGAACTGTAAAATCCCGCTCAGGCTACCGCCGGTGATACGTCCTTCAGGCACTTCGCTTGCGGTACCTGAACCGCGGTTATAGCCAATGGTCAGGCGCTGCGGGTTTGAGCTCGAAGGGATCGCTTCCAGTTTATAAGCGTCGTTTCCCTGTACCAAAGACAACCCACCGGCAAAAGACACGTTCATTGCGCCGTCTTGCATGGTGATTTCGACGTTAGCAATCTGGTTCAACTGAGTGGCCATCTGGTCGCGCAGATCGAGCAAATCGTTAGGCGCGCTTCCGCCACTTGCGCCAGTAAGACGCGAAATCTGATCGTTTAAGCTGGCAATTTGTTTGGTGTAATTATTAATCTGCTCAACGCTGTTACTGATAGTGACGTTAGCGTTGCTTTCTAGATTTTTCAGGTATTCATCGGTGGTTTTAAACTGATTCACCAAGCCGTTCGCTTTGGCTAATACGGTTTGACGCGCGGCCGGATCGCTAGGGTTGCTGACCAAATTTTGCAGGTTAGAGAAGAAATCCTGCATGTTGGCTGACAGGCTGTTATTACTATCTGCCAACAGGTTATCGATTTGCGAAACCTGTTGATAATAAGCCGTGGTAGAAGCGTAATCACTCTGCCCCTGACGCAGTTGTCCAACGATAAAGGAATTATATTCGCGATTAATACCGCTGACGTTCACCCCATTGCCAATAAAACCGGTTGGCGTGCTGGTTCCGCCGCTTTGTGCAAAACTCACCGTTTGGCGGTTATAGCCCTGAGTATAAACATTACTAAGGTTATTACTTGCGACGCTCAGCGCGGTCTGTGCGGCGCTTAGTCCACTCATTGCGCTATTAATTAAGTTAGCCATTCGGGTTCCTTTAAACTTAAAAAAAGCCTCACGTCATCACGCGGCAAGGCTCTTGTTGTTGAAACAGTTATCGGCGGCAGGAAAGTAAACTTGAGGGAAAAATCATAGCCTCTAACGATTTTTCCTACCCCGATAGTGATGCAAACAGCGGTGTGAAATTTTGTATGCCGATCGTTACGTCCGCCTGTCGATACCGTGCTTCATTGGTACGGTTTTATCCTATGGGATTGCGGTGAAATATTTCGTTCGCCGATGTCACCATTGTGTAATATTCCGCCCGCCTGTCGATACCGAGCTTCATTGATACACCGGTGAAGGCGTACGGGCAGAGACCACCAGCGCGTG
>NZ_KV824248.1:7662-17721 GCF_001816025.1 Hafnia sp. HMSC23F03
TCCGTCACGACATCCCTGTCGTGCCGGCTCTATCAACGAATACTTAAACTAAAAACCGGCCACGCCTTTTGTTTTGACGTTGACCTTTGCGGCACGTTGTTCTTCAGCCGAAAGGAGGAATGTAGGCTAGGATTCGCCGACAAGGACGTCGGCGAAAGAACGGAGGAGCCAGGATGGCGATTGCCGTTCGTTCCGTTAAAGCCGGAATGACGACTTTCGGGCACCTGCGAAGCAGGCTGAAGAACGGTGCCAAGCCCGGATGCAAGGCGGCGGCGATTGAGCCGCCTTGCTCGGACGCCTACGCCAGTGGCTTCATAGAACCACAGATGCTAACTGGCGTACGAAACCTTTCCCCCATCAACCATAAAGCTAGCCGTACGAAACCCTTAACCAAGCAATCATATGCCCTAAAACAACCTCTCCAAATCCGTGGTATACGCCTTCACCACCTGTTCGCCAGCGTTTTTAATCTGCCCAATCACCTGCACCAGCTTGCTGGCGTAGTTCGGGTCGGTCGCATAGCCCGCTTTTTGCAGCGCATGTGCGGCCTGTTCTGGCGTATTGGCACTGGTGACGTTGGCATAGCGTGGATTATTGGTTAGCAACTGCACATAGTCGCTGATGGCTTCAAGGTAAGATCCATACACGCGGAATTTGGCTTTCACTTTATGTGCAACGCCATTTTCAAACTCGGTGGTGGTGATCTCGGTTGTCGGGCCATCCCAACTTTTACCAGCCTTGATCCCAAACAGGTTGAAGCTGCGCGAACCATCGGTCGTCGGAATCTCCCGCTGCCCCCATCCAGACTCCAGCGCCGCCTGCGCCACAATCAGTTGGTGCGGTATACCGCTCTGTTGGCTAACGGCTCGCGCCGCGCCACTCAGCTGAGTGACAAACTCGCCGTTGCTGGTCGGCATCGGCGACCCATTTTGTGGGATACGCGGCATCGCTCGACGCATCACCTGCTCAAGTGCACGAACAGGCATGCTTTGAATCGTCTCTCCGTCTAACGCCATTGGCGTTGTGCCCACGCTGTCAGGAATTGACGTTTTATTACCGGAAAGCTGCTGTACCAGCATATCGGCAATGCCGAGGCTACCGGACATATCCTGTGCGATCTGCTGGTCATACATCGAGGTATACAGCTTCGTTTGTTCCGTACTCAGTTCCCCATCCTGAGGCAGCGCAGCACGCATACTTTTCAGCATCATTTGAACAAACATGCCTTCCATCTGCTTGGCGGTTTCACGGATAGCCTTATCCGATCCAGCCGCCGTATGACGTTTCAACTGATTTAATGCCTGCGCGTCATACGCGGCGCTACCGAGAGAGAAGCTATCATTCATCAGATAATTTCCAATTTGGCTCGTAGGCAACCGGCGCTCTGCATTGCCTGCAAAATAGACATCAGATCGTTCGGCGTAGCTCCCAGCGCGTTCAGGGTTCGCACGACGCTGTTTAGGTTGGCACTTGAACGCACCTGCTGTAATGAACCTTGTCCTTGCTGAACAGAGATCTGAGTATTTGGCGTCACCACGGTTTGTCCCCCACCAAACGGGGTATTGGGTTGGCTGACGGTATTTTGGCGATCGACCACCACGGACAGGTTCCCTTGAGCGACAGCACAAGAGTCCAGCTCAACGTTGCGGTTCATCACCACCGAGCCAGTTCGTGAGTTGACGATAACCTTCGCATCGAAACTGCCGACAGACACTTCAATATTCTGAATGTTCGCCAACACGCGTACCTGATTGCTGTTGCCCTGTGGAACTAAAACCTGCACGGTGCGAGCATCCAGCGGCGTAGCCGAGCCCATCCCGCCAAAGCGGTTGATTGAATCACTGATACGCTGCGCCAAGCTGAAGTCTTCATCATTGAGCTGCAGGTTAATTACGTTACTATTGCCAAAGGTGCTCTGCACCTCACGTTCTATCGTCGCGCCGCCGCTGATACGGCCCCCCGCTAGCTGATTCACCTGAACACTGCTGCCACCGGCGGATGCACCTGCGCCACCCACCAGTACGTTACCCTGCGCCAAGGCATAGACCTGATTATCCACACCTTTTAGCGGTGTCATCAGCAATGTACCGCCGCGCAGGCTTTTGGCGTTCCCCATCGATGAAACCACCACGTCGATACTTTGACCGGCACGGGAAAATGGCGGAAGTTTGGCGGTGACCATCACGGCAGCCACGTTTTTCAGCTGCATGTTAGTACCCGCCGGTACGGTGATCCCTAACTGCGACAGCATGTTGTTCAGGCTTTGGGTCGTAAACGGCGTTTGCATGGTTTGGTCA
Source organism: Hafnia sp. HMSC23F03 (assembly GCF_001816025.1). NCBI lineage: Bacteria > Pseudomonadati > Pseudomonadota > Gammaproteobacteria > Enterobacterales > Hafniaceae > Hafnia > Hafnia sp. HMSC23F03. The sequence goes on from NZ_KV824248.1 coordinate 9,960, forward strand.
CCCGAACCATCCAGACCGACAACCAATCCATAACCGATCAGGGCGTTATCGCGCACGCCCTGTACGGTGGTTAAATCGCGGATACGTTCGGCGCTAGCGGTTTGGGTGAACAGGCTTAGGGAAACCAACAGCCCCAGCATCAGCGAAGTCATACGCTGAGCCCATCGTCTAGAGCTATGTTTCATCGTTCTATTCCTTATCAACATATGATCAACCCTTTTATTAATACGGAGAAAGGTTGAGGAAGAACCGCTGCAGCCAGCCCATGTTCTGAGCTTCGTTGATATAGCCACTGCCGACGTATTCGATACGCGCATCAGCCACCTGCGTTGATACCACAGAGTTGCTGCCGCTGATGGTGCGTGGGTTCACGACGCCAGAGAAGCGGATAAATTCGGTGCCCTGATTGATGGCGATTTGCTTTTCGCCCACCACTTTCAGATTACCGTTGGCCAGCACTTCCGCGACGGTCACCGTAATCGTGCCGTTAAAAGTATTGTTGGCATTAGCCCCGCCCTTACCGCCGAATTCGTTGTCGCCAGACATATTCATGTCAGCTCGTGCGTTACCCAACAACCCTTCCAGATAGCGTGGTGCAGTCGCCACTTCGAAACTGGATTTACCGTTACGGCTCGCGTTTGCTGAGGAGCTTTTGCTAGCACTGACGTTTTCCTGCAACGAAATGGTCAACGTATCACCTACGTTGCGTGGACGGCGGTCTTCGAACAGCGGCTGATAGCCATAATTCATCGGCTGCACGCTTTGGAAAATGGATCCATTAGCAACGGTCGGCGCTGCGGGTGCCGGAGAGGCCGTGGTTGCACCCTTCACGATCTGATCGTGCGGAATGTAAGCGCAGCCGGAAAGCATTCCTGAAAGCAATAGAGCCGCACTCAGTGCGGCGATTTTGCATGGCATCAATGCGGGACGAGCAACAGCATTGGATGTCATCACGTTATGCGGCTTGATTGACATACTGCATCAGTCCTTAGAGCTGCGTTAAGCGCTGCAGCATCTGGTCAGACGTTGTCACGGCTTTGCTGTTGATCTCATAGGCACGTTGAGTCTGGATCATGTTGACCAGTTCTTCAGCCACATTCACGTTTGAGGTTTCGACATAGCCTTGATACAACATGCCCGCGCCATTCAGACCCGGAGTGCTTTCGGTTGGCGCACCAGAACTCTCGGTTTCCTGATACAGGTTTTCACCCACGCTCTCCAAACCAGCATCGTTGATAAAGGTCGTTAGGGTTAGCTGTCCAACCTGCGTGGTTGCGGTTTGGCCTTGCTGATTCACGCTAACGATCCCGTCGCGACCGATGGTCAGCTTGGTGGCATTAGCCGGAATGGTGATCGCCGGAACGACCTGAAAACCGCTCGACGTCACGAGTTGGCCGTTTTGGTCCACCTGGAACGAGCCATCACGGGTATAGGCTAGCGTGCCATCCGGCTGCTGCACTTGAAAGAATCCCTGACCTTTAATGGCAACATCACGGCTGTTGTCAGTCTGGGACAGGTTACCTTGGCTATGCAGACGTTCAGTGGCAACCGGACGCACGCCGGTACCGATCTGTAATCCTGAAGGCAGCGTCGTTTGCTCGGAGGATTGAGCCCCCGGCTGGCGTAGCGTTTGGTACATCAAGTCTTCAAATACGGCACGCTGGCGTTTAAAGCCATTGGTGCTCACGTTGGCCAAGTTGTTGGCAATGACGTCCATGTTCGTTTGTTGGGCTTCCAGCCCGGTTTTTGCGATATACAGTGAACGGATCATTCAAACACTCCTTCAGTTATTCAACTCGCTCAGCGGCTATTAACTCAATGACAACAGCTGGTTGGCTTTTTGTTCGTTGTCATCCACGCTGCGAATGACCTTCATCTGCATTTCAAAACGGCGGGCGTTGGCAATCATATCGACCATCGTATCCACGGGTTTGACGTTGCTTCCTTCTAATACCCCAGGCATCAACCGAACTTCGGGGTCGAGCGTCAGCGTAGCGCCGCGTTGCTGCTGCGCTTCTGGCGTCAAATGGAATAAACCATCGTCGCCGTGCGCCATTTCCTGAGACGTGGCTTTAACCAGTTTCAAACGCCCAACCTGAGTGGTGGTGTTTGGCTGATCGCCAGCGCCGAGCGCTGTGATGGTGCCATCGGCGGCAATCGTAATTTCTGCACGATCGGGGATCGCAATCGGCCCGTTATCACCGATCACTAAGTTGCCCTGCGATGTCAGTTGTCCTGCGGTGTTGATCTGCAGGTTACCGTTACGGGTATAAGCTTCAGTACCGTCGGCATTACGCACCGCAAGCCAGCCATCCTGCTGTAACGCCACATCTAACGGGCGCTCGGTGTAATCCAATTTACCCATACTCATGTCATGCATCGGCGTTGACGCCGCGACCAGCGTGCGGGTTTCGATGCTGTCACCCTCAACCGGTACAGCGCGTAAAGCCGCAAGCTGGGCACGAAATCCGGGCGTGCTGGCGTTGGCCATATTGTTGGCCGTGATTGCCTGCTGTTCGAGGGTCTGGCTAGCGGCCCCCATCGCGGTATAAATCGCGTGATCCATAGCATCTGCCTGTTGCCTCTATGCGCCGGCCATCTCGCCAACGCATAGAAGAAGTGGATTAAGGGTAATTAACGTAGGTTGACCAACGTTTGCAGGATCTGATCCTGCGTTTTGATGGTTTGAGCGTTGGATTGGTAGTTACGCTGCGCCACAATCATGTTGACGAGCTCTTTACTCAGATCCACGTTGGATGCCTCAACGGCGCCGCTGGTCAATGCCCCTAACCCACTGGCCCCCGCCACGCCAACAATCGCCTGACCCGATGTGGCACTCTCTTTCCACATGTTGTTGCCTTCAGACTGAAGACCCTCTGGGTTGGCAAAGTTTGCCATCACGATTTGCGCCAATAGCTGAGTTTGCTGGTTAGAGTAAGTGCCCGTAATGGTGCCATCGTCGTTGATCTGATAGCCGGTCATCTCACCTGCTGCATAACCGTCTTGAGATTTGGCGGTAACGCCATCTTTACCGGTGTTTTGTTGCATAGAGCCGGTGAAAGTTAGGTTGAAGTTTTGCGCTGGAGCGCCGTTGTTAGCCGCCATGTTCAGCGCCAGAGGCGTACCTGGATTTTGCAGCGTACCGTTCTGGTCAAACTCCAGTTTGCCTGCGTTTTGAGGTGCTGTACCTGCAGCGGCTGCGCTGTCGACGCTATAAACCGTCCATGGCGTAGTCGTACCCGTCGCCGGTGGCGTGGCTGCCACTGGCGCACCTTTCACGAAATAAAGATTCATATTGTGGGTATTCCCCAAAGAATCATAAGTCGTAATAGACGTTGCATAGGTGTAGGAATCAACATCATCAACTTTGAACGGTGAGTTCTTTGGCACCTCATGCGATGAGTTAAGGTTCATACTCATGTTGCCTGAGCTGCTGGCTTTAGCCGGCATCATGCCCGTTGGGATCTGAATCGGTGAAGGCTGTGCGCCCTGCTGGATAGTGGGAGGCGAACCTGCCGCTGGATAACCTGTCAGGAAAACGCCCTGCGCATTGGTCAAGAAGTTGTCCTGATTCTTGGTGAATTGGCCGTTACGCGAGTAGTAAACGCCACCGTTAGCGTCCTGCATACGGAAAAAACCGTTGCCGCTGATCGCCACGTCTAAACCACGGTTAGTGGTGGTGGTAATACCATCGGTAAAGTCCTGCTGTACGCTAGCAACTTTCACGCCTAGCCCCACTTTTGAACCCGCGAACATGTCGGCAAAGGTCACAGAGCCAGATTTAAAGCCTACGGTTTGCGAGTTAGCAATGTTGTTGCCGATAACGTCAAGGTTACTGGCCGCAGCGTTCAAGCCGCTGACTGCTTGGTTAAATCCCATGTGAAGTCCTATCTCTAGAGGTCAAAAAACGTTCATCAGCAAAAATCTGAGCTGCTGATAATGATGGAGTCAACGCTGTGGCTACAGGATCTGGCGCACGTCGTCGAGTGTGGCGGTGCCCGCCATGCCGAGTTCCAGCAACGCGCCGTTACCGTTTTTGGTCACTCCGTTCACCATGCCAAAGTGCAGCGGCTGAACGACCATCTGCTGACCTTGGTTGGTCGCGCTCACGCTAAAGGTGTAGGCTCCATTTGGCACGTTGGTGCCATCGGTTTGTGTGCCGTCCCACGTATAGCTATGAACACCCGCCGTTTGCGTGCCCAAATCAATTTGTTTAACGACCGCACCATTGGCGTCGCTGATGGTAACCACCACGCTCTGAGCGCCACTTTCCAGCTCAAAACCAAACGGTGTGGTACTGGTGGTGGTTGCACCCTCTTCTTTCCCTGCCAAAATGTTTTTGCCGGGGATCATCACGCCATGACCAATGAGGCTGCTGGCCTGTAACGACTGATTGCTGTTAATTTGGCCGGAGATAGAACCCAACGTGGTGTTGAGCTTTTCAATGCCGCTAACGGTGTTGATCTGCGCCAGTTGGCTGGTCAGCTCATTGTTTTGTAGCGGATTGGTCGGATCTTGGTTTTTTAGCTGCGCAACCAAAAGCGTCAGGAAGCTGTTGCTTAAATCCTGGCTGTTTTGGCTGGTTAAACTATTGGTGCCGTTGGTTTTGTTGGTTGCGCTGGAATTATCAACCGGATCGTTAAGCGAGACAGAAACTGCCATAGCTCCTCCTGTTATTGGCCAAGCGTTAATGTTTTCATCATTAACGACTTGGTAGTGTTGAGGACTTCTACGTTGGCCTGATAGCTGCGAGAAGCGGCAATGGAGTTCACCATCTCACCGACCACGTCAACGTTAGGCATCCGCACATAGCCTTTGGCATCGGCTAACGGATTGCCCGGTTGGTACACCAAACGCTCTGGCGACGGATCGTCAACCAGCTGCGATACTTTTACGCCGCCGGTTTCCTGTCCTGGTGCGGCTTGCACTTCAAACACCACCTGCTTGGCGCGGTAGGGTTCGCCATCGGGTCCGGTCACACTGTCGGCATTCGCCATATTGCTGGCTGCCACGTTCATACGCTGCGACTGTGCCGCCAGCGCCGAACCGGAAATATCAAAAATGTTGAGCATCGACATGGTCGTTATCCTTGTTGCAACACTGACATCATGCTTTTGATCTGCCCGCTGATAACGGTCAGATCGGTTTGATAGCGCAGGCTGTTATCAGCGAATTGCGTACGCTCGCGGTCCATATCGACGGTGTTTCCATCCAGCGATGGTTGATCGGGGACGCGGTAGAGCATATCCAGTTCAGGCGGCTGAAAACTCTGGGCAGGAATATGGCGGCTTGAGGTGGGTTTTAGCTCGACACCGCTGCCATTAACACGCCCTTGTTCGATCGCGCGCGTAAGCTGTGAGGAAAAATCGATATCTCTGGCCTGAAAGCCTGGGGTATCTGCGTTGGCGATATTGGCAGCCAGGATTTCCTGACGCTGTGCGCGTAGGTTTAAAGCTTCTTGCTGAAAACGTAACGCGGCATCCAGTTTATCGAGCATACCTTCTCCGCTAAGTAAGTTAGGACGGGCTGCCACGGCATAAACCGGCTGACAGATCGTCAAGAATGACAATTTGGAGCGGATAGCATAGACGTGGAGAGATACAGACGATGGGAGGAATAAGCGCAAAATGCAGCGCTATTTGTGGCCTTTATTTTCTGGCTAAGCAGATAGACTACGAGCCTGAGTTTAGAATTTTCACGCTGTAATACGTTAATTCCACCCGGTGGAGGCCCTATGCGTTGCGATTTAAAGAAATGGCCATTTTTCCTGACCAGCGTTTTGCTGACGGGCTTTTTCTTGCCCTCGGCACACGCAGATTCAGCGCTGCAAGAGGGGCTAACGCAGTATTTCGGCCAACAGTTCACCGCTGCGAATCAGCAAGTAAAAGTGAATATCCGCTCACCGCAATCGCAGTGGCCAACGTGTGAAATACCCCAGTTTTCTATGCCATCCTCGGCGCGCCGCTGGGGAACGCTGAGCGTGTTGGTGCAATGCCCGCAGGATAAGCGTTATCTGCAAGTTGAAGTTCAGGTCACGGGAGGCTATCCGGTAGCGAGCGCACCACTCAGCCGTGGGCAGCATATTAGCGCGGCAGATTTCAGCATCATGCAGGGTCGTCTCGATCGTCTTCCTACCGGTAGCATTATGGAAATAAGCCAGTTAGATAACGCGGTATTGACGCGTGATTTAGCGGCCGGTCAGCCGGTGACGGCATCGATGATGCGCCGTACATGGATCATTAAAGCCGGACAATCGGTACAGATTTTAGCGCAGGGTGACGGCTTCAACGTGACCAGCGAAGGGAAAGCGCTCAATAATGCGGCGATTGCCGACAACGTTCGCGTTCGTTTAGCCTCTGGACAAATTATCAGCGGCAAAGCCACCGAACAGGGAACTATTGAGTTGCTAATGTAGTCATTTCTCGTACCAAAATGACTTTTTCACGCTTAGGTGAAAAAAAGCTGCAATAAATCGAGCGAAATAGACAGTTTTAGCTAAAGTTATTGGCTTCTAAGCCGATGGTACAGACAGACAGAAACACGTTGCCGTAGCGTTCAATCAGAGAACGGACTCACGCCAACTAACCAGTGAGATAATGACAATGAGCATAGATCGCACCCATTCGCTGAGCGGTGTTAGTCCGATTCAGCCAAGAGAAGCATCCGAAATCCAGCAGCAAAAACGCAAAGAGGCCACAAGCCAACCTGCGGTTGATGGCACTCAGGTTAAGCTGAGCGATGCGCAATCACGCCTGATGCAGCCGAATGGCCAAGATATCAACGTTGAACGCGTTGAAGCATTGAAACTTGCCATTCGTAACGGTGAGCTGACCATGGATACCGGCAAAATCGCCGATGCGCTGTTACAAGATACGCATGATTTATTGAAATCAAACGACTGACAGGTAGTCATGACTATGCCCGGAACGTTAGACGTGCTGCAACAAATGTTGGATACCCTGAAAACGCTTGAAGTTGAGCTTGAAAACGAACAGTCACTCCTGTGTGCCGGTCGTGTAGACGCCGTGCGTTTGCAGGCCGCCACGCTGGAAAAAGAGAATCTGCTCGCCACGCTTCGCCATCAGGAACAGCATCGTCATCAAACCGGCGACCAAGCCCCCTATTCAGAAAATAGCGACCTCGCTCCTCTTTGGCAGACCATCATGGATCTCACGCAGAGATTACATGATATGAATCAGCACAACGGTATGCTGCTCAACCAGCATCTCACCCGCAATCAGGGGGCGCTCGACACGTTAAAAAGCCGCCACGGACAGTCCCTGTATGGCCCCGACGGACAGGCTCAGAGCGGGATGATAACGGGTAGGAAGTTGAGTATTTAGTCGAGTGTGTATGTCATTACGGTTTAAGGTTTCGTACGCCTAATGTACTGAAATCTACATGAGAACAGTTAAGGTTTCGTACGCCTAAGGCACCGAATTATACATGCACTCCGTGCAGGCGTCCGAGTCGGGGGGCCAGTCGCTGCCCCCCGACACCCCAGCTTGGCACCGTCCTTCAGCCTGCTTCGCAGGTACCCGAATGTCGTCATTCCGGCCTTAACGGAACGAACGGCAATCGCCATCCTGGCTCCTCCGTTCTTTCGCCGACGTCCTGTCGGCGAATCCTAGCCTACACTCCTCCCTTCGGCTGAAGCACAACGTGCCGGAAAAGGTCAACGGCAAAAGAGAAAGACCACACTCTGTTTTTATCTTTTTAATTGTTTATGTCTTGGTAGGGAGAGCCGCCGGTACAGGGATGT
>NZ_KV824248.1:17741-34924 GCF_001816025.1 Hafnia sp. HMSC23F03
ACCACGCGCTGGTGGTCTCTGCCCGTACGCCTTCGCCAGTGTATCAATGAAGCTCGATATGAACAGGCGGGCGGAACCTTACACAGCAGTTCCATCAATGACAGGCGTACGAAAACTTACACAGGAACAACATCAACGACAGGCGTACGAAACCTGACACTAGAACAACCATATCCTACCGATAATTCACTATCACCTGCTGGCTCACCACCCTCACCGGTGGATACACCACGCCCTTGCCGGGAATTTGTAGGCTCATCGTGAGCGGTACCGCTGCTGACTCACCTTGAAGCGCGGCGCTTTGTCCATTGGCGCTGTCTAACCAGAAACATCGGTTTGGCGAGCAGAGTTGTACTGCTAACCCCGCAGGAGCGGGATTGAGTAGCTGATAACGCCACACTACATCCTGAATAACTGCACCGGCGGGAATCGCCGCGGGTGGATTGAGTGTGCGGGATGAAACGCTGACGCCTTTGTGGCTCAGTGTTGCCCCCGTGCTGTCTGCCGACCAACTGCCTCCGGTAGCGTTAGCTGACAACGGAAGCATTAGCAGTAACCCCATGAGCATAAGATGTTTCATTAAGCAGCACCAATCGTTGAAGTCATACGCAGCTGACGGTTCTCGCTGATTTCCATGTTTGAGAGCACCACCATCTGCGGAAGAGAGCGGTGCAGGAAACGTGCGAGCAATGGCCGTAGGGCGTGATTAACCAGTAGTACTGGCGGTGCGCCAAGCATCTCTTGACGTTGTAATGCCTGTTTAGCCTGCTCCAGCAGACGATCGGCTAGACCGGGTTCAAGACCGCCTCCGCCCTGAAGCGCTTGCAATAACAGTCGCTCCAGCGGCGTGTCTAAACCGATAACCTGAATTTCACCTTCTCCAGGGAACCACTGCTGAGTAATCGCCCGTCCCAACGCCACGCGGATAACCGCGGTAAGCTCATAGGGATCGCTTTGCGTTGGCGCATGTTCTGACAAGGTTTCAATAATCGTGCGCATATCACGAATCGATACTTTTTCCGCCAGCAGATTTTGTAGCACTTTGTGTAGCGTAGTCAGGCTGATAGTGCCCGGAATAAGGTCGTCGGTCAGCTTCGGCATCTCCTGCGTGACGCGCTCCAACAGTTGCTGAGCCTCTTGGCGGCCAAAGAGTTCACTGGCGTGAATCCCAATCAAATGATTGAGGTGCGTCGCAACCACGGTGCTAGATTCAACGACCGTGAAACCTTGTATCTGAGCTTGTTCACGTAACGCATTATCAATCCAGATGGCCGGTAGACCAAATGCCGGATCGACCGTTGCCTCACCTTCCAGCGTACCGGCGGCACTGCCTGGATTTATCGCTAACCAGCGGCCAGGGTGAGCTTCTCCACGCCCTGCTTCGATCCCCTTAAGCAAAATGCGGTAACCCGAAGGGCTCAGTTCGAGGTTGTCGCGGATATGTACCACCGGCGGTAAAAAGCCCATCGTCTGGGCAAACTTCTTGCGAATACTGCGGATACGCCCCAACAGTTCACCGTTTTGCTGGAAATCGACCATAGGAATAAGTCGGTAGCCCACTTCTAAACCGAGCGGATCCTCAAGCTGTACATCTTCCCATGTCGCCTCTACGACCGGAGGTGCTTCAGGTACCACCTGTTCAGCCTGAGACGGTGCTGCTCGACCTTCACGTTTGCTGATCCAATAGGCAATACCGAGCAGTGCTGCGGTGAAGAGCAAAAAGACCAAGTTTGGCATGCCCGGTACCAAACCGAGTAAGCCCAGCACCGAGGCGCTAAGGATCATCACGCGCGGATTGCTGAACAGCTGATTCACCATCTGTTCACCGACATCCTGATCGGTGCTCACGCGGGTGACGATAACCCCAGCAGCGGTTGAGATAACCAGCGCGGGGATCTGTGCGACCAAGCCGTCACCGATGGTCAACAATGTATAGGTTTCCGCCGCCTGCCCCACGGGCATACCATGTTGAATCACCCCCACCAGCAATCCGCCGATCACGTTTAGCGCCATAATCATCAAACCGGCAACGGCGTCACCGCGGACAAACTTACTGGCACCATCCATTGAACCGTAAAAATCGGCTTCCTGCGTCACTTCCGAACGCCGTTTTTTCGCTTCGTCTTCACCGATCAGCCCTGCATTGAGATCGGCGTCGATCGCCATCTGCTTGCCGGGCATACCATCGAGCACAAAGCGCGCCCCCACTTCGGCAATACGTCCAGCCCCCTTGGTGATAACCATGAAGTTAATCAATACCAAGATGATGAACACCACGATACCAATGGCAAAGTTGCCGCCCACCAAAAAGTGGCCGAAGGCTTCAATGACTCGACCAGCCGCCGCGCCGCCGGTGTGTCCATCAAGCAAAATTACGCGCGTCGATGCGACGTTAAGCGAAAGGCGCAGCAACGTGGAGAACAGAAGAATCGTCGGGAACGCCGCAAACTCTAGCGTGCGTTGGGTGAACATGGCCACCAGCAACACCATGATTGAGAGCGCAATATTAAAGGTAAACAATAAATCCAGAATGAACGGCGGCAGCGGCAGCACCATCATCGACAGGATCATCAGGATAAGTATTGGGCCAGCCAATATTTTCCACTGAGCACCATTCATGCCCTGCATGCGTAACAACGCGGCCAAATTACTCATCGGTGGTCTTCTCTCCGGCAAAATCCAGTGCTTCCGGCACTGGCAAGTTTTGTGGTTTCTTCGGTGCTAATCCGCCCTCTTTTTGCCAACGTTTTAGCTGATAAACCCAGGCTAAAACTTCGGCAACCGCGGCATAAAGCGTGGCGGGAATATGGTGCCCAATTTCGCTGTGTCGATAGAGCGCACGCGCCAAAGGGGGAGCTTCAAGCTGAGGGATTCGATGCTGATTTCCCAGCTCTTTGATGCGCAGCGCAATCTCACCGGCCCCTTTCGCCAATACTTTTGGCGCACTCATCTTGTTTTCCTGATACTGCAACGCCACCGCATAATGCGTTGGGTTAGTGACGATCACATCCGCTTTTGGCACATCGCTCATCATTCGGCGGCGCGCAGCGGCACGCTGTTGCTGGCGGATACGCCCCTTAACGTGTGGATCGCCCTCTTGTTCTTTGAATTCGTCTTTAATTTCCTGCTTGGTCATTTTTAGCTTGTTGAGGTTGCTCCAGATTTGATAGAAAACGTCAAACGCCACCATCGGTACCAAACCGAGAACGATCAACAACCCGCACATGCCAATCAGATGCAGCGCATCCCCCATGGCATCAAGCGGCGATTCGGCAATCAACGCCAGCATCTGTCCCCAGTAGTGCCAGAGAAACCACCCAGCAACCCAACTCACCAAAATGACCTTCAGCACGCCCTTCAGCAGCTCCGCCAACGCCTGACTGGAAAATAGACGCTTCAAGCCCGAGAGTAGGCTCATTTTGCTTAAATCAAATTTGATCGAGCCGGGATTAAAGAAAAAACCGCCAATCAGCATGGGGGCAGCCCATCCCACCAGCATCAGACCAAGTAGCACCGGCATTAGCGCGGCAACGGCCTGTTGCAGCAGGTTACCCAGCTGTCTCAGCATCTGTTTGTCATTGCTGATCAGCAGCTGATCGAACTGTAAGCCCTGCGAAATCATCGCGGCCAGTTGGCGCGCCAAATGCTCGCCGCCGATCAGTAGAATAGAAATACCGGCAGCCAACATCAGCATTGACGTGAGCTCACGCGAACGCGGTACTTGCCCCTTCTCACGCGCTTTTTCAAGTTTGTGGGATGTGGGGTCTTCTGTTTTTTCCAGATCGCTATCTTCTGACACCGCGCAAGCCTGAACCAAAGATGAAAATAAGTCAGTGCATAGGATGACAGAGGAGAAAAAAAGCCATAGCGGGAATAAAGGGGGGAAATTTAGGTTTATTGGGTGATCGAAAGTAAAAGATGTCAGCCCCCTCATCTTTTGCGAGGGGGCTAAAACGAGCGGATAAAGCTCATGGCCGGAGTATCATTAGCAATCAACCACCTTGCTCAAATCGCCTTTCTCCGCTTGAATCTCTTCCTGAGCGAAGAAGTCGAGATTGAAGTAGGTATCTTCGGTAAGCAGCTCTACTTTATGCCAGTACTGTGGCGGTGAAACACCAAACTGACCGGCATGAATGGTGAGCTCAATTTCAGGCGTTTGTGCCTGCTCATTAGCAAAACCGTAGTATTTCACCGCACCTTGCATGACCGATAGACGACCATATACACCGGCTTTGGTGTTGTGGTGGCTCAACAGCGCAGCCGGAACGGTTTGGCGATTAAAGAACGGAGTGCTGCGTGTGACACGATAATTTGCTGGGATTTTAAACATATATCCACCTCTACAGTGATAGTTGACGCAGTAGCGTCAAGCCTTGCATTTGAGCCGAACCGCCTGCGATATAGGCGACGAGCTTGTCATTACGATAACCTTTAGCCAGCAGGCCGTCGGGCATCTCTTCTCTCTGCCAAGTCACATCATCGGCGCATGTTTCCCCCGCTAGCTGTATCGGGAAGCGTGGCGTTTTTACGTTAATCGGCATGATCGGCAGCGATACGTGGGTTGGCTCACCGCTGAGCGTTTTTGCCAGCGCCGCTGCGCTTTGTGAAATAGGTTGTAAAAACGGCCAGAGACGCCCTTCAATCTGGGCAACATCGCCTAGCGCATAGATATCGGGGTCAGAAGTACGTAACTGGTTGTCCACTACAACGCCCCGCTCAACGTTTAAACCTGCTTGAGCGGCAAGCTCAATATTTGGACGTAACCCTGCCGCGCAGATCACATGATCGAACTCACGCTCTTCGCCGCGGGTGAACGTCGCTCGTACGCCCTGTGGCAGCCGTTGTAGCATTTCCAGCGTGTTATTCAGCATGAGCTCACAGGAGAGATCGCGCAGCGCCGTGGACAAGCGTTGGGCAGCAAACACAGGCAATAGGCTGGCGAGAAGATTCGGAGACGGATCGCATACGCTAACTCGCTTACCAGCTACAGCCAGATCGTGGGCAATTTCAGTGCCAATCAATCCGCCACCAATGACCAGAACGCGCTCTCCACACGTCATACGCTCACGCAGATAGAGATATTCCTGCAAGCTGTTAAGCGTCAGTATTTCTTCGCGAGCATCCCCCGCCATGGGGGGAATAAAAGCGCGCGCTCCCGTTGCCAGCACCAGTTTGCTGTAGGCCAACGTTCGTCCGTTGACCTGAACGGTGCGAGCGTTGGGATTAATAGCCTCAACGCGTTGCCCACTGAGCAACATCATTTTCAGCTCCTGACGGAGTTCTTCCGCCGTTTTGCGCGTGAGATGCTGCGCCGTTTGCTGCTGGCTAAATGCATGGCTCAACTGGGGTTTAGAATAATCCACACCGTCATCGGCGCAGATCATCACCAGCCCCGCGCTTGCCTGCAAGCGACGCACGTTGCGCGCCAGCTGTAATCCTGCGTGACCGCTACCCACGATGATAAGAGGATGATTATCTGCCATCATGCTGTCCTTAATCTGCTGGGTAAAAATCATCTTTGCCCATCAGACATACTGGGCACAGGAAACTTTCGGGTACATCTTCCCAAGCAGTGCCGGCAGGTACCCCTTGGTTAGGCTCGCCCAGCTCAGGATCGTAGACCCAAGAGCAGGTGCGGCAGATCCATTTGCCCGACGTTGCTTTTTCTGCCCCGCCGCAGCCCGTGTCACAACAGGCGGGAATACCAAACTGGCGCGCGAACTCGGCGCCAAAGGCTTCACACTGAGCGACCGCGTCTTCGGTCGGTTTCCATTCAGCTTTAATACCTCGCATCATCATGAAACCGCAGTCTTGTAGACGAGAGGAGATCCGATCAACCGCCCCACCGCTCCAGCCGTGACTACCAAATGCGGCTGCAGTTTTCCCAGTAAAACGTAGGCCCTGCATCTCTTCCAATAATCCTGCCACCTGCGGCAACATAACGTTGTTTACCGTCGGCGAGCCCACCAGAATACCTTTGGATTTAAACACTTCCGTCAGCACGTCGTTTTTATCTGAGTTAGCGAGATTGAATTGCTTCACCACCACGCTGGGATCGGCTTGTCGTATCCCGCGAGCAATGGCCTCAGACATGGTTCGAGTGCCATTCCACATGGTGTCGTAAATCAGCGTAATTTGGTTTTCTTGATAGCTATCGGCCCACTTCAAATAGTTTTCAACGATTTGTGCGGGGTTATCGCGCCATATGATGCCGTGTGAAGTACAGATCATGTCGAGCGGTAAATTCAGCGATAACACTTCTTCAATTTTTTTGGTCACCAGCTTGCTGAAAGGCGTCAGGATATTGGCGTAATACTTGATGCACTCGTTGTACAGCTCGTTTTGGTCAATCTCATCATTGAATAAACAGGCGCTGGCGAGGTGCTGACCAAAAGCATCATTGCTGAACAGCAGAGCATCTTCGGTCATGTAGGTCATCATGCTGTCAGGCCAGTGCAGCATGGGGGCTTCAACAAAGACCAGCTTTTTGCCGTTGCCAATATCAATGGAATCACCGGTTTTCACGACACGGAAATTCCAGTCCTGATGGTAGTGACCTTTGATTGAATTAACCCCGTTCGCGGTGCAGTAAATCGGCGTATTGGGGATTTTCGCCATCAACGCAGGCAGCGCACCGCTGTGGTCGCTCTCGGCGTGGTTAGCGATGATGAAATCGATTTTATTTAAATCGATTTCGCGTTCGAGATTAGCAACAAACTCTGCGGCATAGGGGGTCCACACCGTATCAATCAGAACATTTTTTTCTTCTTTAATCAGATAGCTGTTATAGCTAGAGCCTTTGTGAGTTGAGTACTCGCTGCCGTGAAATTCGCGCAGTTCCCAATCTTGTTTACCGACCCAATAGACGTTGTTTTTTACCTGAATAGCCATGAACCACTCCTGATTATTTTTCACTCTTAAATATGCATTTCAAATGCGCCTTTTCAATTATGGTATTTAATATGCATTTTAAATGCAACTTAAAGGGCGGTTTTTTTCAGAGGGTAATACTTGAGGGGTAGATTCAATGCAAAAGCCAGTCCCCTGATGCGGGGGACTGGAATGGCAACGGATGGAGAAAACGGGGGGATTTATCTAGATGAGCGAGACTAAATTTTTTGGAACATGCCCTCGCCCAGATAATGCTTTTCGTCCTTTACTCCCGGTAATACAAAGAAGTAACCACCACCGATAGGCTTAATGTACTCTTCTAGCGCCTCGCCATTCAGGCGCTTTTGCACCGTGATAAATCCTTTATCCAGATCGTGTTGATAGCAGACAAACAGTAGTCCCATATCCAGCTGCCCTGAATTGGAAACCCCCTGCGAATAGCTATAGCCACGGCGCATCATCAAGCTGCTGTGCGTTTCTTTAGTGCGCGGGTTGGCTAAGCGAATATGCGCATCGAGCGGGATAACTTTTCCGTCGGGATCCCTGCTGTAATCAGGCTCATCATGCTCATGATTCATACCCAGTGGAGCACCACTGGCTTTGTCACGCCCAAAAATAGTCTGCTGCTCTTGCAGTGGCGTGCGATCCCAGAATTCAACGCGAAAACGGATGATACGCACCGCCTGATAGCTGCCACCCACCGTCCAAGCTGGCTCTTGTTGATCGGCCGTCACCCAAACAATATCGTCCATTAGCGGCTTATCGCTGGCATTGGGATTGGCCGTGCCATCTTTAAAACCGAGCAGGTTGATCGGTGTTTCTTTACCTTGGCTCTGCGCCGCATGGGTGGAAATAAACCCCTCGCGCCGCCAGCGTACGCTAAGTAAATCAGGCGTATATTTGATAATGTCGCGTAGCGCATGGATCACGCTGTCATTGCTGTTGCTGCAAATTTGCAATAACAGATCGCCGTGGCAAATATTGGCATCAAGAGAATCGTTGGGGAAACGCGTCATCTTTTGCAACTGCGTAGGTTTTTGAGCCGCGAGCCCAAAGCGCTCATCAAACAGAGAATTACCTACCGAAACCGTGATAGTGAGGTTATCTGGATAGATATCCGGCCCCATGATCCCTGAATCTAGCGGCGGCAATTTGGCATCGGCATGCGGTGCTTTGCCGCCGTGCGTCAAAAATGCTATCCGCTCGGTGAGTAACTTCATCAAACGCTGTAAATCTTCTGCGTTGGTCGCCAACACATCAAAAGCAACCAACATCGCCGATGCTTGCTGCGGCGTCAGCACACCGGCCTGATGTTCACCGTAAAACGGCTGTTTCTGCCAACGTGCATTTTCCGGTGACGCTGCCGTCGCCAGAGGCTTAGTTCCCGTATCCGCTTTGACTGCGCCACCGAGCGCGAGCGCGCTGCCCAGCGCCCCTGCGCCAATCAATAAACGACGGCGGGAAGGCATTTCTGCTCCCCCAGTCAGCCCGGTGACCGGGCATCCTTTACCACTCATTTTTCCAACCTCAAAACGTTGCTTTTAATCGAGACCTAAAACACCGCGCAGCTGCGCTAAATCTTCTGCCAGCGCCGTAATTGGGCCTTTCATCGCGTTGCGATCGGCAGTGGTCAGCTTCTCATAGGACTCATAGCCATCTTTGGTACGATATTTATCCAAAATGGCGTCAACGGTTTTAAAGTTGGCATCAATTTTTGCCAACAGCTGAGGGTTAGCTTTTTCCAACATTGGGCGCAGCAGGTTAACGATTTTCTGCGCGCCATCGACATTTGCACGGAAGTCCCACAGGTCGGTACGGCTGTAGCGATCTTCTTCACCGCTGATTTTGCTGGCAGCCACTTCTTCAATCAAACCTGCCGCGCCGCCAACCACTTTGCTTGGCGCGAAAGTTAGGGTTGTCACACGGTTTTGCAGCTCAAGCACGTCTTTCATCAAGCGGTCAGCGTAACCATCGGCCCCTTTGGTGGTTTTGTCACCAAACAGCACTTTTTCCAAACGATGGAAACCAGTGAAGTTAGGATCCTGTGCTTTTTGCTCATAGTCATCTTCGCGCGCATCGATGCTGCCATCGAGATCGGAGAACAGCTCAGCAATCGGCTCAATTCGCTCATAGTGCTGGCGCGTAGGCGCATACAGTTTTTGCGCCGTGGCTAAATCACCTTTTTTCACGGCATCAGTGAATGCTTTAGTCTGTTCCACCAGCTGTTTCACTTCTTGCATCACGTAAACTTTGTACTCAGCAATGGGGCCCACCAATGCCATAGCATCCGTTTTTGCAGCCGTCGCACCTTCAACGGCTTGAACAATAATTTTGCCCTTAGGATTGCTGAGCAAACCACAGGTCATATCGTATTCACCCGGTTCTAAAGTTGCTGTCATTTTTTGGGTAAAACCGGGAGCAATATTTTCACGCTCTTCAACAACCATCACGCCTTTGAGAATTTCCCACTCCAGCGCCTTTTGGCTATTGTTATGCACAATGAACTGAGTTTTCCCGGCAGGAATGGTCAGCGTCATTGGCTCACATTGTTTGTCGTTAACTGAAATTTTGACCTGAGGCAACGCTTCAGCCGCCAAAGCTGCAGTAGTAGGCAGCGCCAGCAGAGCAAGAGATAACGCGGTGCGGCGGAAAATCTGGATGGACATAACGGTGACTCCCTGACAAGTTGTTCAATATTATTTGGTTTTAATTAACGTGACTGACTCGTGTTACGGTTCGCCGCTTCATCAACGGCTCGCTGCGGCATGAAGAAGAAAATCAGTGCTGGTATGAGATAGAGGAAATACACCAGAACCTCACTGACGGTCGGAGCTTCCTGATAACCGAAAATACCTTCGAGCAACGTTCCCAAAAGTGAATGAGTCGAGAGCACATCGGTGAAGTTAAAGGCAATGTCTTGCAGATAATTCCAAAGCCCGGCTTCGTGGAAAGCGCGGATGGCTCCGGCAGCCAGACCTGCAGCAACAAACAGAATAAATAGGCTGGTCCATTTAAAGAACTTGGCCAAATGCAGTTTTACGCCGCCCCAATAGATCATCATGCCGACAATGATGGCGCACACTAATCCGAGCACCGCACCAATCGGTGCCTGAATGCCAACATCTTGCTGGAAAGCCGCCAGCAGGAAAAACACGGACTCCAGACCTTCACGCGCAACGGCAAAAAACACCATCGCGACTAACGCCCATCCCTGCCCTTTACCTGCATTAAGCGCATTGTCTATCGCGCCTTCTAAATGTGTTTTTACCGAACGGGAAACTTTACGCATCCAAAAAACCATGTACGTCAAAATACCTACCGCAACGACGGCGACAATCCCTTCAAACAGTTCTTGCTGTTTTTGGGGGAATTCACCGGTGGTTTCATTGATAAAGATACCTAACCCTAAGCAGAGTGCCGCAGCCAAAATAACGCCGACCCATACAATGCCTAGCCATTGAGAGCGCTGGGTACGTTTTAAATAACTGGCGATAAGACTTACGATCAGTGCAGCTTCAAGCCCCTCGCGGAACATGATGAGAAATGGAACAAACATGTTTTTCTCTCTTGCTTGCGCGTAACACGCATGTAAAGAACGGTAAAAGTAATGATACCGATTATCATTACGATCAATAAAAAAACAAGCGCCCAATGCATAATATTTGTGAATTAAAGTGTAGCCAGTTGTTACCCATGGGTATTTGAAATGAAAATAATTCTTAAAAACAAATAGATTGAGCGAAGAAGATGACTCACGGATATGGACGAGGAACTAATTAGGCCGTTGATGGCGTTTATTCAAAGCGGGTCTTAATGCTGTTTCGCGGCGCATAATTTTCTTTGCGTTTTATCACTCTCCTGTATTTTCAACACCCTACTACAGCAATTCATTCACGGGAGCTTAAGGCTATCTTAAGTTTAGCTCGCTAAATTTGCCTGATACTATCAGCGTTTTCGCTTATTTCTCGGCTTTGTCATGACAGCAAAAGCCGTTTACTTGCATTTTAGGAGCGTTTCCCTTGCAGCGAAAGGTTTTGAAAGTCAGCTTTTTGTCGCTGACGATTATTCTGGCGATTTATTTTACACTGGTAGTTAACCTACCGATTTTGCTGCATTTTTATCGCATCCTCACATCGTTGGATAACTATAAACTCGGCTTTGCCCTATCGATTCCGCTGGTATTGATCGCCGCACTCAACTTTGTCTTTACCCCTTTTACGTTTAAACCGATTTTTAAACCCTTTTTCTGCATCGTGCTGGTGATGAGTGCCTTTGCAAGCTACGCCCAACTGAAGTACAAAATTATTTTTGATCGGTCAATGATTGAGAATATTTTTGAAACCAATTCTGCGGAAGCCTCTTCGTACTATAATTTCTCGGTTGTGTTATGGGTGCTGTTTACCGGTATTTTGCCCTGCATCCTGCTGATGAAAACCCAGATTATCTATGCGCATGGCATCATTGCGCGTTTGGGGCTACGCCTCGTCTCCATGCTGGTTTCTCTTCTTATTATCGCGCTCGTAGCTAGCCTGTATTATCAAGACTATGCCTCCGTGGGACGCAACAACCGCACGCTGAATCTTGAAATTCTGCCGACTAATTATCTGTACAGCGCGTCGCAATATATTAACCGTCGCTATCTGACTAAACCGATTCCCTTCCGTAAGATTGGCGACGATGCCAAATTAGTACAGAAAACCGGCAGTAAGCCAACGCTAGTATTTTTGATTGTGGGTGAAACCGCACGAAATCAGAACCAGCAGCTACAGGGATATCCTCGCCCAACCAATCCTTACACCAGCCAAGAACCGGATCTGATCTACTTCTCTAAAGTCAGCTCGTGTGGCACCGCCACCGCAGTATCCGTGCCTTGTATGTTCTCAAATATGCCACGTACGCATTTCGACAATAATATTGCGCGTAACAGCGAAGGTTTAATGGATATCCTGCAAAAAGCAGGGGTATCAACCTACTGGAAAGACAACGACGAAGGATGCAAAGGCGCTTGCGATCGTATCCCTACACAAATCGTGCCGACCAATAGCGATAAAAATCTGTGTGATGGCGATACCTGCTACGACGCCGTATTGTTGAACGATTTAGATAAGCTCATTCCTAATGATGGAAAAAACAAAACATTGGCATTCCATCTGATTGGGAGCCATGGCCCGACTTACTATAAAAGGTATCCAAAAGAATTCCGCTTCTTCATGCCTGACTGCCAGCGTAGCGATATTGAAAACTGCACCCAACAGCAGTTGGTTAATACCTACGACAACACCATTCGCTACACCGATTATGTGGTGAGCCAGTTTATTCAGCGGTTAAAAGGCTATGAAAAGGACTATAACGTTGCATTGTATTATGTCTCAGACCACGGTGAATCCTTGGGCGAAGACGGGCTTTATTTGCATGGCACGCCTTACAAATTTGCACCTAAAGAACAGACCCATGTCCCAATGGAGATGTGGCTGTCTGATAGCTATGTGAAAGCGCAAGGTATCGACCGTGCCTGCGTGGCTAATCTTGCAAAAAACAACGAGTTTTCTCACGACAATCTGTTCCACACCATGCTGTCGATGATGAATGTTCAGACGAAAGAGTACAATCCAAGTCTCGATATTTTGAAAACATGTAGAACACAAAACCCGTAGCGCAGCAGCGGCGTTTAACCTGAAAAACAACGAAAGCCACGAACACGCGTGGCTTTTCTTTTGCCTAATCAAAATGATCACGTGTCCCCCCCGCCGATAGAATTCTAGGACTGCCAACATCTTGATTTATTTGTTCTAACAAGCGGCAAGCGTGGACTTTATCACAGACAGCCACACAAAAAAGTGGTTATCTACGCGCTTAGTTTGCTGTTTTATTCTGATGTTCATTCATGATAAAACAGTGAGTAATAAACGTTCATGTTACGAGCATTCTAATGATTAAGTGGCCTTGGAACGCAGGTGCAAACACCCCTCTTGCCAATTACCCTTGGGAAGAGGCTTCAGCTATTCCACTGCTTTCAACGCTTACCCCTCGTGAACTTCAGAAACTTACGCTCATCGCCTCAAAATTTTTGCAGCTTAAACGTATTGTCCCGCTACAAGATCTGCATATCACACCGTTAATAGAGGCGCGCATTGCGCTGCTATTCTCTCTGCCCGTTCTTGAGCTCAGTATTGACTGGCTAGATGGCTTTCACGAGATTCTTCTCTATCCAGAACCGTTCATCTACCATGAAGAGTGGCAAGATGATATCGGGTTAGTCCATGCGGGGCCCATGGTGCAGGCAGGCCAGTGTTCCGCCCAAGGCCCTGTGATCCTTAATCTTATGGATGTTAGAGACTCTTTCGACCTTTCCGGCTACAACCTTATTATCCATGAAACGGCACATAAGCTTGATATGCGTAACGCTGGGGTTGCTAGCGGCGTACCGCCGATTGCGTTAAAAGATATGGCTCAATGGGAGCATGATCTCCATGCGGCGATGGCATCCATTCAAGATGAAATTGACGTGGTCGGTGAAGGCGCGACTAGCCTTGATGCCTATGCAGCGAGTGAGCCAGCAGAGTGCTTCGCTGTGTTATCAGAATATTTTTTCAGTGCCCCTGAGCTCCTCGCCGAACGCTTTCCAGAAATGTACGCGCACTTTAAAAGCTTCTACCGGCAAGATCCGCTGGAGCGACAACGTCAGTCGCTAGAGCAGGATAAGAATTTCGCCCATCTCAGCTAAGCATCTTCACCGTTCCGTTGCAGACATGAATGACTTTCTGGAAATTCCGAGCGGTAAACTCAGGATCATGGCTGATCGCAAGTACCGTCGCGCCTCGTTCACGGCTTTGGGATAACCAGCGTTCAAACACGGCAAGCCAATAGGGATCAAAATCTCTGCTGGGTTCATCCAAAAGCAACAACGGTGGTTCCATAGCACAGAGACAGGCGACAGCCACCATGCGTCGCTGACCACTATGCAGGTCGAGCGGATGCTTTGTAGCCACCGAGGCTAATTCGCACAAAGCCAAGGCGTCAGCCGTGCGTTGCTCAATCACCGCTTTATCTAACCCTTGCAGCCGTAGCCCGAAGCGGATCTCCTCCACGACCGTACTATGAAAAAGCTGGCGCTCGACCTCTTGAAATAACATCCCAGCCAGCGCCGCTTTATCGACGGCTTTCATGTTTACTGTCTCTGTACTATTGAGATAGAGGGTGCCTTGGCTCGGCGCCAGCAGACCCGCAGCCAATCTAAGCAACGTCGATTTTCCTGCCCCATTCTCGCCTGTAATCACCCACTGCTCGCCCCGATGAATATGCAAGTTCACGTTTTGCAAACACGGGCTGCGATCTTCCCAGCTAAACGCCATATCTTTCATGATTAGCATGCTTGATCGTTCCGCAAAAATGGTTTGAGTACATCCCACAGGTCGTTGTGATGTGGTGGTTTATCAAGTGGTAGTTTATCAAGCAGTATTTTCTTAAGCTGATCAGGCAAAATCACCCGTGGAATCAAGGATAATAGCGCATGACTATCGACCGGAGATGTGGTTCCCTTATCGAGTAAAACCAGCTGCTGGCAGTAGTCCACCGCAGGGAAAAGCCGATGTTCAAGAAGGATAACGCTACATTGGAGCTCTCGGGAATATTGCAAAATTGCATCCAAACATTGATAAGTTGCCTCTTTGCTCAAACGTCCCAAAGCCTGATCGAGGACTAACAGTTTGGGATGCATAACCATTATACAGGCGAGCAACACTTTCTGAGCTTCCCCGCCCGACAATGACTGGGGATTACGCTGGCGTAAGTGTTGGCAGCCAAAGCGTTGCAACGCGGTTTCCACTCGGCTTAGAATTTCTGGCGCTGGTAGTGCCAAATTTTGAGGTCCAAATGCAACCTCATCTTCAACCGTAAAACAGCAGCCTGAAAACTGTAGATACGGTGATTGCTGTACCCATTGTTTTGTATAAAGTGGAATATCAGAACGCATAATATCGTAGCCTAATACCTCTCCACGGCCTTCAACGAGAGAAACGGCTGTCTCCTCGAACTCACCCACTAACAAACTTGCTAGCTGGCTTTTCCCTGAGCCATTCCCCCCCAGAACCGCCAACCACTGCCCCGGATCCATCTGCAAAGAAAGCGGCCCCAGCCGAAAAGCATGGTGAATGTCGACGCTAAGCCGTTCAATGTTTATCGATAAAGCCAAAACGCGCCTCCCTCTATCAACAAAAAACCTAAAAGCATAAACCGTAGCCACGGCTCGAACTTATGCTCTCGAACAGGATTCAAAATAGTGCGATGAGGGAAAAGCCGAAAAGCACGGGCATCTAACGCCGCACTGCGGGTGCTGAGGTCGTGCAAACTTTGCAGCAATAGCGGGGAAAGCAAAGGTAAAATTGTTTTGATTCGCTGGAAAACATTGCCATCAAAAGCCACGCCGCGCGCTGCCTGCGCCTCACGAATGGCGGCTAATTGCTGCCTTAACTGTTCTTTAAGCAACAAAGGGCCAGCGCAAAGATAGGCAACGCTAGGCGGCAACCGGCTGGAAAATAGCGCTTGGACAAAATATGGCGTTGAGACTTTTTGTAACCAGAGCTGAGCGCCAGCAAAGAACACCAATAACCGCAACCAAAGCGTTATTGCAAAAATAGGAACAGCCAAAGAGCCACCGCCGCCCTCAGTTAAAAAACTATGCAGCCAATGCCCATGTACAAGCCATAACCCAAGTCCCATCGGCAGCATAACAGCCAGAATAATGCTTATCCGCCAGCGCGCCGCCGGCCAAGCTAAAATGATAGCAACCGGTAACGCGCCCCATCCCACCAGCAGGTTAACAGGTAAAAATAGTGCGCTAACCGAGTACCATATCCAGAGCATCAGTAAGGTAAAAGGATGCATTACCGTACCGGTGCCATTTGCGGGAAATTGTGCCGCGTACGCTCTGGCATACGGCGCAATAACAGCCAGACGATGAGCACGGTGAGGATTTTGTCTATCAGGTTAAGCCCAAGAACGGTGAAAGCCACCGACTCTTGCAGCCCCTCACCCACTGCATGCAGATAGGCGACGACAAAATCTGCTCCACTGCCGGTCGCCCCACCAAATAAATAGGTCCGAATTGGCACTGCCACAACGGTCAAAGCCAGCGTAATAACGACGCCGCTAGCGATCACTCGCCCGAACGTTCTGAACCATCCTGCGCGCGCCATAAAACCGGCTACGCAACCAATGACCATGGCCACGGGGGCAAAAGCGGCTGCGATTGGGCCTGTTAACAATCCCCATAACACATTGGTTACTAGCCCGGTAAAGAGTGCCACCCACGGCCCCGCAAGCACCGCGCAAAGCACGGTTCCGATCGAATCTAGAAACAAGGGTAGTTTCAGCATGGAAATCATTTGGCCTGCAATCATATTAATAGCAACACAAATGACGATCAGAACTAGGCTACGACTGGAAAAACGGTGTTCCTTTCTCATGTTCACGCTTCCTTAGAGGTAATAACTAATTCGTCATATCCAGATAACACGCAGTGCTGTCGCGAAAACTCGACGTCACACAGCTCACCGATAATAAGCTCTAGCGTTGTTCTGACGATATTCCCTGACATAACATGCCCCGCAATCACTCGCCCCGTTTCATCCGCCACGGACATATGGAGGTGTTCAAACTGGCTATCGAGAGTCCCCCCTAGCGCAATGACTTCAAACTTTCCTTCAATAAGATTCGTTCGCTCACACCCAGCGTAGCGCAGAGAGACGGACGATAGACTGCCGACCACGGACGCGATCCAACCGGCTTTGATGTGATTAACTTGAATAAACTGACGAAGTTGCTCGATGAGCTCAGCTCCTGGCTGGAGTCTGAGAGAATAAAACTGGCTCGATGAGACTAAATCCTTAGCACGCATAGTATTTCCAGTATGTGATTAAACCGTATTATAGTAAGGACAAAAAAATGCTTACTTTGCGATAAAGAACAAACTTTTAGCTTTTTGTGCAGTTAAGCAGCAAACAAACGCATAAATCTAATTAGCCGTTGACAGCGTTATCGCTGCTCGCTAATATTCGCCCCGTTCAAACGATTCCTCTGTAGTTCAGTCGGTAGAACGGCGGACTGTTAATCCGTATGTCACTGGTTCGAGTCCAGTCAGAGGAGCCAAATTTTAGTTTCATGACATCTCTATGAGTCCTGAAACGTTTAGAAAACAAGAACTTATCTTTACCCGGCTATCCTGACAAGGACTGCCGGGTTTCTTGACATCTGTAGTTTGTGGGGGCTTAATCGGGGGCCTCACGGTTTGTTGA